>JBMOIG010000049.1:0-30001 GCA_049317445.1 Myxococcota bacterium | reverse complement strand
CCGCGATCATCGGCGTGGGCAAGATCGATTCGCCCGCCGTGGCGTTGTACAGCGAGACGTTGCCCGACACGACCGGCGCCCCCAAGGCCCGCGCGGCATCGCCGACACCCCGCATCGCTTCGACCAATTGCCACATGACTTCAGGATCTTCCGGATTGCCGAAGTTCAGGCAGTCGGTCAATCCCAACGGCTCGGCGCCCACGCAGCTGAGGTTGCGCACGGCCTCGGCGACTGCGAGCGCGCCGCACGCCCACGGATCGGCAAACCCGTAGCGCTCGGTGCAATCGACAGCCAGCGCCAGCCGCGCGCCGTTTTCGCGCACCCGAATCACGGCAGCGTCCGCCGCCCCCGGTCCCACCCTCGTGCCGGTGCGCACAGTGTGGTCGTATTGCTGCCAAATCCAGCGCTTGGACGCGATCTCGGGCTGCGCCATCAGGGCCAGCAGGTCGCCGGGTTCCGCGCGATCGGGCAGGTCGGACAGGTCGAGTCGCCGCCGTTCCTCAAGGTCCGCAGGAGGCCGGCGCGGGCGGTCGTACCGGGGAGCGTCATCCACCACCGCCGTCACCGGCACGTCCACCACCGTCGCACCGTCAAATCGGCACACCATGCGCCCGGTGTCCGTCACGCTGCCGATCACGGCGGACTCGAGGCCCCACTTGTCACAAACGGCTCGCACTCGGTCTTCGCAGCCTCGGCGTGCGACCAACAGCATCCGCTCCTGACTCTCGCTCAGCAGCAACTCGTAGGCGGTCAGATTCGCGGCGCGCGTCGGAACCGCGTTCAAGTTCAGGGACATGCCAAGTCCGGCACGGGACGCCATCTCAAAGGCCGACGATGTCAGTCCTGCGGCGCCCATGTCCTGAATTCCCGCCAGCCAGTCTTCGGCGAACAGCTCCAGACACGCCTCCAGCAAGAGCTTTTCCTGAAACGGGTCGCCCACCTGCACCGCGGGCCGCTGGTCCTGGGCCGTCGCGTCAAACGCCGCTGACGCCATGGTTGCGCCGTGAAGGCCGTCCCTGCCGGTTGCAGAACCGACGTAGATCACGGGGTTGCCCACACCGGTCGCCGCGCCCTTGAACACGCGGTCGACCGGCACAACGCCCAGCGCGAACGCGTTGACGAGGATGTTGCCGTCGTAACAGGCGTCAAAGCCGCAGTTGCCGCCGACGGTCGGCACGCCGATGCAGTTGCCGTAGCCGCCCACGCCTTGGACCACGCCAGCCAGCAGCGACCGGGTGCGAGGATGGTCGGGGGTGCCGAACCGAAGCGCGTTCAAGATCGCAATCGGCCGCGCGCCCATGGTGAACACGTCGCGCAGAATCCCGCCGACCCCCGTCGCAGCTCCTTGAACGGGCTCCAGAAAGCTCGGGTGGTTGTGCGACTCCATCTTGAAAGCGGCAGCCCACGGACGGCCCTGGCGGTCGGGACCGATGGCGACCAGCCCTGCGTTCTCTCCCGGTCCCAGCAGGACGTGCGGCCCTGTCGTGGGCAGCAACCCGAAGTGGACCCGCGAGGACTTGTACGCGCAGTGCTCCGACCACATGGCCGAAAACACGCCCAATTCCTCGATCGTCGGCAGCCGGTCCAAGCGGCGCTGGATGTCGGCGTACTCGTCGATAGTCAGGCCGTGGCGGGCGATCAGGTCTGGCGTCAGGTCGAACATGGCTCGCAGTGTGGCGTGAGGCGGGAGTTCAGCCAAGCCGGCGTCGGGTCGCCCTCGCGCCGCCGTCCCGATGTCCGCCTTGCCCATCCCGGCTTAGGGGGCGCTGGTCCCCAGATGGCGCGAAACCAAGGAGACGTTGCCAAAGGCGATCACACCCGCTGTCGTGGTGTCCAGGTAGATGCGAAGGCCCGCCAGCGTCGACCGCGCCTTGCCTGTGGGCAAAGGCAGCTCGATAGCCGCCAGAGGCCAGGGCCGAGTGCCGACCTCGTTGATCTCTGCCGCTTGGTCCAAGGGCGGCAGCACTTCAGCCGTCCCCGCGGGGGTCTCGCGCCCGCTTGCGTCGAGCCAAGCTCCCCTCAACAGCAAAGGTCGGTCCCGCGGCGACCCATCCAAAGCAGCGATGCGCACTTGGGCGTGGGTGGCCGATGCCGGGTCTCCGGCAGCCCACGACCACGTCAGCGAGGCCCGTTGGCGACTCCATGCCGCAAGCCAAGTCGGCAGCTCGCGCGTCACGCCGCTGGGGCACTGACGTCCTTCGCACGCCGTCAAGCTGTCGACGCCGTCACTGACGATGCGCTGTTGGTCAGGTGTGCGTCGCCCTGCGCGGAGCACGACCGGTCGCAGGTCGATCGCCGCAGCGATCGGCGGACTTGCCCTTCCGTAAAGCCACTCGGGCAGGGGCTCGCCAGAGATGCCGGCCTGCAGCCAGTCCGCGATCAGACGACCGAGCACCACGCGCTGCACGTCGCCGCCCAACCGGTAGCCGGGGTCGCAGTTCGATAGTCCGATGTCGACGGTCTCGTCGCGCCAGGACTGATTGAAGGCGTTGTGACTGCCTCCTCCAAGCAACCACATCGCCATGCGGGTGCCGGGTTGCCCGACGTCGGCGCGGTCGAGCAACGCACGACCACGCAGCGGGTACACGTCGAAGTCGCAGGTGGGCAGGATGATACCCATTTCCACAGGAGGCGGTGGCCCCTCAACCTGATCGGTCGGGGCAACCAAAGCGATGCTGCGCAGCTGGACGTTGCCCAGCCCGTTGCTCTCGGGGTTTTGCAGCAGAGCGGCCGCCGCCAACACACCATCGGCGCCGGTCGAGTGACCCACAAGCGCGACGCGCGTGAGGTCAGCCTGCGCAGTCACGGGAGAAGTCAGTTCACCCGGAACGCCGGCGTGCCAGGCTTCCCATCGGCGCAGGTGGGCCATGAGGATCTCCGCGCGCACCGCCACCGCTTCAGGCCCTTGGGCGCAGACAAGCTGTGTAGTATCGATGACTTCCGCGATCCAGCCCCGGGACGCCAACAGGTCCGCGGCCCAGACCAGACCGGCAGTGGTGTCGACCGGCATCTCGTCGGCCGGACACCCCTTGGTGACATCCTGCATGCAGCGGTCGCCACCCGCCGCGCTACGGCACTGACCGTGGTTGCCAGGCATCAACAGGACGAACGGATGGCGCCCTGGAACCTGCGGGTAGCGCACGATGCCGTGCAGGACAAAGGAGTACGGTCCGATCGGCACCTTCGTCGCCGACCGCCAATCGGCCGTTCCTACGGGAAGTGAGAGTCCCTGTGCAGTGGCAGGCAATTGGGCCAACCGAACGGCAAGCTGCTGTTGCCACTTCGGGTCCAGAGGCTTGCCCATTTGGACGGGATTGGGACGGGGGCGCTCCATGGCGACCATGACGGAAGCCTGCGGCGGGGGCGCGGGCGAGCGAGCAACGGCCAGCGCCTGGGCTACGCCACGCTGCACTGCGGCCGTGATTTCTGAATCTTGCGCCGCGTGGTGGCGGTCCATCAGCGAGTAGGTGACGAACGTGGTGACGCCTGCCAAAACGACGACAGCGATTGCCCGGCGCGTAGACCGGCCGGTGCGCGGGGCCTTTGCGTTCCGCGAATCCGTGATTGTCGATGTAGCAGAGACAGGAACCGGAGGGGGGGGAGACGAGGGCATGTCGTTGCTGGCCCGGCGTCACGCGATCGACGCCCGCGAGAAGCCTCGCGATCCGCTTGCCGGAAGCAAGGAGGGAAGAGGCCTTGCGCGCGAATTCTTCCCGTTCGCACACAAACGCTCTCGCCAGACACGGACCGATGTCGTCACGTGATGTGAACAATGACCACACAAGGTCGCGAGATCACAACGACTCACGATTCTTGCGACGCGACGACGTGAAGGAACGAAGTGTCGGGTCCAGCGAGAAGTGCGGACGCAACGGCGATCACGTCGCGGCAGTGTTCACCGTTACTGGTCACCGCCGTCCACGGAATAGGTGGCGTTGCGTCAACGCTTGCCTGTCGACAGCCTCGCTCGCAGCGTCTTTGCCAGCTCGCGTTGCTCAGGCGTCAGGTCGGCCCGCTTCAACACCTCGTCTGCCAGCTGCCGTGCGCGGTCGATGTTGCGCGCGTCGGCCCAAGCTTGCGCCGCTGCAAGCTTCAGCAGCGGATCCGTGGGCTTGCCTCGCCTGGCCGTGCATCGCGCCGCACGTTCGAAAGCGATGGCCCCGCGCGCTGGCTGGCTGGTCAACAGGTACCCGCGCCCCAAATGCAGGGCCAGACTGCAGTCGCGCTGGCCCAACGCATCGGCGTTGCGCAGGAGTCGCACGGCGTCGGCGGGCTCTCCGGTCTCGAGCAGCAACGCTCCCCCAAGGTGCAGCAGTGTCGCCTGCAGCCATCGGGGGGCGGGCGGACGCGCAAGCAAATCCGGCAGCATTGCACGGGCTTGCAGGGTGCGATTGCTTGCGGCAAGCGCTGCGAACACATGAAAGCGATGCTCGGCATCGATGCGACAGTCGACCGGCAGTTTCTCATTCTCCGCCAGCACCGCGTCCAGCGCCCCCGGCCCCCGTGCAAGCGCCAGCCGACGAGTCGCATGTCGGCACCGGTCGGCGGGGGTGCGCACCGCCTCTGGCGTCGCTTGGTATCTGGCTTCGGCAAGCTGCAACAGCGCCGGCTCACTGCGGTAGGGCGCACGGGCGTCGGCAGAGTGGTGCAACGAGAAGGCGACCCACACGAGCAGAAACGCCAGCGGGATCAAGCGGATCCGGGCAGGCACGTGACGGACCAGCAGTGGTACCAGCACGGCCAACGCAGCGACCGCCTGCAACAGTCGACTGTCCGACAGGGGAATCCGACCTTCGGCCGCCGCACCGTCCAGATCGGCCAGCAAAGCGATCGGCAGCAGCGAGGCCAGCAACCACGTCCCCAGCGCAAGTGCCGCGCCGGCCGTCTCCGTTCGCTGCGGGTCCAGGGCACTGTCCGGTGGCGCCCCGGGCGAAGGGGGCAGGGACGGTCGGTGCCCCAGCACGCAGGACCGTGTCATGCCTCGCGCACCGGCGAAGCGATGCCTCCAAGCGACCGCCAGTGCGGCCAGCCCACCGACGCAAGCCAGCAGGGCCGGCAACCAGACCGACCATTCCACCGCTTCGCTGCGGGTCAGGTCACGCCACCCGGTGTCGAAACCCAGAGAAGCGACGCGCAGCACCGAGTTCCCCAGTCCGACCGCCCAGCGCAACGGATCGACCGCAACCGCCGGCCAGCCGTCTGCCCCAAGCACGGTGAAGCGCAGGGCTGCCCACGCAACGACCAGCACCGCGGCCGGGGCCACCGAGGCCAGCACCAGCCGCACACGAACCTGCCATGGCGTCCACCGCACCGAGCCTTGCCTATCGCGGTCCAGCCACGACCACACAACCAGAACGGGCAGCGTCCAGGCAGCCGTGCCCGCGCTGCCCAGCGCCACCGCCAGAGAGCCCAGATGCACCAACCGCCAACGACGGAACCCTTGGAAACCGGGTCGGGATCGCGCCTGACGCGCCCTCAGCCACGCTGTCAGCGACCAGACCACGCCGACGGCCGCGACCAGCTCGCTCCGCGCCAGCAACTGGCTGCCAGGCTCGACCACCGCTGGGTGCAGACCGAACAGCAGCCCTGCCGCGATGGCGCCCCCTCGACCCGCCCCCAACGTCCGCGCCAGCGCCTGAACGCCGACCACCGCAAGCAGCAGCCACAGCAGCTGCGTCCACAGCAGGCCGGCCGACTGCCCGCGAAAAGTCCATTGTTCCAGCAAGAAGAGCGTGCGTGTTGCCGGTTGCCAGCTGGCACCGTTGCTGCCCTCTACCGGCTGCCCCCAAGCCTGCGCCAGACTCGTCCAAACGGTGCCGCTGTCTACGCCGCGGAGGTCTTGGGAAACGGCAAAGCGGGTTTCTCCCGACAGTTGCTGCATCGGCAGCCCGCGATAGGCCACGGTGACCACCACGACCGCCACCAACACCCAGAGGGCGCGGCCAATGGCGGCGGTGCGGGACACGGGCGCGGACATGCAACTCCTGGGGACGGCAAGGGTCGGCGCGCGATCCAGCCCGGAACCCGCGGACCTGTCAACGCTTGAGCCCGGTTCGCGCATTCCGCAGCCGATCCCGATGATGGCACGGCTCAGGTTGCGGTCGCCCTTGACCCCGTGGATGGTGTAGTCTTGCGCACCGATATCGCTCGACGAGGCTCCCCCCATGCGCACATTCCCCAGCTTCATCGGCGGCCAGTGGCTTGACGGTCCTACGCTGCACCAAGTGACATCGCCCTACGACGGCTCGCCGGTCGGGGCGGTCCACGTGGCCGACGCTTCCCACATCGAGGCCGCGCTCGCTGCCGCCCGCAAGGCCCGCGAGCCCATGGCCGCCCTGCCCGCCCACCGACGCAGAGCGATTCTGGATCAGGTGGCCGCTCAATTGCGTTTGCATCGTGCGGAGTTCGCCAAGCTGCTGTCCCGCGAGGCCGGCAAGCCGATCGACCTGGCCATGGCGGAGGTCATGCGAGCCGAGGACGTCTTCACCTTTGCCTCGGACGAGACCGGCCGCCACGACGAGGAGGCGCTGGATCTGGGCGTCGCCTCTGCGGGCGAAGGGCGTTACGGCGTCATCCGTCGCTTTCCGGTCGGTGTGGTGGCTGCGATCACCCCCTTCAACTTTCCGCTGAACCTGGTCGCCCACAAGATCGCGCCGGCGATCGCCGCGGGTTGCCCGATCATCGTCAAACCGTCCCCGCACGCTCCGCTTTCCGCCTTCGCACTGGCTGAGCTGTGCTGCGACGCGGGGCTTCCCTCCGGCGGCGTCAACGTGGTGCTGTGCTCGACCGAAGACGCCGACCCGTTGGTGACCGACCCGCGCGTCCACCTGCTGACGTTTACCGGCAGCGTCGACGTCGGCTGGCAGCTGCGATCGCGCGCGGGAAAGAAGCGGGTGGTCCTCGAGCTGGGAGGCAACGCGGCTGTTCTGGTCCATGCCGATGCCGACGTGAAGTTCGCCGCTGCTCGCATCGCATCGGGCGCATTCGCCTACGCTGGTCAGTCCTGCATCTCGGTCCAGCGCGTCTACGTCCACCGCTCACAAGCCGATGCCCTGCGCGACGCGCTGATCCGTCAGGTGCGCGATCGCGTGCCGACCGGCTCGCCCGACCAAACCGGCGTCGTCTGCGGTCCCGTCATCGACACGGCGGCGGCCGACCGACTCGAAGCTTGGACTCAAGAGGCGGTCGCAGCCGGCGCGCGGATCATCGTCGGCGGTGGGCGCACCGGAAACATCATCGAACCCACCGTGCTGGAGGGCGTTCCCCACCACGTCCGAATCGCCGCGCAAGAGGCGTTCGGTCCGATCGTGTGCGTCGAGGCCTATCACCACCTGGACGACGCGCTCCACTGGGTCAATGACTCGCCGTTCGGCCTGCAGGCAGGCGTCTTTACCGATTCGCTGGCGGTGCTGTGGCGTGCGTATGAGACCCTCGAGGTCGGCGCCGTGATCCACAACGACGTGCCGACCTTCCGCGTCGACCACATGCCCTACGGCGGCGTCAAGGACTCGGGCGTGGGCCGCGAAGGTCCGCGCGACGCCATCCGCGACTACACCGAGCCCCGCCTCTTGGCCCTGCGTCCCTTTCCGCCGACCTGACCGTCGGCCCTCGTTGCACCACAGGAGTTCTTGCCCCACATGAAGATCGCCATTTCCACCTACGACGACCGAACCGTTGGCGGCCACTTGGGTCGCGCCAGCCGTTTCTTCATCTACACCGTCGACCAGAACCAGCCCGCCGGTCGTGAGCTGCGTCTGGTGCAGCCCATCCACGCCCCGGAAGGCAGCGGCCTGCCGAACGGTTCGCATGAAGCGATGGTCTTGGCGCTGTCGGACTGCACTGCGGTGCTGACGGGCGGCATCGGCCCAGGCATGGTGCGCGCGCTGAATGCCGCCGGGATCACTGCGGTTGTCACGGACGAGTCGGATCCCGAAGCGGCGATTCGCGACTTTCTGGCGGGCCAGCTGATTCCGGCACAGGCGGTCGGTTCCTGCGGCTGCGGTTGCCACGGCCATTCCAGCTAGCCGCACCTGACCAAAAGGTCAGTTTCTTCCCCGCACCTCAGCCAACAAGCCTTCCAGCATCGCCCTCCCGCCGGTCGGCCCAAGCTCCGCGTCGACCGCCCGCTCCGGGTGCGGCATCATGCCGATCACGTTGCCCTTTTCGTTCGCGATGGCGGCGATGCCGTGGGCCGAGCCGTTGGGGTTCGCGTCACGGCTCGCCTCACCCGTCAGCGGATCGGCATAGCGCAGCAACACCCGCCCGGTGGCTTCCAGCGCTGCCAGCGTGGGCCCGTCTGCGAAGTAGTTGCCCTCCCGGTGCGCCACCGGCATCACGTGAAGGCTGCGTGGCTGCAGTCTGGCGGTCAGGGCGCTGGCTTGGCTCTCGACCCGCAAGCACACGTCACGGCACACGAACTGCACGCCGGTGTTGCGCAACAGCGCCCCTGGCAGCATCCCTGCTTCGGTCAGCACTTGAAAACCGTTGCAGATGCCCAGCACGGTACCGCCCGACTCGGCAAACCCGCGCACCGGTGCCATGATCGGCGAGCGGGCTGCGATCGCGCCGCTGCGCAGGTAGTCGCCGTACGAGAAGCCCCCGGGCAATACGACCAGGTCGGTCCCCGTCGGCAACCCCGCGTCCCCGTGCCAGACCAGACGCACATCGGCCCCCAGCACCGTCCCCAGCGCGTGCACGACGTCCTGGTCGCAGTTGGACCCGGGAAACTGCAGGACAGCGACGATCATCGGGAGCTCCGGAATTCGATCCTGACCGATCGGTCAATCCAGCCAGTCGATGCGAAAGTCCTCGATCACCAGATTCGCCAGCAGTTCTCGGGTCATCTGCTCGAGCATGGTCTCCGCCGCCTGTCGGTCAAGTCCGTCGCTGAGCTCGACGTCGACGATGCGGCCGACGCGAACGCCCTTCACGACGCCAAAGCCCAGCCCTTCCAGCGCGTGAGCCACCGCACGACCTTGGGGGTCCAGCACTTCGGGACGGGGCACGATGGTGACGCGGGCGCGCATGTGAGCTTCCTGTTGCGTTTAGCGCAGATCGACTTCCAGCGAGGTCGTCATGCCCGGTTGCACCCGCACTTTGTACTCCCGGCGCAAGCCCAAACGCTCGTTCTCCAACACGACCAGGTGACTGCCGGGCGACACCGGGTACGACAGGATCGGCGTCTCGGCGTCCAGCGCGACTCCATCGACTGAGACCTTGGCGCCGGGCACGCTGTCGATGAACAGGTAGCCCTCCTGCCCGGTGGGACCTGATGGCGCCTGATAGCCGATGTCGCCTGCAGTTGCGACCGCCAGCTGGCGTACGGCGTCGATGAAAGCGGCATAGCGCCGGTCGTCCAAGCGGTAGGGGTCCGCGACCAGGATCGTGTTCTCCTTGCCATTGAGGCGGAACGACAGCTCGTACAGCGGCACGGGCGACGACGACGGCCCCACCCAGTCCTCCAGCACTTCGGGCTCGAGGCGCTTGCCCTTCGCCTTGGCTTCCTCGCGGTCCTTGACCAGCTTGGCGTAGGCGGCCTTGTCCTTCTCGACTGCGGGCGGCAACGGCGGCGCGGGCAGGTCCATCGCCCCCAGATCCCGCAGGTGGCCCAGCAGCTTGCGCAGGGTTTCGCGGGACAGCAGCTCCGTGCGGGCGGTCACGTCCCGGCGCCCCATCGCCCCCCGGACATGCGACGCAATACCTGCGGATCCGCGCACCGTCAGCTCATAGGCGACGTATTGGAACGGCCCCGGATTGGCGCGCAGCAGCACCCGCGCCCAGCTGTCGGCCAGCTCAGCGTCGCTCGGCAGGCTGCCCGGCTCGGGCACAGCGACCGCAACCGGCTCCAGCGGCTCGTGGGAATCGCCTGGCAGCTCCGGGGCTTCCGCTTCGTCCGAGGACGCGAACCGATCGACGGGCGAGCCATGACCGGACGCTTCCTGCGGCTCGGCTACGGGCGGCTGGGGCTGCACCGGAGGTTCGTCCGCCGCCGCCACCGGAACGGCGGGAGACTGCACGGGCGCAGCGCCGCAGCCGACCATCAGACCGCCGGCAAGCGCAAGTAGGCCCAAGGTCAGGACGATTCGAATGCTCATGCTGGTCCTCGCAGCGGGTCGCTCTCGTCCGACGCATCGCTTGACCCGGTGCGAGCCGACACGGGTTCCGACGCTTGGGAGGGCGCTGCGGTCTCTGCCGGGTCGGCCTCGATCGACGTGACGCTGGACTTGAACTCGCGGCCGGCATAGCGCCCGGTCGAGCGACTCCCGTCGGGAAGGTCGTCGCCGCCCTCACGCAAGTTCTGACGATCACTGCGCATGCGCTCGATCACCCGGCAGATCTCCGCCGAAGTCTCCGCCACCGGCGACAGCGGCGTCACGTCCGGGTAGGACGCCAGACTGTCGGCCAGCTCGGGCGACAGCAACCGCACGACCGTCGGCACGCCGACCTTCTTGTCGCTCATCTGCAGGCCGATGTGCAGGTTGACGGTATCCGAGTCCGTCAGCGCAAGCGCCACTCCCGCCCACCACGCCCCCGCGAGGTCCAGCGTGTCGTCGACCTTGGCGTCGCCCACGACCACCGGAATGCCCACCGACCGCAGCCGATGCACGTTGCGGCAAGCGGGGTTGCTGTCGATGACGACCACCTTGACCTTGGCTTGGTGCAACAACTCGGCCACTCGCGCGCCGACGTTGCCCGCGCCCATCACGACGACGTGGTCCTGCAGACGCACCGGAGCCAGCCCGGTGCCGGCAAAACGCCTCGTCAACAGCCAATCGGCCAAAATGCCGATCGTGCCCGCCAGCAGCAGCGGTGCGACGATCGACAGGGCCATGGCGACAACCCGCATGCCTTGGTGGGCCCGCAAGATGTGCGCGTCGCCGTGGCCCGCCGAGACCATCGTGGTCCAGGACGTGTAGAACCCTTCGAACAGACTCAGCTTCAGCGCACTGGCAAAGTAGAGCGACGCGGGCAATAGCGTCAGCAGCAGCAACGCCATCATCGAAAGCAACAGCACGCTCGCTCTCGGCAGCCGGTGGATCGCGGGTCGCCTTCGCTTCGCGGCGGGGTGAAGGCCGCGCCGTTCCGCCAGCAAGTGCATCGCCAGATCGGCCGCTACGGGTGCCGTCGTCGACCCCATCGAGTAGACGTAGACGTGCGGCACCGTCATCCGCAGAAAGCGCACCAGCGTCGGGTCACCCACGCGGACGACCAGCGGCGCATGACCGCTCAGTCGGCGCATCATCAGGCACGCGTCGACGTTCAGCGCGGCGTCGTCCGCAGCCAGCACCAAGGCGCCGCAACGCGGCAGGTCCAGACGCTCGAGATCTGGGGCCGAATTCGGGCTACCGACCAGCGTTTCGATGTTGAGGTTCGCCAGCTCACGACCGTAACGCTCGAGCTCTGCGGGCGTCACCAGCGCGCGGACCGGCACGTTCAACGCGTGCAGGCGGTGCAGGACGGCTAGCCCCAGCGGCTCGAGTCCGGCAACGACAACGGGCCAGGATTGGGCGGGCATCGCTTCGCCTTTGGACCGCGATCTCGTTCAGGCGTGCATCGCCCCTGACGAATCGACGGCTCGTCGGGACTCCGGGAGCCCCGCGCGCATCAGGGTTTCCACATTGCTCGCATCGGTCAAGGTGCGGCCGCGAACTTCGCGGGATTGCGGGGGCGTCGCAAGGGTGGCATGGATCCGTCCGATTCAGAGGGACCGATGGCCACCGAACACCCAAATCCGACCGACTGGCGCACCGATGCCGCAGCTGTGGCGGCCTATGTGCAGGCGATCGAAGGCTGGTTCGTCGAGCTGCGGGGCCGTGGCGTGCAGTGGTCGCCGTCCGATGCCGCGCGGGCGCAGTCGTGGTATGCGATGGGGGTGCCCTTGGGGACGGTCCTGAGGGTGCTGCGGGCCCGGGCCAAGGCGTGGCGCTATCAGCACGGCGACGACGCTCGGCTGCCGGTGGGGCTGGCTTGGTACGACAAGGCCATTCTGGAGCAACATCGCCATCTGGCACGGCTAGGACGCCCCGTGCAAGTCGCTTCCACGACACAGGAAATTGGTCTCGCCGCTGAGCTCCCACCTGACGAGGCGACGCTGACCGACCTGCTGGACCCCCTGCCAGATCTCGCAGCAGCGACCGCCCATCCGGTGATCGCCCACGCTTACCGCAAGGCCCACGCGTGGTTGGACAAGCAACTGCACCCGCCCAAGGACACCGACCCGGCCGACCACGAGCCGCCCGGCGATCTGGATGCACAAATCGATCGCTGTCAGGCGGTTTTGCGCCGCACGGTGCTGGCGGGGCTGGACGATTCGGAGATGGCGCTCGTGGACGCGGCAATCGACGCACAACTGAAGCCGTTCGTCGGACAACTGGGCCGCAAGGCGTTGTTGGGGCGACGGCAGGCGCTGTTGGACCGCGAGCTGGCGGCGCGCTTCGGCTTGCGAATGCCGACGCGAGCGGGTTGGATCGACCCGCGAGACGTTTGAGGGCATCCTCTCGGCGCAAGGGGCCGCGGCCCTCACGGCAGGAGACGACATGACTCGGTGCAGGGCAGCCCAAGGCATCCTCGGATGCGAAAAGTGCGGCGACGAAGGTGTGTTGACGCGTCCGGGCGCTGAGACCGCCGAAGCGACGCTGTGCGACCACCTCGCCTCGTGCCCGGTGTGCCGCGGGTCGGGCTTTCGGCCCGGCAAGGACGCAGCTGGCTACGAGATCATGCAACCCTGCGAGCTGCAAGGGATCCGCAAGCGCATCGCGATGTTCAATCAGGCAGGGATCCCGCCGAGCTACCACGGTGTCACGCTTGAGGCGTTCGAGAACCGCGGCGGCAACCAGCAAACCGTCAAGTACGACATGATCAAGCTGCGCGAGCGGTTGCGCTCCGTCGTCCAGCCCGGCGGCAAGCTGCCCCGCGGCACCAAGGGCGTGGGGATGTCCGGCCAGCCGGGCGTGGGCAAAACGCACCTGATGACGGCACTGGCGCGCTATCTGGTTCTCGAGTTGGGCGTGCCGGTCAAGTTCACCGACTTCGCGCATCTGCTGTGGTCGCTCAAGGCGGGCTTTGACGCCGGCCGGGGCGAGGTCCAGCTGATCGCGCCGCTGGTCGATATCGAGGTCCTTTGCATCGACGAGATGGGCAAGGGCCGGGGCAGCGAGTGGGAAATCAGCGTGCTCGATTCGATCGTCAGCGAACGCTACAACCGTAACCTGACGACGTTCTTCAGCACCAACTACCCGTTTGCCGCCGCAGTGGCGACGGGCAACTACAACGATGCGGCGCGCGCCCGTTCCGCCGGTGACACCCGGCTCGAAACGCTGACCGACCGTGTCGGCGAGCGCATTGCCTCGCGTTTGACCGGCATGTGCGACCTCGTCGAGCTCGAGGGGCCGGACTCCCGGCAGCCGGCGCTCGGATCGACGGCGCCCAAGACCAGCGCGCGTGGACCCGCGGCCCAGACCAGCCACCGCCGCTAGTCGTCAGGTTCGGAGCAGGAGACCCAGCATGCAGTTGAAGTGGCAGGCGTTGATCGCGCTGTTGGCAAGTGGAGTCGTGGGGCTAACCGTCGGGTATCTGGCACTCGGCCGGTCACAGGTCCCGCCCGAACAGGCGCCATCGGCGACCGCGCTGCCACCGCCGCCGCCTGCAGCTCCGGCCCCGCCGCCGGTTGAGGCTGCGCAGGCCGATCCTTCGGTGAAGGCCAAGGCGCCCGCGGCCTCTCGCGCGGCCCGTGCTCCCCAAACGCAAGCCCCCACGGTTGCCGTCCCAGGTGGCGCCGCGCCGGGCGCGTTGGGCGATGACCCGTTCGTGCCGGCCCGCGCCAGTCTGGATGCCGCTGCGGCGACGACCGACACGTCGATGCTGACCACCGGTCCGGGTCGCTTCGTGTTCCTGGAGCTGCAGGCCGCCGCCATCACCTCACTGACGATGCGCGAGGGCCAGCTGGCGCGCAACGGCGCGGCGACCTACGGCAAGTTCGCCCAGAACGCGAAGGTGGGCACGGTCAAGGGCGCGCGGCCACGGGTCGAGCTGCTGCACGTCGGCTGGGATCGCGAGGCTCGGCCTGTCGTTGCCCACATCCGCACCACCGGCTCGCCGCCGATCGAGGGCATCGTCGCGCTGAAGATCGGCGAGGTCTTTGTGGCGGTCACGCCGGACAAGAGCGCCCCGGCGGTCCTGCCGCAGTAGATTCCCATCCAGCTGTCACATCGCTAGGTGCCCCTCCTGGAGCTTGCCGATCGCCATCTGACGATCGCCAAATCGCTGTGCCGACGAGGCTCTGACGATCGCCAAATCGCGGTGCCGAAGGGGCTCTGACGATCGCCAAGTGCGCTTCTTTCGCGGGTTCCCAGCTAAATTCTGAGGTCGACAAAGAATCATGAGTACTATCAACCTATTCTAAGCACGAGCAGCGACAACGCGCGGGTCATGATCACGCGATCTGCCGGGGATCCGCTTCGATTCACTAGACGATCGTCATACGCCAGATCTCGCCAAAGAACGTACTGTTTACCACCCGTTATCGCAACATACCCACAGGATGCGCGACGCTTGCCTTGCCGACCCTTTGATCTCCTGTACAAAAGTCTCCTGCTAGATGGTTGTCAAGCTGAAAGGGTCCCGACATGATGCGACTCAAGAGACGGGTCGGGACGCCCCCAGCGGACACGCGGCGGGACGGCAAATCACTTCGGACGTCTCTTCCCGCGCACTGGAACGATAGGGGAAGTCGTGGAAGGTCCTGGAGTGGGCACGGCCGTGGCACGGCTGTTGGATCCGGGACTCGTCGCTGTTCGGAGGGAACGGCAATGGACGCACTGGCGAGGCTGCAACGCACCCAAGGCACTTCGACGTGCCAGGCTCGGAGCATCATGAGCGACAGCAAGAAGGACCGCCCGCGGCCGCGCACGATCCCGCCGCATCGCCTCTCCCGCGCTGAGATCCAGGAAGGCATCTCGCTGGCCGACGCGATGGACTATCGCCGTCCCAGCAGCCGCGCCGACTGCGTCGACGGTCTGCGCCCCTGCCCGTTCGTCGCGTGCAAGCACCACTTGTATCTAGACGTCAACCCGACGACCGGCTCGATCAAGATCAACTTCCCGGAGCTCGAGGTCTGGGAGATGCAGGACACCTGCGCCCTCGACATCGCAGAACGCGGCGGTGTGACCCTTGAGGAGGTCGGCGCGATCATGAACCTGACCCGCGAGCGCATACGCCAGGTTGAGGTCAGCGGTCTCGAGAAGCTGCAGCAGCAGGACATCGCCAGCGATCTCGAAGACGTCTTCCGCAGCTAGCCCTCCCGAATCATCGCGGGGCCGCGGACAGACCCGTCGGTCCTCGCTCGATGCGCCCGCCTGGGCTACCCTCAGGGCTGTTCTCCACCCTCAGGAAGGCTTGGATGCGTCGCGCGCTGTTGTCCGTCTCTGACAAGCAGGGTCTCGCAGAGCTGGGGCGCACGCTGGTGCGGCTTGGCTTCGAGCTCGTCTCGACAGGCGGCACGTCTGCTTGCCTCCGCGACCACCAACTGCCCGTCGCGTCTGTCGAATCCATCACCGGCGTGCCAGAGATGCTGGGTGGACGGGTCAAGACGCTGCACCCCGCGCTGCACGCCGGCATCCTTGCTCGACGGCGGGACCCGCAGCATGTCGAGACGCTCGAACTGTCCGGTTTTCAGCCGATCGACCTCGTGGTGGTCAACCTGTACCCTTTCCGACAAACCGTGTCGCTTCCCGACTGCACCCGCGAACAGGGCATCGAGCAGATCGACATCGGCGGCCCCGCGCTGCTTCGTTCCGCGGCCAAGAACCACGCCGACGTGTTGGTGGTCGTGGACCCGGCAGACTACCCCGAAGTGGCGTTGGCGCTTGAACAAGGCGAGACGACGCCCGACCTGCGCCTGAGGTTGGCGGCCAAGGCGTTTGCCCACACGGCCGCTTACGACGCAGCGGTGGCCCAGTGGCTCGCACCCACGCCCCAGCCGCTGGCGGTGCTGCTGACGGACCCCGAGCCCCTGCGCTACGGCGAGAACCCGCATCAGGCCGCTTGGCGCTATCTCGACGCCGACACCGTGCTGGTCAAGCAGGCCAACTGGCAATTCCATCAGGGCAAAGAGCTCAGCTACAACAACCTGATCGACGCCGATGCCGCTTGGGCCTTGGTGGCCGATCTGCCGGTGGAGCGGGCCGCCGCGGTGGTGGTCAAGCACGCCAATCCGTGTGGGGTGGGGAGCACGCCGGGGACGCTGGCCCGGGCCATCCATCGCGCAGTGGAAGCCGATCCCGTCAGCGCGTTCGGCGGCATCCTCGCGGTCAATCGCCCATTTGACTTGGAAGCGGCCGACTTTCTTGCAGATCGCTTTGTTGAGGTGGTGCTGGCCCCCTCGTTCACTCCCGAGGCACTGCAACGCCTGTCCCGCAAGCCGAATCTCCGCGTGGTGGCGATGGGCCCCCCGGACCCCGACGCGGTGCGGCGCGTACTTCAGGTAACCCGGCTTGGGGTACTGCTGCAGACGCCGGACACCGTTTCGCTGGACCTGTCGCACGCCCGCGTCGTGACCGACGTGTCGCCGTCGCCGGCCCAGTGGCAGGCGCTCGATCTGGCCTGGCGCGTCGTCAAGCACGTGAAATCGAACGCGATCGTGATCGGTGACGAGACAGGAACGCTCGGTGTGGGCGCGGGGCAAATGTCCCGGGTCGACTCTGCTGCAATTGCGGCGGACAAGGCGGCTCAGTTTCCGGAAGGGCTGCGCGTGGCGGCCTCCGATGCGTTCTTCCCGTTTCCGGACGGGGTCGAGGCGCTGGCGCGGGCGGGCGTGCGCGCCATCGTGCAACCCGGTGGTTCGAAAAAGGATCCTGAGGTCGTCGCGGCAGCTCAGGAACTGGGCATCGCGATGGTGCTGACCGGCACGCGCCACTTCCGCCACTGACGCAGCGCGGCCCTGCCGCAAGAGGCGATTCTCCATGCGCATCCTGGTCGTCGGGCACGGCGGTCGCGAGCACGCTCTGGTGCGGGCGCTGGCCAACGACGGCGCTGAGGTCTTCGCCACCCTTGCCAACCCCGGCATGACACGTCAGGCGCGATCCATCGATGTGGCGCCGGACGACCTGCCCGGACTTGTCGAGGCCGCGGCGCTGCTGGCCCCCGATCTGGTCGTGGTCGGTCCGGAGGGCCCCTTGGTCGCCGGACTCGCAGATGTCTTGCGGTCAAGCGGACAGGCCGTTCTGGGGCCCGGGGCAGACGGCGCACGTCTGGAGGGCTCCAAGGCCTTTGCGAAGACCTTTCTCAACCGCCACGGCATTCCGACGGCCCGCCACGCGACGTGTGCGACCGTGGCTGAGGCGCTTGCCGTCGTGCACCGGTGGGGCGCGCCTTTGGTGGTGAAGGCCGACGGTCTCGCGGCTGGCAAGGGCGTGGTGGTGGCCCAGACCATCGCCGAGGCCGAGCTGGCCGTGCGCGCGCTGATGGTCGAGCGGCGGCTGGGCGATGCCGGTGCGACGGTGGTGATCGAGGAGTGGCTGCAGGGCCCGGAAGTGTCGCTGATGGCGCTGTGCGACGGCCGACAGTTCTTCGCCTTCGATCCGTGCCGTGACCACAAGCGCTTGCAGGACGGCGACTTGGGTCCGATGACGGGCGGCATGGGTGCGCTGTGCCCGGTGCCGGGCGTCTCGGCGGCGCAAGTCGCGGACTGGCACGCGACGGTCGTGACGCCAACGGTGACCGGGCTGCGACGCGACGGCATCGACTTCCGCGGCGTGCTTTACGCTGGGCTGATCCTGACGCGCGAAGGCCCCAAGGTGCTGGAGTACAACGTCCGTTTCGGCGACCCAGAGGCGCAAGCGCTCTTGCCGCGGCTGGGACCGGGCCTGGCCGACCTGCTGCTGGCCACTGCACGTGGCGAGCTGGACCGCGCACCGCGGGTGTCTTCGCATGGGGTGGCGGTGACAGTGGTGCTGTCTGCCGAGGGGTATCCGACCTCACCGCGCACGGGAGACGTCATTCGAGGACTGGAGGAAGTGGAGGCGCGGCAGGACGTTGTGGTACATCACGCGGGCACGCGCGCGCTCGGGCGCGAAGTCGTCACGGCGGGCGGCCGCGTGATGTCGGTGACGGGACTGGGCAGCGACCTGAAGTACGCGCGTAGCACGGCCTACCAAGGGGCCGACGGCGTTCATTTCGAGGGCGCACACTGCCGAAAGGACATCGGCGCGGCCTGAGCATCCGACGGAAGCTGTCGGCCTCGGCGTGGCCCACGTGCCGCACTCTCTCCACTTCGCTACGACGTGACCCTTGACGTGGACCCCGTGCCCAAACAACGCTAGGCACTCGCGGCGGCCCTCTCGAAGTACGCTCAGGACCACCGCGCCGGGACTCCCCCATGCCGATGCGCGTCATCTGCGAAAAGTGCGGTTCGAACTATACGTTGCCCGACGAGCGTCTGACGCCCGGCCGGCGCGTGCAGTTCACCTGCCGCCACTGCCAGCACCGCATCGTGGTCGAGATCGCGGGAACCGCTGCCGCACCCGCTTCTGCCGCAGCAGCGGCACCGTCGCCTGAGCGCGCTTCGGCACCACTGAGGGACGCCGCCGCTTCTGCGGGGCCCTCGCGCATGGCCACCGCGCAACAGGGCAGCGCACCCAGCCCGCTTGGGATCGTGTGGTTCGTCGCGGTCGATGACGATCACCAAGAGCGGATGACCTCGCAGAACCTGCGTCAGGGCATCGCGGACGGGGCCGTGACGGCCGACACGCTGGTGTGGCGCAAGGGCTATTCCCAGTGGACCGCCGCTGCCGAGGCTCCTGAGTGGGCCGCCGCGTTCCGCTCTGCCGCGATGCCCGCGCTGCGGTCGTCGCCGCCACCCGTTCCACCTCCTGAGCCGCTTCACGAGGGTCCAGGGCCGACGCTTGCAAGCCCGCTGGTGGCCAAGCGCACGACGGGTCAAGTCGATCAACCGAGCGAAGCCGAGTTGCGGGCCTCCGGCGAGTCGATGCCCATCGTGTCGGTGCGAACGCCCGACAACGGGATGCAGATCGCGGGGATGGCCTCGGTGTGGCGCGCATCGCCGATCAACACGAATCACGCCGCGCAGAAGGCAGTTGCGCTGCCGATCATCCGGATGGCTTCCGCCAGATCTCAGCCCATCGCCGCCACGACGCCCATGCCGGGCCAGCGTCCGGGTGGCCTCGTGCGGCGCACGGATCCCGCGCAGCCCGCGTCGCCCGCCGCGCCCGTGCGTCGCGAGTCCCCCGCGCCGGTGCCGTCGGAAGAAACGCAGATGAACGACCTGGTGCCGCCGCCCAACCGCGAGGAATCGGCGGACGAGTCGTCGTGGGCGCCCTCAACGGACACCTACACCGGTCCAAAGGGCAAGCTGACGCGCAAGATCGACGACAACCAGCGCCAAGCCTTGATCCAGTCGGTGGAGCGTCAGGAATTCCAGCAGCGGCTTCAGATCTTGCAGACCGAGACGCGGTCGTGGCAGCGGCTTGCGATGGGGTTGCTGGTGGCCTTTATCGTGGTGCTGATGCTGGCCGTGTGGGCCGCAGTTCGCTGGACGGCCACGGAGAACGACCTCAAGTCCTGCCGCGCTACGCTGTCGTCGCAGCGGACGCCGGCTGCAGCGACCTCGCATCCGGTCCACTGACCGCCGGCACGCCGCGTTCAACCGCGCTCTTTTGCTGTGTTTCTTTCGCTGTGGCTACGGCACGCGCAGGTCGAGCTCGTACGGCAGCAGGGCGCCCTGACGACTCCACATGACCTTGCCCTGCGCGTCCACGATCACGGTGGTGGGCAGCGCGCGCACGACTGAGTAGGCGTTCGCTAGGGCTTCATTCTCCGCCACCGGAACGAAGCTGCGCTGCGCCCCTGCCAGGTAGGCGCGAGCAGCGTCCGCCTCCTCCATCGCGATCGCCAGTACAGGTACCTCAGGATGGCGGCGGGCAAATCCATCGACGCTGGGGCTCGTCACCTTGCACACGGGACACCAGGACGCCCAGAAGTACAGGACCACGGGCTTGCCGCGCAGGGCCGATAGGTGCACCGGCTTGCCGTCCAGCGTGGTGGTCTGAAAGTCGGGGGCCTCCTCAGGCAACGCAACGCCGCCGCGAACGGTGCTGATCACCAGAAACAGGCCCGCCGACAGGATCACCGTGAGCAGCATCGAGCGAAGCAATCGCCAGATGCGACCCGGCCAGGGCGAGGGCAGCTGGTCCATCGATCTTCCGGTCATCATGGGCAACTCCAAGCGTGCAGGACGGCGAACCTACGTCCTTCCGCGCGTGAGAGCCAGCCCGCCCCCATTCGGTTCCGCCGCGGACGTCCGCGCAGAGTTTGGCGTGGCGCGCGCCTGTGGCAGGATGGGCCTTCCCCCGGCCGCGCCCTGCTCTGCCGTCACAAGGAGCCCCAGCCCCATGATCCGTATTTGTTTCGTCTGCTTGGGCAACATCTGCAGGTCACCGCAAGCTGAGGGCATTTTCCGCCGCATGGTCACCGAGGCGGGGCTGCAGGACATCGTCCACGTCGACAGTGCCGGCACTTCTGCGTACCACGAAGGGGAGCTGGCGGACCCGCGCACCCGCGCCGCCAGCCGCCGTCACGGGTTGGAGCTGACGAGCCGATCGCGGCCCTTCACGGCGCGAGACCTCGACGAGTTCGACTACGTGCTTGCGATGGATTCCAGTGTTCTCAACGCGTTGCAGCGCATGGCTAGAACGCCGGTGCAGCGCGAACGGATGCATTTGCTGCTGGAACTCGACCCTGCGTCAGCCACCCACGAAGTCCCCGACCCGTACTCGAGCGGTCCGGACGGATTCGAGCTGGTGTACCAGCTGTGCCGCTCAGGCTGCGAGCACCTGCTGGAGCGCGTGAAGCGGGACCTGGCCGGACTCGAGAAGTCGCAGAGACTCTAGGGCCTACTGTTGCCCACCGCGCGTGGCTTCGTCGTTCAGCAGCTGCTGCATCAAGACCCAACCGACGATGTTCAGACCGAACAGCGTCAGGACCAGTGACAGCACCGGCAGGTTCGAGTCGACCTGGCGGCCGCGGGCGCGCAGGGGCTCTAGCAGCAGCGTGGGCCACTGGTAGGACACGTAAATGCCCCACAAGCCGCAGGTGACGATGGTCAGCAGGAAGTCCGTCCCGGCGCTGGGCTTGCCGTCGCCACGAAGGGACTGGATGTCGCCGCCGAGCTGGAAGAACCAGACGATGCCCCAGATGCCGCAGGTGACGATGGTCAGGATGACGTAGAGCGGGATCGAACGTTGCTGCAGCACGGCGGACTCCTGGGTGAAGAGGTGTTGCCCGGTTGGGAAGGTCAACGCGACTCTGGCGACCCGATCGGGAATGCGCCAGCAAACGCAAGGGTTGCGAGAACGCTGGCACGGACCGCACTTGGCGTCAACTGCAGACCCCAGCGCCGAACACGCCGCACTCCCCGGGCCAGCGGACTTGCCCCCTCTGCCGCCTTTGTTTTGACACCGTCCCGGCCTGCTGGGATTCTCGCCCCTCGCCGCTCACCCCCGGCGGCCTGGTCCCCATGAAGCCCGCCCTCCGCCCACTGTTGTTGCTCTGGCTCGTCGTGACCCTGTTGGGTGCAGACTTGGGGCTCGCAGCGCGTTCATTTGCCGCTGGTAGGTCCAAGGCCAAGGCGACCGCGTCGCATTCAGGCGGCAAGACCAAGTCGAAGGCAACCGCCAAAGGGACGCCCAAGGCTCAGGCGGCAAAGGACAAGGCCACTGCGAAAGGCAAGGCGACGGCAGCGAAGAAGGGCGGGGCAAAGACGGCCAAGGCCAAGGCCCCGAGCGCGGCCGAGCTGAAGAAGCGCAAGGCGCTGGCCAAGGAGTGCGCCGCCAAGTCCAAGAAGAAGACCGCGAAGTGCAAGGCGTTTCTGGCTGAGGAGAAGGACCGCGCTCAGGACGCCGAGAACGCTCGACTGGCCAAGAAGTGCGCCAAGGGTCCCGCCCGCAAGACCAAGCAGTGCAAAGCGTTTCGCGCGGCTCAGGCCAAGTCGCAGTCGAGCGGCTCCATTTGCGGCCGCAAATACGGCACGGCGCGCAAGAAGGAATCGCTGACCTCCTTCGCTCGGCGCTACCGGGTGTCGGCAGGCACCGTGCGCGCACTGAACGGCCTCGACGACAAGATCAAGCGACTGAAGGGAGGCAAGCGCTACGTGGTCTACAAGTCGCCGCACGAAGGTGTTGTGCTGACCGGTGGCGTCCTGCTTGAAGCCGACGCGGAGCGTTTCGGCATGCAGCGACCGTACCGCGGCTGGGGAAAACCGTTGCTGGTCGATGTGTTGCGCAACGCGATTGCGACCGTGCACGCCTCGACACCGCTCGGGAGCCGCCTCATCGTGGGCGATCTCAGCAAAGAGGGCGGGGGCTGCCTGCCGCCCCACCGCTCGCACCGCGGCGGGCTGGACGTCGACTTGGGTCTGTACATGCGCGGCGGCCACCAGCGGTCGTGGTTGGGCCTCGCAACGCCCGAGACGCTGGACGCCGACCGCACCTGGCAGCTGCTTCACGCGTTTCTGGCCACCAACTCACTGCAATACGTCTTTCTCGACCTTGGGTTGCAGAAGCCCCTGTACGAGGCGGCCTTGCGGGCGGGCGAGACCCCGAAGTCGCTCGAGCCTGTGCTGCAATACCCACGGCCGATCGAACGCGCGCGGGAATCGATCGTCCGCCACCTCAAGGGACACGCCGACCATATCCATGCCCGCTTCTTCTGCCTCGATGAGGTCGATTGCACCCTGCCCGAGGCCGCCCTTCAGCGCTTGCAGGCCGCGCGCATCGAGACGCTGGGCGGTCCGGCAGACGAGGACACCCCACGACGCCATGCCCCAGGCGCGTATCGACGTGGCGATGGAGGGTACGGCGGCCTCGCGGTGATGCCCTAAGCACGTCCGGTTTCGATCGGGATCTTGACAGGGAGCCTAGCGTCGTCGAACGTAGCGGGGCGTGACGGCGAGGGCCGTTCGCAAAGCCGGAGTGGTGGAATGGTAGACGCGGCGGACTCAAAATCCGTTGGGCATTAGCCCATGAGGGTTCAAGTCCCTCCTCCGGCACCGGAATCCCGAAACCCCATGACTCGCAAGCAAGTCCTGACGCATGCACGGACTTTGCTGCTGGCGGCGCTGGTCGCGGCTTGGGGTGCGGGATTGCCTGTTGCCTATGCGCAATCGGCCCCCGAAGACCCCTTTGCCACTACGCCAACACCTCCAGACACTGAACCGCCCTCGCTGACCACCGTCAACGCGGACTTGCGGGTGCGGGCGCGACAAACCACCCGACTTCACGGCCTGCCCGCTGGCCTCGACGAGGTGCGCGAAGGCGCATTCCATCGTGTGCGGTTGGGGGCCTCCTTCCAGCGCGAGGACCTGTCCGCGTACCTGCAGCTGCAGTCCGCGGGTGCCATGGGCGACGCTGGCCCCGATGACGAGCCCTTGACTGTCGGCTTGCAGCAAGGCTGGCTGCGGTGGGATCCGCAGGGTTGGCGCGGCCTTCGCGTGACGGCTGGACGCATGGCGCTGGAATTCGGCGCCGGTCGGCAGATTGGCCGCTACGACTACCACGAGATCGGCCACGCCTTCGACGGACTCGATGTCGGCTGGGCGATAGGTCGCTACCTCGACCTGCATCTTCTGGCCGTGCAGATCCGCCGCGACGCCGCTCAACCTGACCAAGAGCGCCGCCTGACGGGACTCTACGCAACGGGGCTGCCGACCGACCGCGTGCGCTCGGACCTGTACGTCCTCTATGTCGAAGATGGCCACGGCGGTGAGGCGGCGCAGTTGCTGACGATGGGCTTGCGATTGGACGCCCGGCCGGTCCGGGGACTCAGCACCGAAGGCGAGGCGGCAGTTCAAGTCGGCGTGCTGCATCCGGTCGGATTGGAGCCCGTCGACCACCTCGCGATGATGGGCGCCGCGCGTCTGGCCTACGAGGCGGTCGTAGGCCTGCCCATGGCGTGGACCCTGCACGCGCAGTTCTGGTCGAGCGACAGTGATGCCACCGATCAGGCCAGCAGCGCATGGCGACCACTGTATGGCTCACTCGACGAGCAAGTCGGCCTGCTGCAACTGTTTCCGACAACGAATCTTGGCACTGGCGGGATGCGCTATCGACTTGGCGATACCGGTCGCCCCCACGCGGAGATCGACGCCCGCGTGTTCTCCAGCCGCCGCGACGCGCCGATTCCCGGCGCGCTGGTCGCGCCCCAGGGCGGAGGCAAATGGCCGCTGCTCGGCTCCGAAGTCGATGTCTTGTTGCACTTGCCGTGGCGGACTTCCACGGAGTTCCTCATCGCAATGGGCATATTCTTGCCCGCCCGCCCTCTGCGTGATGCGATGGACCGCCGGACTGGCGGCCAGGTGACCGCGCAGTGGAGGAGTCGCTTCTGACATGCTGATCGTTCACGCCGAACAGACGGACCGCGGGTTGGTTCGTCCTCGCAACGAAGACACCCTGCTGGCCGACCCGCTACACCAAGTGTTTGCGGTCTTCGACGGCGTAGGCGGTCAGGCGGGAGGAGCCGAGGCCAGCAAGATCGCCGCGAATCAGCTGGCGACGGTGGTCGGGGCGCATCGCGACCTGCTTGAGTCGTTTGCGGCCGGCCACGTTTCCGTGCACGAGCTTGCCGACTTGCTCGAGACCGCCATCCACCAAGCCAGCGCGGCCATCCAGCGCTACAGCCGCGAGCACCCTGAGCTCATCGGCATGGCAACGACCGCCGCTGTGCTGTTGATTTCGGGCAGCCACGCGTTCGTCGCCCACGTGGGGGACTCTCGGGTCTACCTGTTGCGTCAGGGCGTGTTGCACCCCTTGACCGAAGACCACCGCGTGATGAGCGACCTTCGCCGTCGCGGGCGAGCCCCCGAAGGACACATCGGTCAGGTCTTTCAGGACGCTTTGACGCGCGCCTTGGGCGTGATGAACTCGGCGCGAGCCGACCTGCTGGACCTCGAGACGTTGCCAGGCGACCGATTCGTGCTCTGCACCGACGGCGTACACGGCGTGCTTGAGGACGAGACACTTCAGTCCCTGCTGGCCGCCAAAGAGCCCGAAGACGCCGTGTCGCGCGTCATTCAGGCGGTCCACGAAGACGGCGCTCCGGACAATGCATCGCTGGTCGTCGTCGATGTCCGCGACGACGACACCGCCGAGCGAGCCCAGCGGGTCCGCCGCCAGCTCGAGGCCTTGCATGGCGTGACGGTGTTTCGCTACCTGCCGTTCGCCGATCTGGTGCGGGTGGCGGGAATTGCCAGCGAGCGCGAGCTGAAGGCCGGCGAAGACGTGTTTCTCGAGGGCGAGCTGGGCGAGAGCCTGTTCGTGATCCTGAGCGGTCGCGCGTCGGTCCTGAAGAGCGGCATCGAGATCGCGCGCTTGGTCCCCGGCGGCCACTTCGGCGAGATGAGCCTGATCGAGCGCTCGCCGCGAACGGCGACCGTCCGGGCAACGACCCCCCTGTCGCTGCTTGTCATCGAACGGAGCAACTTCTTCGCGCTGCTGGGCGAGGACGCGACGGCCGTCAAGCTTCTGTGGGGTCTGGTCCGCATGATGAATTCCCGCCTGCGCGCCACCAGCGATGAGTTGACTGCGCTGAAGGTCACGCGCTTGCTGTAACCGCTTGTGGACGCTGTGTTATCGCTCCGCTGCTCTTTGCCGAGGTTCCGATGCGACGTCTGCCGTTTCTCCTGCTCCCCGCCGTCCTGGTGGGTCTGTCCGTCCTGATCTCGTGCCAGCCGCCGCCGCCACCGCCGCCGCGCCCGGCTCCTCCCGCTGCCACCTCGGCAGAGCCAGTGCCTGAGTCCGTGGATCCGCAGGTGGCGCAGGCCGCGCGCTCCGACGGCCTCCAGGGCGGCACCCTGCTCTTCCGCGACGATTTCGAGCGCGCCGATTTGGGACCGAACTGGATCGTCAAGCACCCGGACGAGTGGACGATCGAAGGTGGTCTGCTCAGGTCACACCGCGTCGACCCGGCCGAGTCCCGCAACCAAGGGATCTGGCTGCAGAAGCCGCTGCCGGACAAGGCGCGCATCGTCTTTCAGGCCCGTTCACTCTCCCCCTCGGGCGACACCAAATGCGAGGTCTTCGCCACCGAGCAAGCGCACGAATCCGGTTACTCGATCATCTTCGGCGGCTGGAACAACACGATCAACACGATCACGCGCAAGGGTGAGCACGAGCCCACCCGCCGCGTCCAGTCCGCGCACATTCCTGTCGAGCCGCAGCGCACCTACACTTGGACGATCGTGCGCACCGACAACGTGGTGCGGTGGTACGTGGACGGCAAGTTCTTTCTGTCCTACGACGACGCGGACGCCGTGCGCGGCCAGTGGTTCGGTTTCAACAACTGGCTGACCGACGTGCGCTTCGACAATCTCGAGGTGTACGCCCTGTGACCACGCCCCCGCGCGTGCCCTCACTCCCCGGAACTGTTCAGCGGATGAAGAGGTTGCGTTGACGGTCCAAGGTGCGGTCGTTATCCTCCGGTGCTGCCGCTGAGGTAGGTCCGAGGCGTCGAGCCCGACACCCGCCAAAGCCGACGACGCGACGAAGCGAATTGAAGGTGCTGAGTGGCCATCCGCTTGACGAGCTGTGGCGAGACCAACGTGGGCCGCAAGCGCACGCACAACGAGGACAATCTGCTCGTTTTCCCCGAGCGGAACCTGTTCGTCGTTGCCGACGGCATGGGCGGTCACGCGTGCGGTGAGGTGGCCAGCCAAATTGTCGTCGAGTACATGCGCGACTACTTTGGCCGCGCCTTGGGCGACCCGGAAGCGACCTGGCCGGGGCGTGAAGAGCGCGGCCTGACCGAGTCCGAGAACATGCTCAACGCCGGCATCCGCTGGTGCAACTACTGCATTTGGGAAAAGGGCCACGCGGACAACCGCTTCAAGAACATGGGCACCACGGTCGTCGGTTTCCACATCGACGATGAGTACGTGACGGTCGCCCACGTCGGTGACTCGCGCTGTTACCGCTTCCGCGCCGGCCACCTCGAACAGGTCACGGAAGATCACTCGCTGCTGAACGACTACAAGCGCATGGCCGTCCTGACCCCCGAGGAAGAGGCCAACTTCCCTCACAAGAACATCATCGTGCGGGCGTGCGGCCTCAAGGAAGATGTCAAGGTCGACGTCCAGAAGCAGAAGCCCTTGGTCGGCGACATCTTCATGCTGTGCAGCGACGGCCTGTCGGGAGAGGTCCCCGACGAGCAGATCCGCGACATCATGGCCCGGGAAAACGGCGACCTGCAGAAGATGGTCAGCCGCCTCATCCAGACGGCGTGTGAGAACGGCGGCAAGGACAACGTCACGTGCATCGCGGTGCGGATCGAAGGGGTCTAGCCCGCGCAAGACCGCCACCGTCCTGACTGAGACCCTCCGCTGCGCTGCGCAACCACCCGATCGAAGGCAAGGGCTCGATACCCTTCGTGTCCGCAACAGCGGCCGCGAGGGTCCAGCCCGCCCTGCGCCCCTGGAGCCCGCCATGCCACGCAGCCCGTCGACCACCGCCGAGTTGGAAGCCCGCTTGATGGAGATGGAATTGCGCTACATGGAACAGGCTGCCCTGGTAGAGACTTTGGACGCCTTGGTTCGCGAGCAGGACCTGAGGGTCGACGCCTTGGAACGGCGCCTCGAGGCCTTGCTGGCCCAGGCTGATCACAACGACGACCCCGACGGAGGACTGCAATGAAGCCCGCCACCACCGACCGCCTTTGGGGCGGGGGCTACTCGGAAGCCACGCACCCGCTGGTGCAGGCGATGAACGCGTCCGTCTCGTTCGATCAGGCCTTGGCGCGAGAGGACCTGATCGGCTCGACCGCCCACGCCACGATGCTGCGCGACCAGGGATTGCTGAGTGAGGACGACTATTTGGCAATCCTGGCAGGCTTGCGACAGTTGCTCGCAGAAGTCGAGTCCGGAGGCTTTGTTTGGAGTGAAGCGCGCGAAGACGTCCACATGAATCTGGAAGCGACGCTGCGTGACCGCATTGGTGCTCCCGCAGGACGGCTGCACACCGCCCGGTCGCGCAACGATCAGGTGGCCCTGGACGAGCGGCTGTGGCTGCGGCGCAGGGTGGCGGAGATCGGTGCGAGCCTCGCCCACCTGATGGAAGTCCTTGGCGATCTGGCGGCCCGTCACGCGGACTGGCCGATGTGCGGCTACACCCACCTGCAGCGCGCCCAACCGGTGACGCTGGGGCACCATCTGCTGGCCCATGCCGAGGCTCTGGTGCGGGACGCCCAACGCCTGCTGGATCTGCAGCGCCGCAACGACGCCTGCCCGCTGGGGTCGGGAGCGCTTGCCGGGACGACGCTGCCCATTGACCGCGAGAAGGTCGCTCAGCTGTTGGGCTTTTCGTCGCTGACCCGCAACTCTCTCGACGCGGTTTCGGATCGCGACCACCTGGTCGAGGCGATGGCCGCGGCCGCGCTGGGCGCCGTCCACCTCAGCCGTCTGGGAGAGGAACTGGTGCTGTTCGCCACCGCCGAGTTCGGCTACGTGCGCTTGCCCGACGCGTTTACGACAGGGTCGTCGCTGATGCCGCAGAAGAAGAATCCGGACATCGCCGAGCTGGTGCGGGGCAAGGCGGGACGGGTGATCGGCGACTTGATGGGCCTGCTGGTCACGCTGAAGGGACTGCCGCTCGCCTACAACAAGGACCTGCAGGAGGACAAGGAGCGCCTCTTCGACGCCCTGGACACCTGGGATGCGTGCTTGCGGGTGACGGCCGACATGGTCGCGGCGGCGCAGTGGCAGCGAAAGGCTTTGCTGGATGCGCTGGACCGCGGCTTCCTGCTGGCCACGGATCTCGCCGATGCGTTGGTCGAGGCTGGGGTGCCGTTCCGTGAGGCGCACGAGCGCGTGGCTTCCTTGGTGGCGGATCTGAGCCGCAGGGGCCGAACCTTCGCCTCAGAGGGCCCAGGAGCCGTCGCCAAGGCCTTGGGCGTCGACGAGGACGCCGTAGCGCGCCGGCTGGACGTGCGCAAGTCCTTGGAGCGCCGCGACCTTCCCGGTGCGCCCCATCCCACGCGCGTGCGCCGCGAGGCCCGACAGATGGCCGCCCGCGCTCGCAAGCTGGCCTCCCAGGCGGCATGTTGGAACCGACCGTGTCCGGCCGAGCTGCTGCTGACGACCTGACGCCCCCTCCGCCAAGTCCTGATCTCTGGGCCATGCCGGGTAGCGATTCACGCAAGCAACTTTCTCATCGGCCAAAACGGCCGAAGCCCAACCACCCGTTGAAGGATGGCCAGGCTTCGGCACTTGTTCGCCTCGTGCTGAGGTCTAGTTGTCCCAACCGTCTGCGGCGGTATCGAGGTCGTCGACAAACGACAACCCGTTAGGCAACGCGATGTTGGTGAACGCACACAAGATCGAGGTGTTGTAGAAGCGACTTCCGCCGGGACCCGGGCTCGAGCCATTCACGAAGATGACCGTGCTCGTCCGGTTGGCCGGGACGGCAAACGTCGGGGACGAGTTGCAGTTTCCGGAGTAGCAATCACCCGTCATGCTGTAGGTATTCGCGCCGTTGATCGACGCGCTGGCCGCTTCGCTCCAACCACCATAGTTGGTGAAGTACCAGGTCGGTTGCCAGTTGATCGCGCTGGCGGTGGTGTTCTTGACGCGGAACAGGACGGCGCAGTGCTTGCCTTGGTTGGAGCTATTCCAGTGGGTGTAGCTCTCCGCGTAGACCAACGCCTTGCTGCCCGCATAGGCCTTGTTGATGAAGAAGGAGCGCAGCAAGTCCTTGCTGGTCGTGACTTGGTCGGCACGGAAGTTTCCGTTGCCCCAGTTCGACGGAGCGACGCCCATGAACAGCGAGGCATCATTGCCCATGAACCAGCCCCAGTTCTGGTCGTACACTTCGAACACGTTCCATCGGAAGGTCGGGGGCTTGGGCAGCGCGGCCGCGATCTGAGCAGACAGCGCGGGGTTGGAGATGGTTCCGTCGACCACGAGGTCACCGGCGATGCGGATCTTCTTGGACGACAGCGTCTGCAG
>JBMOIG010000048.1:0-30251 GCA_049317445.1 Myxococcota bacterium | reverse complement strand
CTGGTCGACCCGGTCGCTCCCCACGGGATTCGCCGACCGATTGACCATTTTCTGATCACCCTCGCGGAGGACAGGCGCGAGCGCGCCATCGGCGTCATCCTCTCGGGCATGGGCTCCGACGGCGTCTTCGGCCTGCGCGCCATCCGGGAGAAATCCGGGCTGGCGCTGGTTCAGGAACCCGCAAGCGCCCGGGCCGACAGCATGCCCAAGAGCGCCATTGAGGCCAGTGTAGCCGATATCATTGCCGTTCCTGAGGCGCTGCCGGGGCGGATCACCGACTACCTGCGCCACCTGACCCTCGCGGGACCGTGCGCGGCCCCTCCGATGGCCGACGTCCTCAGTGCCATCGAATTCTTCCGCGACGCTGAAGTGTGGGACGTCTTGCAGTCCGAGGCACTTCCGTCGCTGCTGGCCCGACACCCCGGTGGCAAGTCCCTGCGCGCCTGGGTGTCCGCCTGCTCGACCGGCGAAGATGCCTATTCGCTGGCCATGGTCTTCCGGGAAACCCTGGAGAGACTGCAACCGTCCGCTCCCTATTCACTGAGGATTTTCGCTACCGACCTGGATCTCGACGCGATTGACGCGGCTCGCAAGGGGTTCTACCCGGCTACGATCGCGGACGACATGTCGGCCAAGCGGCTGGCGAGCTTCTTTACCGCACAGGAAATGGGCGGCTACCGCATCAGCAGGGATATCCGCGAGATGGTGGTGTTCGCCCCTCACAACATCATCTCGGACCCGCCCATCACCAAGCTCGACATCCTGACCTGCCGCAACCGTCCGATCTGTCTGGACGCGCAGCTGCAAGAGAAATTGCTGCCGCTGTTCCACTTTTCGCTGAATCGCGACGGGCTTCTGCTGCTGGGCGGCGCCGAGACGATTGGCAAACATGGCCACTTGTTTGTGCCGCTCAACAGCAAGGCGGGCATCTTCCGGCGGCTTGAATCGGTGCTGACCGCCCGCGAGGTGGTGCTTGCCGCCGGGATGCTGTCGACGACCCCTTCGCTTGCGAGGGCGGCCCCCGGTGATCACATTGAAAACCTTGGACAATTGACGGATCGCTTCATCCAGCAGACCTTCGCTCCGGCCGCCGTGCTGGTCAATGGCGAAGGTGACATCCTGTACATCAGCGGGCGCACCGGCAAATACCTCGAGCCTGCCGCCGGCAAGACGAACATGAATCTGCACGCTATGGCGCGCGACGGCCTGCGCGAGGCACTCACGGGCGTGATCCACAAGGCCCTGAGAGACCGACAGCCCGTGGTCTTGAGCGGCCTGAGTATCGTCGCCCATGAGGGGGTAGGCGGCGGCCCGCAGCTGGTGAATGTGGTGGTGCAGGCCATCGAGAAACCCGCATCTCTCCGCGGACGCGTCATCGTCGTGTTCAAGGACGTCGCTACGCCACCGGCACGCCGTCGGACGAGCAAGAGCGTCGCGACGGAGTCGCAAAACACGCTGATGCAAGAGCTACAGCAAGCCCGCGAGGCCCTGCTGGCCGCCCATGAGGGCATGCAGGCTGCCGTCGAGGAACTGCAATCGACCAACGAGGAGCTGCAGTCGACCAACGAGGAGTTGCTATCGACCAATGAAGAGGTGACCAGCTCGAAAGAAGTCCTGCAGTCCCTCAACGAAGAATTGCAGACGGTCAATGCGGAGCTGAAGTCCAAAGTGGACAGCCTTGGCCGAGTGCAGAACGACATGGCGAACCTGCTCAACAGCACAGAGGTCGCCACCGTCTTCCTCGACAACGAGCTGAGGCTGCGCCGCTTCACCACCTACGCCACCAAGATCTTCAGGCTGATTCCGGCCGACGTCGAGCGGCCGTTCTGGCACGTGACGACCGACCTCGACTATCCGCAACTGATCGATAAGGCCGCGGAAGTGTTACGGACCCTGGTGTTCCGGGAAGCCACCGTTCCCACGCACGACGGCCGCTGGTACCGCGTGCGTATCATGCCGTACCGCACGCAAGACAACGTGATTGATGGGGTGGTGATCACCTTTACCGATGTCACGGAGATCAAGGTGCTGGAGACGCAGGTGAGGCAGCACGACGGGCACGGCAACTGACGCAGAGACCGCCACCTTTGACCCGGACCCGCCGCCGCCCCGCGTTGGCCCGTCGCATCGCTTGCAGCCTTGCGTGCCGGCCGCCAACCTCGCCGAACTGCGGGTGATGGGGGTGCATCACTGGCAGTTGTGAGGGGAGACCTTGGGTCTCGTGGAGCGGCAAGCGCGGTCAATGCTTTCCGAGAATGACCCCAGCAAGCCGAATGCCAAGGCGATCTACGACGTAATTCAGACACAAAGGCAAGCAAATCATGCCGTTGCACGGAAGTGGTCCGGCCGACGCGCTGAATCCGGCCACCTCGCCCGCGCTGCTTGCCGACCCCATGTTGCCGGGGGCGATCGAGGGCAAGAACGGCGGCCTCTCCGACCTGGCCAGCCCCGCGTCGCATCTCGACGCGCTGGACTGATACGGCGTCTGGAAGGTGCTGGTTGGGGCGCTCGACTACCCCTTCAAGGGCGGCAACCCCGTGTGGGCTACGGCGCGCTGCGCACGCATGGTGGCACGCTGCCCGACGGCACCGTCTTCCACCATACGGTCGAGGCAGAGCAGCTGCCCGCCAAGCTCTAACCCCGCGCGCGCACGCGGCTTTCCCCGCAGCTACTTCACCACCACCACATCGCCTGCCCCTCGGCCAAACACCTCGGGCGAGTACATCTCCTCGGCCTTGGGCGGCGGCGCCACGAAGCGCCCCGGCGTGGTCGCTCGGCAGACGTACGTGTAGTCGTACACGCCCTCCCACAACAGCGAGGTAAACGCCTCGGCACGCTCGTCGCGCAGGTTCTGGTGGTCGAACCACGGCCCCCACCACCAGGTGCGGTTCTGCGCCGGGTCCTTGACGTCGGGCGGCAGCTCACCCGTCGTGGCCAGCGCCGGATTCAGCGCCTCGAAACCCGCCGGCAGCGGGTCCACCAGCGCCACATGGTACCGGCGCGTCTTGGCGACCATCGTCACACGCACCCGCACCTTGGCCCCCGCCTTGACCTGCCAGGTGCCGTCGGCCAGCCGCTGCACATCTGCGGGGTCGTCGATGGCCTCGTAGATGCGCTCGACCGCGAAGCCGTTGTCCAAGGCCGGCAGCTTCAAGTCCGCAGGGGCATAGCGCATCCCGATGCGGTAGTAGAGGCGACCGGCGCCGTCCTTCTGCAGCGTCAGGGCGTGGGCCTTGTCCCCCTGCGCCGCCAGGAACGCCATCGGCACTTGCAGCTCGAAGCGCTCGGTCGTGCGGCCCTTGAACGGGTGCTCGCCCGCGTAACCGTCGCCCAGCCACATGCGCGCCACGAAGTCGGGCGTGGTCTTCTCGAACACCGCGAAGTACCGGTCCATCGCCAGCAGCACGAACGCATTGTCCTGCGTGTTGCCCCAGTGGCCGCGGGTTCGGTGGGCCAGCAGACCCTCGACCACCTTGCCGATCAGGTCGTTCTGCGGGTCGGCGTGGATCAGGGCCTCGAGGATCACGCCGTCGGTGCGGCGGTCGCTGGCCAGCAGCAGGTAGCCGCCGTCGGCGTAGGACGTGGTGAAGTTCGCGGCGCCTGCGGTCTCGGTCACTCGGTTGTTCAAGAACAGCAGGATCGTCGCCTTCTCGGTCGCCGCGAGCTTCTCTTGCCCCACCACGTGCAGCAGCCAGCCGACGGCCTCCAGCGGCAGCCCTTGCGGCCCCTTGGCCTCAGCCAGCAGCGCCTTGGCCGCCGGCACGTCCTGGTCGTCCATCCACTGCCGCACGTACAAGGCATAGGCGCGCAGGGTCCGGCGGGCATCGGTGCCGTAGTCCTTGGGGATGTGCTGCTGGATCGTCCGCAGGTAACCCTTGGATCGGCTCAGCATCTCCGGGTCCACCGCGAAGCCCTTGGCCTTCGCGCGCACGATCGCGTGCGCGACGTGGATCGAGAGGTACGGCCAGTCGCGGTCGCTTCGCCGCCAGAAGCCAAAGCTGCCGTCGTCGTTCTGCATCGTCTGCAGCCGCGCCAGGTCGCGCGTCACGGCGGCTTCGAGCTCGCGCTGGCTGGGCAGTCCGGTCGCCTGGAAGGCCTGTAGCACGTCTTTCAGCGCCGCCACCGCCAGGATGCGCGACGACAATTGCTCGGCGCACTCGAACGGATAGGACGCGAGATACAGCACGGCATCGGTCAAGGCCTGCAGTCGCGTCGATGACGTCGTGACCTCCAGCCCGCCGAACTGCGTCACCACGCCCGCAGGCACGGCAATCGGCTGGACGGCCGCGCCCTGCTCGATGCTGCCGTAAGTCGCGAACGCCTCGGTCGTCGCCGGTGTCCACACGGGCAGCGACAGCTCGGCCGCATCGGCGTATTGCCCGGATGAAGCGGCGAGTTGCATGTGCGCCTGACCCACCTGCGGCGCCGAGCCGGGCAACCGCACCTCCACGCGGTCGTTCGCGGGCACCCGCACCCGCACGCCTGCCGTCGAGAGGCCGCCGTGGGGCGTCCCGAGGTCCAGCAGGCTCGCACGCACCGCCAGCCGCACCTCCATCGCCTGCGAAGTCTGGTTCTGGATCACCACGGGCAGTTCGAAGCGGTCGCCGAAGTTCAGGAAACGCGGCGCCGACGGACGGACCATCAGCGGCAGCCGTGCCGTCAAGGTCGCGTCGCCCTTGCCGAATTGCTTCTCTCCCGCCACCGCCACCGCCGTCAGGCGATAGCGCGTCAGGTTGTCGGGCACCTTGACGTCGACCGCCGCCCGGCCTTGGGCGTCGGTGGGCAGCGCCGCCGCGAACACAGCCAAGGGGTTGAAGTCACTGCGAACGGCGATGGCCGCGCCGCCATTGCTGCCCGTCGACGCATCGTCCGACTCCTTCGCGGCTGCCGCAGCCGGGGACGGGGGCGGCATTGGCGCGGCCGACTTCATCATCATCTTGCGCTCGCCTCCACCGGCGCCACCACCGCCCCTGCCAACGCCGACCATGCCCATGCCGTTGCCCTCGGCGTGTCCCTGCAGCACCGCTGCGGGACGACCCAACAGCACGTAGGTCCTCGCGTGCAGGTCCTGAACGCCAGCACCGCGCTTGGGGTGGAACAGGGCCAGCGGATTGGCGATCTCGTACCCGGTCAGGGCCAGGACTGCCTCGTCCACGGCCATCAGCGCCACCTCGGCACCTGGCACCGGCTGGCCGCGGGCGTCGCGCACCTCGACCATCACGCGAGTCTTGGCGCCGGGCTCCAGCTCGGTGGCGGCAGGCAGCACCTTCACCGTCAGCGCGCGGGCCAGCGGCGGCACCGACAGCTCGACTGAGCCTGTGGCAAATGCGGGACGCTGCAGCCCCTCGGGCTTGTCGGCGTCGCGCGGCACCTGACCGACCAGCGACACATGCGCTTCGATATTGGGCACATACGCGTCCAGAATGGGGATCTCCAGCGTGGTGGTCGTCGTCGTCATCGTGAACCGGCGCGCCTCGACGATGCCCGAGCGGCGCAGCGTCAGCACGCCTTCGGCCGGTGCAAACGGCGCCAGCACCAGCACCTTGGCCACCTGTCCCGCCTGATGCTCCTTGCGGTCGGGCACCAGCGTCACCTTCTGCTCGTCCACACTGCGCGAGGCCGCGACCTTGCCGCCCGCCACCCACACCGTCAGCTCGCTGCGGTTCGGCCGCCCTTGGGCATCGGTCAGCGACGCCTTGACGCGCCAGCGACCACCTACCGGCGGACGGAACGTGCAAGTCTGCTCATTGGCTGTGGAAGTCAGCGGGCAGTCCTGCACGTCGACTTCGCTCTCGACGTAGCGGCCGTCCTTGTACGTCTCCTCGATCCGCGCCGCCCGCACCTGAATCGCCCGCCCTGTCACGGCCTTGCCGTCCAGATCGACCGCAATCACCTGCACCAGAATCGGGTCCCCCTTGCCCACGAACGTGGTCGGCACCTTCAAGCCGACGTAGTGGGTCGACGCGTGCACCAGCATCCGCGCGGTCGCCGTCCACGCTTGACGGTTGACGTCCATCACGGTGGCTTCCGCAATCACTGCGGTAGGTTCCGGGGGGTCCAGCGACAGGAAGTCCAGACGCAGGTTGTGGTCGCCGGCCGCGTCGGTGCGGCTGCTGAAGGAAGGAAGATAGTGGGTGTCGCTGTGCCCCCAATAGCGCTCCCACCAAGGCCGCCACGTGCCGAAGGTCCAGCCCTCGCGGCCGGGAGGCGTAAATTCGCCAGCCTCAGTGTGGACTTGCCAAGTCGTCTGGGCAGACGGCAGCGGACCGCCCGCGAAGTAGCGCGCCGACACGGTGGCGATGGCGTGGCCGCCAACCAGATGCGGTCCTTGTGAAGCCTGCGCCGTCACCGAGTACTCGGGCGTGCGGAATTCCTGAATCTGCACCTGATGGTAGTGGTCGCCGTCGTTGGGTCCGCGCAAGCCGTCGGCCTGCATCACGAACACCGCCGTACCCAGGTTCGGCTCCTTGGGCAGCTTGACGGACAGGTCGAAGCCCCCCAGCGGCCCCACATTCGCCTTGCCCGTGGCCAGGTCGTTGCCTTGCGCATCGCGCAGCGTCCAATCGACCGTGCCCTTGCGCCCCGCCAGCCCCTGGACGTCGCCGCCCTTGGCCAGCGACACGTGGCGCAGCCAACCCTTGACGTGGATCTCCTCGCCCGGCTTGTACAACTGCCTGTCGTCAAACGTGAACCAGGTCAGTTGCGGCGAGCGCTCGGTCTTGGTCCACCCCGAGTCGTCGTACCACCACGACAGGCTCTCGGGCAGCATCGCCGTGTCGCCGCCCCGCCGCGCCACCAGCACCGCGCGCCCCTCGGCCTTGGCCGGCAGCGCCAGCCGCGTCACGCCGTCTGCGCCCGACTTGCCCGCGATCAGCACCTTGCCCTTGCCGGTCTGGATCGAAACCTCGAGGTCGCCCAAAGGCTTGCCGTCCTGCAGCGTCGTCGACCACGCCAGCAGCTCGCCGTCATCCTTCATCGAGGTCAGGCCGATCCGGGTCGACTGCGCCCACACGCGCACCGCCTGACGCTGCCAGCGCTCCTTGGGCTGCTTGGTCGGCTCGATGACGGCAATCACGTGGCCTAGACCGTTCGTCAACGCCTTGGACAGGTCGATGTCGGTCTCAGCCAGCTCGTCGGGCGGTCCTTGCGGCCGGATCACCTGGTCCAGGATGCGCTTGCCCGGCAAGGTCGCCTTGGGCTTGTCCTCGTCGTCCTGCGCCTTGAGCCACTGCAACCACGCGGTCCAGTCGCCCGGCGTCACCGCATACAGCTGCACACGCAGCTCGGGCTGGTTGACGGAATTGACGCGCAGCGACGGGGGGGCGGCGGGGTCGAGCACCACGAAGCCTTGCCCCTCCGAATCCAGCGTCGGCTCGGCCTGCCCCGTCTTGAACGTCGCCTTGGCGGGCTTGCCCAGCGTCTGACCGAACGTGTCCGCCAGCTCTGCCGCCACCGAAATCTGATAGGTCGTGCGACCTTTGCTGTAGCCGCTGATCGTGATCTGGTTGCCCGAGGCCTCGATCGACAAGCCCGGGAACGTCGGCGTCACCGTCACCCACTTCGCATCGAACTTCTTGCCATCCAAGGGGTTCGAGAACTCCAGCGTCCACGGCATGAAGGGCCGGCACTGCCCGTCCCAGCCGCACTGGGACTTCAGCAGCTTGAGCGGGCCGTAGGTTCGGAACGTGCGCGTGTCGCCTTGGGCGGTCACCCGCGGCCCCTCGGCCGACGGCAGCTTGGGCCCGAACTGCACGGAAACGGTCGTGTCGCGTGGCAGCGGCTCCAGCAGCCGGAACGCAAACCAGCGGTCGGCCAGCCCCTGCGCTTGCAGGGCATTGCGTCGGGCGGTCAGGCCTTTGTCCTTGGCAATTTCCTCAGGCGTCAGCAGGGCTACGGCGCGCAGGGACTTGCCGGCCCTGACCTCGGTCTTCGCCAGCACCGCCTTGGGGTCCACGGCTTGGTCGAACTGCACCTGCAGCGTCGGCTGCAGCCCTGTCGGCCCTGCGTCCGGTGCGAAATCGACCACCTGCGGCGGCGGCGTCCGGAACTGCCACGTCACCGCCTTGGCCAGCACCGCCCCGGTCGCCGACTTGGTTCCCGCCGGGATCTCGGCCTTGAAGTCGGTCGCCATCGGCAGGCGCTTGTCGGGGGTAAAGGCCAGCGTGCGCGTTCCCAGCCAGCGCCAGCGCCCCGCGGGCTGCGGCGTCAGCTTCAGCGGCACGGTCTGGCCGGCCAGCACCTCCAGCGACGTCACTGGAACCATGGGCTGCGAGAACGTCACGGTCAGCTCGGGCACGATCTGCACGTCGCCCTGGGGCTGATAGCGCAGGACCTGCAGCGGTGACGTGTCGACGACCGGCTTTGGCGCGGCCAACTGAGGCGGCGGGAACGTTCCCTGCACCGTGGCCCCGGTGCGCGGCGGCGGCTTGGTCCGGTCGCGCATGGCAAAGTCCTTGGCGTCGTCCGGACTTGCGGGCATCGGCGCCATGCGGGCCAGCAGCTCGGTGATCTGCGCCAGAACCAGCGGCGTGGTCGCGGCGGCCGGTGTGCGGTTGTTGGCATCCGGCACCGCGGCGCCCTCCGACAGGCGAACCTGCAGGCCCGTGGGTGTCGCAACCGTCTGCGACTCGTCGTCCTGTGGCATCAGGTCTCCCAAGGCGGGGTGGTCCGCCAGACACAGCGACAGCAGAGGCAACAGCACCAACAGGGACGACAACGGGCGGTTCAGCGACATGGGAACCTCTGCAAGAAAGGGGTCGGGACAGTGGCCTATCGTGCCCCCGTAGGGTTTTGCGCGCCAGTGGGGGTGCCATGGGGTGTGACGCGTGACCTCGCCCGTCGGTGTCTGGCGCGTGTGCGCGGACAACGCGATGGGGTAAACTGCAGCCGGCCCCACTGGCGGCGGGCCGTCTGGCCGTGAACCGTCGACAGCAAGGACTTCACCCCTTTGCGCACCCAACGAATCGACACCCACTTTGCCTGCAACCAGGGCTGCACGTACTGCGTGAAGCGCCGCGCGCACGACGACCCGGCGTATGCGTCGGGTGCCGCGGTGCGGGCGCGCATCGATGCGGCGCTGGCGCAAGGGGCGACCGAGCTGACGCTGTCCGGGGGCGAGCCCGGCATGCGACGGGACCTGTCGGATCTGGTGCGACACGCCAAGCTGGGCGGCGCTACGGTAGTGCGGATCGAGACGAATGCGACACTTTTCAACAACGTCCGCGCCGTGGAGCTGCGGGCGGCCGGGCTGGACATTGCGCGGGTCAACCTGACGGCGTGGGGCGACGCGCTGGACCGGGTGACGCGCGACCCGGGCGGCTTTCAGCGGACGTTGCACGGGATCGAGGCGCTGCAAGCGGCCGGCGTCCCCGTCGAGCTGCTGGCGGTGGTGGTGCGGTCGACAGTTGCGGAGCTGCCCGTCCTGCCCGCGCATCTGGCGCAGCGGCTGGGCGACCTGCGGACGCTTGGCGGTCTGGAGGTGCAGGTGCCGGTCGACTCGCCGGACCCGTCGGAGCTGGTGTCGTACGCCGAAGCGACTGCCGTGTTGGTGGCTCTGGACAAGTCCGCGCGCCCATTGGGGTTGTCGGTTCGGGTGGCGCCCGACAGCGGTCCGCCGCCCTGCCTGTTCCCGCAGCTGGCGACGACCGGGCTGCACTTCTCGCTGACGCCCGGCGCCCGCCGCCGCCCGGGTCACCGTCAGCTGGAGGCGTGCGAGGTGTGCCAGGTGCGCGACCGTTGCTCAGGGCTGCCCGAGGTCCAGCTGACCCGCTTCGCCGCCCCCGTGTTGTCGCCCATCGTGCAGGATCGGCTGCGGCGGCGGCTGTCGGTCGTGTCGACGGTGCAGGCGCAGGTCGACCGCGAGTTCGTGCAGGTCAACCGCGCGCAGCCGGACGACGGTAGTCCGGTCGAGATCGAGCATCTGATCCGCGTCCAGTTCCACTGCAACCAAGCCTGTCGCTTCTGCTTTGTGTCGACGCATTTGCCCACGCCCGACGACGCGCGCATCGGGCGACAGGTGGTCGCGTCCGCGCAGCAAGGGGCGTGTCTGGTGTTCACGGGGGGTGAGCCGACGCTGCACCCACGGCTGCTGGACTTCGTGCGGCTGGCGCGCGCCCACTCCGATCGGCGCATCACCCTGCAAAGCAACGCGATTCGGCTGGCCGACCCGGCGCTGGCGGTCGCGCTCGAGCAGGCGGGGGTCACCGAGCTGTTCGTGTCCCTGCACGGCTGCACGGCTGAGGTGTCGGACGCGGTCACTGAGACGCCGGGGTCTTTTGCGCAGACGGTCGCCGGGCTGGACACGGTGCACCGGGTCACGACGTTGCCGCTGCTGTTGAATTTCGTCCTATGCGGCAAGAACCACTGGCAGCTGCCGGCGCATGTGCGGTGGCTGCACGCCCGCTGGCCTCGCGCACGCTTGAACCTGTCCTTCGTGGCGCCGTCCAGCGACGTGGTGCCCCGGGAGAGCGAGCTGGTGCCCCGCTACGCCGACGTGCTGCCCGATGTCGTGGAAGCCCTGCAAGTGGCTGCGGAATTGGGTGTGGATGTGGTGGGCTTCGAGTCGATGTGCGGCTTGCCGCTGTGTCTGGTGCCAGCGGACGTGGTGCGGCAGTTTCGCCTCGACGCCATTCCTCCCGGCTATGACGCGGGGGAGTTCGTGCGGGGGCAGGCGTGCGACGGGTGCGCTCTGGTGACGCGCTGCTTCGGTTTGCGCCGTGGTTACCTGGCGTTGCATGGGGATGGGGAGCTGCGGCGGGTCAGTCCTCCAACACCACCCCCCGCTGAGCGGTAATCGCCGTGTAGAACTCCGGCGAGCGGTAGCGGTCGAAGTCGAACAGCGTCTCCTTGTATTTCTTGCACCAGTCCAGGTCGCAGCGGGCCACGATCAGCTCGTCGTCGTTCGAGATGGTCTGGGCCACGATCTGCCCGGATGGCGCGATGATGCAGCTCTGCCCCAGCGAGTCGACGCCTTCCTCGACGCCCGCCTTGGCCACGCCGACCACCCACGTGCCGTTCTGGTAGGCGCCCGCCTGCATCACCAGCGAATTGTGGAAGCCCTGCAGCACGTTCTGGCCCGGGTCGGGGGCGTAGTGCAGCGGGGTGTTGTAGCCGCACAGGATCATCTCGACGCCCTTGAGGCCCATCGTTCGGTAGGTTTCGGGCCAGCGACGGTCGTTGCAGATCATCATGCCCATGCGACCTCCGAAGGCTTTCCAGACGTGAAAACCCTCCGGACTCAGCTCGAAGTAATACCGCTCAGCGTGCTGGAAGGGGCGGTCGGGCTCATGCTCCTCGTGGCCGGGGATGTGGACCTTGCGGTACTTGCCCACCACCGTACCGTCGCGTTCGACGAGGATCTGGGTGTTGTAGCGGTGGCGCACACCGTTGGCGTCCGGCTCGGTCAACTCCGCATAGCCCAAGCAAAATCCGATGCCCATCGACCGTGCGAAGTCGAACAGCGGCTGGGTGACGGGCGACGGCATCGCCGTCTCGTACCAGTGGTCCGCCTCGGTCAGGTCTTTGACGAACCAGCGCGGAAAGAACGTCGTCAGCGTCAGCTCGGGAAACACCACCAGCTCGCACCCGCGCGCCTTGGCCTGCGCCATCAGCGCCACCAAGCGGTTCACGACAGACTCGCGGCTGTCAGTCTTCTGGATCGGCCCCATCTGGGCGGCGCCCACGGTCAGGAAACGGCTCATCAGTCTCTTCCCCTTCTCGCCAGATCAAACGAAATCGGTGTCGGCCAGGCGCAGGACGGTGTGCAACAACACGTTGCAGCCCTCCGCCAGGTTGGTGGGGTCGGTGTACTCGGCGGGGTTGTGCGACACCCCCCGGTGCGACTGCGTGAAGATCATCGCGGCCGGGCACAGCCGGGCCAGCATCTGCGCGTCGTGGCCCGCCCCCGAGGGCATCCGCAAGGTCGACAGGCCCAGGTCGCGCGCCACCGTCTCGATCACCTCGTCGACCCTCGGGTCGAACACGACCGGGGCGAAACGCGCAAGTGTTCGGAATTGAAGCTGTACGCCTTCTTTCTCAGCCAGGTCGCGGCAGAAGGCGTCGATGCGGGCTTCCGCCTGCTGCAGCCGCTCTTCGTCGGTGTTGCGCACGTCCAGCGTCAGGACGGCTTGGGCCGGCACCACATTGATCAGGTTGGGAAACAGGTCGATCTTGCCGACCGTGCACACCTGATCGCCGCCGAACTCAGCCGCCAGCTGGCGCAGAAACACGGCAATCGCCGCCGCGGCATAGGCGGGGTCGTGCCGCAGGGCCATCGGGGTGGTGCCCGCGTGGTTGCTCTGACCCAGAATCGTCAGCTCTTTCCATGAGATGCCCTGCACTCCGGTCACCACGCCAATGCGCCGGCCTTCGACCTCCAGCCGTGGTCCCTGTTCCACGTGCAGCTCGACGAAAGCGTGCGGCGCTTCGACCGCCGGACAGCTGGCCGCCCCCGCGTAGCCGATACGCTGCAGCTCATCGCCCAGACGGGCGCCGTCGATGGCGACGGTGTCCAGTGCGACGGCCAGGTCCAGACCGCCGACGTACACCAGCGACCCAAGCATGTCGGGGGCAAAGCGGGCGCCTTCCTCGTCCGTGAAAAACGCCACCGCCAGCGGCCGACGGGGCGTGACGCCGGCGCGCTGCAGAGTCGCGATGACCTCCAACCCCGCCAGAACGCCCAAATTGCCGTCGTAGATGCCGCCGGTACGCACCGTGTCGATGTGCGAGCCCATCATCACCGGCCGCCCTGAGCCGACCTGCCAGACGCCCACCGCGTTGCCGATGGCGTCGATCGTGACGTGCAGTCCCAGATCACGCATCCACGCGGTCACGAGGTCACGGCCGGCCTTGTCCTCCTCCGTCAGCGCCAACCGACAGCAGCCGCCATCGCCGGTCGAGCCCACTTTCCCCAAGTCTTTCAGGCGCTGGACCAGACGGTTCGAGTCGATTCGCAGTGCGTTCATGCCGCTCGCGCTCCCCTTGCAGGCAAGATACCGGGGGTGTTGGATGCGTCCCGCACACCTTCAGGTGCGCCAATGGCATCCGACAACTGGGCCGTCGTTCCGGCCTGCCGGACGGTACCATGCCCGCGCTTGTGCTGTTTCGCCGCGACCTTCGTCTGCAGGACCATGACGCCCTGCGCGCGGCCGCCGCGTCGGACACCATGGCCTGTGCCTTCGTGTTCGACCCGCGGCAATGCGAGCCGCACCCGTTCCGCAGCGACAACGCCTTGGAATTCCTGCTGGACTCGCTGGACGACTTGCAGGCGCGCCTGCAGGACCACGGCGACCGCCTGCATGTGCTGCGCGGTCTGGCGCATGAGGTGCTCGACCGGACCTTGACCGCCGACCGCTTCGATGCCGTCCACGTGCATGGCGACCACACGCCGTTCTCGCTAGATCGGGATGCGCTGCTGCAGCGGGTGTGCGTCGCCCACGGCGTGCGCTTCCTCTCCCATCCCGGCGTGCTGCTGACGGAGCCGGACCAGGTCCACAAGGACGACGGTCTGCCCTACGCGGTCTTCACGCCGTTCCACCGCAAGGCTGCACGGCTGCCGGTCGCTCAGCCCCGGCCGATCCCGATCTGGAAGCCGTGGCCGTTGACGCTGCCGGACGAGGTGCGCCTGTCCGACGTGCGCGCCGACCTGCTGCCGTGCCCCAACCCGCAGCTAGCGGTGCACGGGGGACGCACGGAAGCCCTTGCGCTGCTTGCGGATCTCGAGCCGTTGCGGGACTACGCCACCCTGCGCGACCGCGTGGATCAGGCGGGCACCAGCCACCTGTCGGCCCACCTGAAATTCGGCACCGTCAGCCCTCGCGAGGTGTGGCACGCCGTTCACCGCGCGTATGGACCCGACCACAGCGTGCTGCGGCAGCTGTACTGGCGCGACTTCTTCACCCACATCGCGCGACACTTTCCCCACGTGTTTGGCCACGCGTTCCGGCGCGTCCATGACGACCTGCCGTGGCAGGACGACGCCGTTGCGTTTCGCGCGTGGTGTGAAGGGATGACGGGATTCCCCTTGGTGGATGCGGGGATGCGCGAGCTCGTTGCGACCGGCTTCATGCACAATCGGGCGCGCATGGTGACGGCAAGCTTTCTGGTCAAGGACCTGCATCTGGACTGGCGGTGGGGCGAGCGCTTCTTCGCCCAGCATCTGGTCGACTACGATCCGGCCGTCAACAACGGCAGCTGGCAGTGGTCGGCCAGCACCGGCTGCGACGCCCAGCCGTACTTTCGCGTGTTCAATCCCTGGCGACAGCTGCAGCGCTTCGATCCGGATGGCGTATATGTGCGGCGTTGGGTGCCCGAGCTGCGCGAGCTGGACGGCCCGACGCTGCGGGCGCTGGAGAAGAAGCGCCCGCGTGGACTGGACTATCCGGAGCCGATGGTCGACCACGGCCGCGAGGCCAAGCGGGCTGAGGCCATGTTTCGCTAGCGTCCCCAGACAACCGGGTCAGGTCGCCCACTTCTTCAACAGCTCGGTCAGCACGTGGAGGTGCACAGGCTTGGACATGTAGTCGTCCATGCCGGCCTCCAGGCAGCGGTCGCGGTCTTCGGCCAGGGCGTGCGCCGTCATCGCCACGATGGTCATGTGCTGGCCGGTCTGTCGCTCCCGCGCGCGGATCTCGCGGGTCGCGTCGGGGCCGTCCATGGTGGGCATCTGGATGTCCATGAGGATCATGGAGATGTCGGGCTGCTGCTGCGAGACCGCCACGGCCTTTCGCCCGTCGTCTACCACGACCGGGGTAAAGCCCAGCGTCTCCAGCATGGCCACGCCGACCGCCTGGTTGACGAGGTTGTCCTCGGCCAGCAGGACCTTGCGACCGCGTCCGAACGGCAGCTCGCGCTTTTGGGGCGCACGCGGACGAGGCGGCAGCTGCGCAGTGCAGACGGCAAATGGCACCCGAACGTGGAACGTGCTGCCCTTGCCAAGCTCGCTCTCGACCCACATCGCGCCGCCCATCAGGCGCACGATCCGGTCCGAGATGGTCAAGCCCAGACCGGTGCCGCCGAATTGACGTGTCATCGTCCCGTCGGCCTGCACGAATTGCTCGAAAATGCGGGTCTGGTTCTGCGGCGAGATGCCGATCCCCGTGTCCTCGACCGACAGCATGACTTCTGCGGTCTCGGTGGTCAGCATGCTCAGCTTGGCCAGCAGGCGAACGTGGCCGCACTCCGTGAACTTGATCGCGTTGCCCACCAGATTGGTCAGGATCTGGCGCAGCCGGTGCTCATCGCCCATCAGACGGTGCGGAATGTTGGGGTCCAGCTCCAAGTGCAGAGGTAATCCCTTTTGCTGGCACCGCACCTCCAGCGGCGCGAGGGCCCGCTGCAGCACGGCAGGCAGGTCGATCTCGGCGCGCTCCAACTCCATGTGGCCAGCTTCGATCTTCGAGAAGTCCAGAATTTCATTGATGGTCGTCAGCAGCGCGTCGGCCGACGACCGCCCCAGCTCCAGATAATGTCGCTGTTTGGCGTCCAGAGCCGTGCCCTGCAGCACCTCAATCGTGCCGATGATGCCGTTCATCGGGGTGCGGATCTCGTGGCTCATGTTGGCCAGGAACTGGCTCTTGGCGCGGTTGGCGGCCTCCGCATGGTGCTTGGCGGCCTCCACCGCGATCTCGGCAGCGCGACGGTCGGCAATGTCGCGCGCGTTGATCTGCACCAGTTGCTGCACAGTGACGGGGTCCAGCACCGGTCGTGCGTCAATGCCGTGCCACACCGGACCTTCCGCAGTCGCGAGGTCCAGCTCTTCGCTAAAGGTCCGTCCGGACGAAATCAGCCTGCGCGCGCGCGCGGCAGCTTCGGGATTCACGAACATCGCCGCGAAGTCGTCCGCGGTGCTGTCGGGAATCACCGAGCCAAACGCCCTTGCGGCCGAGGGGTTGCGCAAGATGGCGGCACCGTCCATGCGGTGCAGTGCGACCCGGACTGAGGTGTGCTGCATCGCCTCGACCGCGCGAAGAGCGGCGGGGTCCACATGCACGGTGACCGGGTGCGCCTCGTACAGGATCGCGACCGTGCCGTCCTGCAACACGATGCCGGTGCTGTGCGTGTTGATGGTGAGCGGCACCCCCTTGGGGTACACCGTCCACTGTTCGTGTCCAGTCCGGCCGGCCGCGTGCTCTGCCATCACCGCGCGGTTGCGCATGGCGGTCGCGTCGGACATCGTCGAGAAGTCGCGCGCGAGGAATTCCCGCAGCGAGGCGGCATTCCACGTCGCCACGCCGGCTGCGTTCGCCCAAGCCATGCGTCGCCCTTCCAGATCGAACACCCACATCGGCGTGTCGGTCCACTCATAGGCTTGCAAGGCTTCGAACGGCAGGGCGAAGGGCATGGATCAGCCTCCCCCGAGCGCCGCCTTCGCGGCCGTCATCACTTGCGCGACCGACGGACGTTGCGACGCCGCGGCATACCAGCGCGTCAGCTTGGGCATGTCGGTCTCGGTCAGCGGCCGACCGTGGGCCGCCGTCAGCATCAGCACGAAGTGGTACGACAGCGCATAGGGTGCGTCGGCCAACGTGAATTGCTCGCCCATCAGGAAGGGCTGCGGGTCGATGACGGATTCAAGGATCGCCACCAGCTCGAACAAGCGGTCGATCTCAGGCTCGAACGCCGCGGTCCCCTTGCGCCCGTCGTTCAGCGCAAAGAACAGCTTCGACAGCTGCGGCCCCAGATACATGTCGTGAAAGCGCGAGTACCAGCGGCTGCGGGCACGCCCCTCGACCGTTGGGGGCAGCAGAGCGGGCGTCGGATAGCGCTCCTCCAGATACTCGACGATGACCTCGGACTCACCCAAACGCACATCGCCATCCACCAGAAAGGGGAACAATCCCAGCGGATTCATCGCCAGGAATTCCGGCGACCGGGTAAAGCCGGGCGGCGTGGCCGGGGCCTCGAACGCAAGGCCTTTTTCCAGCAGCGCGATCTTCACCTTGGCGCAATTGTGGCTGTACGGGTATTGAAAAAGCTTCAACGGACGTCCTCCAAACGGTCAGACGCAAACGTAATTCGCGTTTGCCCGAGGATCAAGCCCGCCCAACCGCAGTGCCTCGATTCAGGGCATCTTGACGTCGGTCAGCAGGTGCATTCCGGTCGGCAGCATCATTTTACCTACGAAAACGTATACACACGCCTTGATCTGGGGCGGGGCTCTGCGGTGCTTCGCCGGGTCCGTCGGCGCTCGCCCTGTGACAAATATCGCTCGGGGCAAGTCAGCCAGCCGCGTCAGGCCTTGAAAACACCGACCAATTCTCTGGCGAACGAGCGTTCGGTCAGGAACCCGCCGGCTCGTCGAAACTGGACGGCTGCTCGGCCAACAGGCGGTCGTACAGATACAACAACTCGGACCCCGCGCCGGGGTCGCCCGACTGGTCGTCCGGAGACCACCGCGGTCGCACCAGCGCCGCCCGCAGCGCGGACATCAGCGAGTCCGGGTCACCCGGCGCGAATTGCTCGCAGCCCGGCGGTCGCGGTGCCACGTCGCTGGCCACCACAGGCACACCCAGCGACAGCGCCTCGCGGACGGCTGGCGAGTCGTTGTCCAGAACGTGCGCACGTACGTAAACGTCGGCGCGTGCGACCAGCGCGACAAACGACGGCAGCTCGCTGACGAACTGGAACGTGTCTTGCAGCCCCGCCCGGGCCAGCTCGGCCCGCAGCGCCTGCATCCGGTCGCGGTCCTGCACGACGGTGATCGCGTACACCACGCCCAGCTTGGGGTATTCGCGCCGCAATCGCCGCGCCGCCTCGATCAGGCCGTCGACGCCGGTGCGGTCTGCGCCCAGCCACGAGGCGATCGCACCCCCGGCGACCAGCACGGGGTGGTGCTGCTCCAGAAAGTGACGCAGGTTGCCGGGCAGCGTCGCGGGGTCCAGCTCGTCGTGTCCGGGCGGCAGGTAGCCGCGGATGCAGCTGCTGCGGTGCGGCGAGACCCCGGCCTGACGCTGTAACCAACCCAGAATGGCGTCGTCCTGCGCGATCACGTGGTCCAGCCTCCGCCAGGCCGCGAACAGCGCCGGCCGCGCCACCACGGGGACGCCGTCGAACATCGTGTCGCCGCTCAGCGTCGCCACCGTGCGCACATGGGGCATCCGCCGATGGCGCGCCATCTCGGCCAAGGTCACGAGCGCCAGCGTGGGCCGCCAGCCAGGCAGCAGCGCGTGGACCAGATCCGGGCGAAACAACGCGATTTGCCTTGCGATGGACGGCAGTGAGTCACCGCAGGGCTGCACGTCCTTGCGGTGGACGGCCTGACGCGAGCCGCTCTCGTGGGCCAGGTCGATCAGGCGTGCCTCGCGGCCCGTGCGCTGCAGCCACGCCGTCATCCGCAGGCCCAGCGTCTGCAGGCCCCCATACGGCGGCGGCGCGGGCCCCAGCAGCAGGATGCGGGCCGGTCGGGTGCGGTGGGCTGGGGGTCTCCGGGGCGACTCGTCCATGGGAAGTCGGTGTAGCATGACGCGGTGCGTCGCGAGAAGTCCGGAATGGACGATCTGCTGGCGCAGGCGGATTCCTCGGCTAGACTTCGGCCCTCCTCCCCCCGCCTGCCTGCCCCGGACGCACACGATGGACCTCGACGAACACCTGATCTTCCGGCCGGTGCCGCGCACTGGCGTGATCTACGTGATGACGGAGGCGGCCTCCCGCGGCTTCCACTACGGCCATCCCGACTGGGCCAATCTGGGCCAAGGCGCGCCGGAAACCGGTCCGCTGCCCGGCGCCGCGCCGCGCATGACGCACATCGACATCGACCCGTCGACGCACGAGTACGCGCCGGTCGCGGGGCTGTGGGAGCTGCGCGAGGCCGTCGCGGCCCTGTACAACTCCCGCTACCGCAAGGGGATGCCGTCGCAGTACACGGCTGAGAACGTCGCCATCTCAGCGGGCGGGCGCACGGCGCTGACCCGGCTGGCCGCCACGCTGGGCAACATCCACTTGGGCCACCTGCTGCCGGATTACACGGCTTACGAAGAATTGCTGGATGTTTTCAAGGCTTTCGTTCCGATTCCGGTGGTCGTCGATGCCGACGACGGCTTTGCGCTGACCCCCCAGCGGCTGAAGGCCGAGGTGATCGGCAAGGGCCTGTCTGCCCTGCTGCTGTCGAACCCCTGCAACCCAACCGGCCAGGTGTTGCGCGGCGGCGGGCTGCGGGCTTGCATCGACGTCGCGCGCAACCTCTCGTGCGCCCTGATCTTCGACGAGTTCTACAGCCACTACCTCTATGGCGCTGCCGCCGCCGACGGTCCGTCTGTCAGCGCGTGCCGGTACGTCGAGGACGTCAACGAGGACCCGGTCATCGTCGTCGACGGCCTGACCAAGAACTGGCGCTATCCCGGCTGGCGGCTGGCGTGGACCGTCGGCCCCAAGGACGTCATCGAGCGGGTGGCGTCGGCGGGTTCGTTTCTGGACGGCGGTCCCTCGCACCTGTTGCAGCGCGCGGCCTTACCTCTGCTGGAGCGCGATGTGGCCGATCAGGAGGCGCGGGCCATCCAGACGGCATTCGACGTCAAGCGCCAGTTGTCGATGGACCGGCTGCGATCGGCGGGCTTCACGCTCGACCCGGCCCCGGTGGGTGCCTTCTACTGCTTTGCCTCGCTGGAGAACCTGCCGCCGAACCTGCAAGACGGCCACGCATTCTTCCGCGCCGCGCTGGAGCGCCAAGTGATTGTGGTGCCTGGTGAATTCTTCGACGTCAACCCGGGCAAGCGCCGCAGCCACATCCGCTCGCGCCTCAAAGGGCACGTCCGCATCTCGTTCGGACCTGAGCTGGAGGTCGTGCGGACCGGGCTGGACCGGCTGGATGCGATGGTTCGGGATGCCAGGTGACGGGGGCGGTCTGAAGGAGGTTTGCTCCTGAGACGGTCGACCGGCAGGCGACCCACGCAGCGCGAGTGTCCAGAAATCCGACGCATGCCAAGCACTTACTCGGGTTTGCCGAGTTCCTGCTGCTGCTCGGCGTGGGGCCGGTCCGTGCCCGTGGGCAACCGCTGCGGGGCCAGCGTCACCTCGCAGGTCCGCGGCCCCTTGACCGGCGTCGACGTCCAGATCTTCAGCCGTCGCTCCAGGCAGCGCAGGACCGGCCGCGGCTGGTCGCCCGTCGCGCGCAGGTCGCGGCGGGTGCCGTCTGCGCGAAACCGAATCCTCACTTGGGCTTGGCCCTGATCCGCCGTCAGGCAACGGCCCAACTTGCCTCGCAGGTGGTCGACTTCGCGGTGCACGGCCTTGCGGTCGCAGCCACGGCCCACATCGACGGTCACCTCGGTGCGCGGGGCTGCAACCGCCGGCAGGGCGACCGCCGCGGTCAACGCCACGACCGCGCCAAGAAAGCGAGCCGACAGGGAAAAGGGGTGGGCAGGCGGACGCATCCCGTGCAGTCTACGGGTCGCCGCGCTTCCTTGCCAGCCCGCAAGGCCAACGGTAAGGTCCGCCGCCTGCTGACAAGGATGGCCATGGCCGACCTGCGCGAGTCCCCACACGCCACCGCGACCCGACACCCGTGGGAGACCGCACGGCTGCGGTTCTTCACGCGCGTGCTCGCGGACGCCGGCGTGTTGACGACGGCCCGGCGGGTGCTCGACGTGGGCGCGGGCGATGCCTTTCTGGCGCGGTCGCTGCTGCCCCGGCTGTCACCCGGCGCTGAGATCCACTGCGTCGACACTGGCTATCCGCTTGAATCGTCTGGTGATCCGCTGCTGCCCAGGGGCCTGCACCTGCACCACGACCTGCCGCCCGGCCCGTTCGACCTGATGCTGCTGCTCGACATCCTCGAACATGTCGAGGACGACGCCGCCTTCCTGCAGGGCCTGCTCGAACGTCTGGAGCCGAACGGTCGCGTGCTGGTCAGCGTCCCGGCGTGGCAGCCGCTTTTTACCAGCCACGACGCGGCCTTGCTGCACCACCGCCGCTATGCGCCCAAGCAGGCCCGGGCGGTGCTGGCGTCGGTGGGTCTGCGGGTGCTGTCGTCTGGCGGGCTGTTTCACGGTCTGTTGCTGCCTCGGGTGCTGACCTTGGTGTCCGAGCGTCTGCGGCCGTCTGCCACGCCGCGACCGACCGCGCTTGCGTGGCGCCACGGCGGGCTGGTGACGGGCGCCGTGCAAGCGGTCCTCGCTGCCGACAACGCTGTTTCCCGGTGGGGGGCGCGCACGGGCGCCGACCTCCCCGGCCTGTCCTGGTGGGCGCTATGCTGCAAGTGACGATACCCCAACTGACGGTGGTCGTTCCCTGCTACAACGAGGCAGAACGCTTGGATCCTGCGGAGTTCCTGCGTCTCGCGCGGCAGGACGGTGTGTCCGTGCTGTTCGTGAACGACGGCTCGCGCGACGGGACCGAGGACCTGCTGCGCGACGTGTGCGACCGCTCGTCCGGCCGCGCACACTGGCTGTCGCTCGAGCACAATTCAGGCAAGGCAGAGGCCGTGCGGCGTGGACTGTTGCAGGCGCTGCAGGACGGCGCGACGGTGGTCGCCTATCTGGACGCCGACCTCTCCACGCCCGTCGACGAGCTGCTGCGGCTGGCTGGCCTCATGCGCGAGCGCCCCGAGGTGCAGGTCGTGTTGGGTTCGCGGGTCCGCCTGCTTGGCAACGCGGTGGAACGCAAGGCACTTCGCCACTATCTGGGCCGAGTGTTCGCCACCGCGGCGTCGCTGGCGCTGGGTCTTGCCGTCTACGACACGCAGTGCGGCGCCAAGCTGTTCCGCGCGAGTGCCACCCTGCGCGCGGCGCTGGACACCCCGTTCGAGACGCGCTGGATCTTCGACGTCGAGCTGCTGGCCCGCCTGTTGTTTGGCGCCCAAGGGCAACCCGCCCTGACGTCTGCACAATTTCTGGAGGTCCCGCTGCGGACCTGGCGCGACGTGGCCGGCTCGAAGCTGCGGCTGCATCACATGGCGCGCGCGGCAAGCGATCTGGCGCGCATCCACCTGCAGCTACGGCACCAGCGAGCGCGGCGTGACCTTCCCGGACCTGCCGACCGCTAGTTTTTCCGGATCACGTCAGGCCTTCTCGACCTGACCGCGCAGCCGACCCACCATCGACTTCAGCTCGCCCGACCGCGACTTGCACGAATCCAAGGCGTCGCGCATCACCTCGGCGCCCTCGCCGCGCTCGTCCGCTTCGTCGCTGACCAGCAGCAGGGCCGCGTCGGCCACCGACTCCAGATCCGACCGGAACGACGACACAACGCCGTAGATCTCATCCACGATCTGCGCCAGCAGGGCCAGATTCGGACCTGCGGCCGGGGCAACCGGCACCGCGACGGCCTCTGCCTTGACCTGCTGCGCCTCTTCGCGCGCCTGTTGGGCCTGGATCTGGGCGTGCGCAAGGGCCGTCTGCAGCTCTGCCGTTCTCGCGGCGGCCTCGGCCAACTCCGTGCGGGCTTCCCCAAGCTGCATCCCCAGCTGGCCCGACTGGTCAGCCAGCTCAGTGGCCTCGACCTGGGCCTGGACCAGATGCGCGCGCAGAACTTCGACTTCGGTCGTCGCCTGCGAGAGCAGCGCGCCCTCGTCCGCCAGCGCGGCTTCTGCTCGCTCCTGAGCCGCGCGTGCCGCCGCCGAAGCATCCTGCAAGTCGCCGAGCCGCTGCGCACCCGCCTCAGAATCCTCGCGCACTTCAGCAAGTTGCACCGAAAGTGCCTGGCACTCACGGGCACTGGCTTCCGCCTGTTCCTGCGCCTGAGCCACGGCCGCCTGACGCTCCGCCTCGACGGTGCCCAGCTGTGCGCGCAAGGCCTCGACCTCGTCGCCGCCACGTCCTGCCTGCTCCCGCGTCGCCATCAGGTCGTCCTGAACCTGCGCCAACGCCGCCTGCAGCCGGGCCAATTCCGCCTCTTGGGACGCGGCGCGCTCGGTCGCCGCCGCCACGGCTTGCTCAGCCGCCTCCACCTGCGCCTGCAGCGTCACGGTGCGCGCATCAGTTTGCGCCGCTGCCAACCGCGCCTGCTCCAAGTCGTCCTGAGCGTTGACGAATTCCTCCAAGGTGCGGTCGGCGCTCGCGCAGTTCTCGTTCAGTGCCAGCTCCAAATCCGCAAGCTTGCGGTCGATGTCGCTGCGCTCCGCAACGGCACCCTCCCAGCGGGTCGCCTGAGCGGCCGCTTCCTCGCGCAGCGTCGCCACATCGGCTTCGGCCACCGTCAGGCGCTCGCGCACCTGCTCCAGCTCCCGACCCGTCGCATCGACACCGGTCTGCGCACCCGCGACTTCCGCCTGCGCGGCGGCCAGTTCCTCACGCAGCACCGCAGCTTCCGCTTGCGACGCGGCCAGTTCCTCGCTGCCACCGGTGGCGGCGCTTTGGGCTGCGGCCATTTCCTCGCGAACGGCCGTCAGTTCGACGTGCGCCGCCTCGAGACCGTCTTGTGCGCCGTCGCGCTCCAGCCGGGCCGCGTCGATCTCCTGGCGAGCGATCTCCAGCTCTTCACGAACCGCCTCGAGCTCGTGCTGCCGGGTCGCTGCCTCCTGACGGGCCTGCTCCAAATCCTGACGGGAGGCATCGGCAGAGGCTACGGCGGCGGCCAGATCGGCGTCCCGCGCTCCCCCTTCGGTCTGGGCGGCCGTCACGGCGACCGCCAGTTCATGGTGCAGCCGCTCGGACTCCCTGTGCGCCTGTGCCAGCTCTGCCCGCAGCGCCGCGAGTTCCTTCGCCACGGCCTCGCTTGCCTCCATGGCATCCGATTCGGCCACCTCGGCGTTGATACGTGCCTGCAGCTCGGTCTCGTACTGCCGCTCGGCCCGCGCGCGCTCGACCTCGAACGCCTGGGCCTGCTGCTCCAGCTGACCGCGCAACAGGTCAACCGAAAGCTCGGCACTCGACCGGCCAGCGAGGGCCTCGACTAGCAGGTCCTCCAGCTCCGCCAGATGCGGATCGACCCGGTCAGGTTCCACTGTTGCGACGGCCACTTGCACGTCGTCCACGGGTTCCGGCTCAGGCGCGGGCTCAGCTTCCGGCTCAGGCGCGGGCTCAGGTTCCGGCTCAGGCGCGGGCTCAGGTTCCGGCTCAGGTGCGGGCTCGGCTTCCGGCTCAGGCGCGGGCTCTGGTTCCGGTTCCGGGGACGCTTGCACCAGAAGGTGCGAGTCGATGACTTCCTGCGTGGCGCGCGACACGGTCATCAGGTCCGAGTGGGGCAGCCTGTCGAACTTCTCGTTGGCGTACAGAGTCTTGTCGGTCTCGCCAACCGGCAGTCCGGGGTCGCGCACGACCACATGCGGCGCGTGGGGAACGGACGCAGGGGGTGGTGGCGGCGGAGGAGGAGGAGGAGGAGGAGGAGGAGGAGGCGCCACGACCGCAGGCGGCGGAGGTGGCGGCGGGGGCGGTGGCGGTGGCGGTGGCACCACGACACCATGCGGTGGAGGAGGCGGCGGCGGAGGAGGAGGCGCTGCGGCAAATCCCGGCGGCGGAGGGGGCGGCGGAGGGGGCGGAGGGGGCGGCGGAGGGGGCGGAGGGGGCGGCGGCGGCGGGGCCACCGGGCGCAACAGGGCGTTCGCCGCGCGGTCCAAATCCTCGTCGTCGTAGTCCAACCGAAGCTCGAAGGCACCGCACTTGAACAGCGCTCCATCGGCCAGCGGCAGGGGCGCCCGCGGCGGCAGGCGCTGGTCCTCGCAGAAAGTGCCGTTCGAGGAGCCCAGATCCTCCAGATAGTACTCGCCTTCCAAGTAAGTCACGCGCGCGTGGAAGCGTGAGACGGTCTGGCCTGAGCTGCGGATCGGACACGTGCTGTGTCGACCGATCAGGACCTCGGCAAGGTCGGGCCCTGCGCCAACTTCCTGAAGCTCACCCTCGTCGCTGTAGAAGAAGATCTTCGCCACGCTGACTCCTTTCGCACATGTCCTGCGGCTGCCTGCAACCGCGCGATTCTGATCAAGGTGGCGCGTGGGAGCAAGCCGCTACTTTCGGTTCCGGGGCGTGCAGGCCGCCGCGATGGCCGAGACTTGGCGACACTCCAGTTTTCGCGCGTACAAACCAATGGTTGCAGCTACAGCACCAGCGCCTGATCCGGCAGCACCCAAGTGCCCGTCGCCGGTCCGTAGCCCACCGCGACTCGGCCTAGCGAGCCAACGTCGAACCAGATCGAGCCCTCGATGTCATACGGAATGGAGAACACGACCTTCTTGCCGCTCTGCAGCTGCGACAGCGACTGCTTGGCCACCTTCTGCAAGATCGCCAACAAGGCCTCGGGACCAAACGAGAAACGCGCGACCAGCGTCAGCTCTTGCCCCGACATCACCTGCGGCATGTCGAAGGTCGGCTGCTGGCCTCCCAGCGCCTGAATGCCCGTGGCGAACAGCAGGTTCGCCGCCGCGCGCCGGAAGTCCTCTGCCGATCGGATGTCCTGGCCGTTGGCCGCGCACGCTCCCGGCTCTGGCTGACCCGTGCAGCCCGCCTGTCCCGGCTGGCAGAATTGCACGCACACCGCCCCCAAAGTCTGCGCGCCCGCCCCCGGAAAGACCTTCGCGGCAATCAGCAGCTGCGCGACCGGAATCGGGAAGTTGTTCGGGTTGGCCACCTTGAAGCGCAGATCGAACGACACCCGTAGGCTGGCGGACGGCGGTGCAAAACCCAGCGGCAGACACGCCACTTGAGCGACCGAAGCGCTGAATCCCCCATCCACCAAGACTCGCGGGCACATCCACGCGCTCATGGCCGACCGCGACGGGGCCTCGACCAGGTCGGCCGCCTCGTACGTCACGCCGGGCAGCATCCCCGCGGTCGCCTGCGCGTCGACCACCTGTTGCAGCAACTCGCAGCTGGTCGTCATCATCGCGATCACCAGCAGGGCCCCAAGCTTTGCGCGCATTGTCGTCTCCCCCGGGTCCGTAGCCGAACCCGTCTGCTCTGGTACCGAAGCCGTGTCGCGATGGCAAGCACCGACGTGCGAACGGGTCGCTTCCAGCCTTTGACGCCTGCGATCCCTTGCCGCTTCACCGCGAATCCGCGACAACACGCCCGCCCGCGGCGCGTCCGTCTGCGGTGCGGAGGACTCGATGGGTTTCTGGCAACGCGTGTTCGGCAGCACTTCCACCCCTGAGGCCGCCCGGCCCGCCCCACCTTCGCTGGAGGAACTGGTCGAAAAGCTGAAGGCCGGCGCCAAGATCAACCTGCACGCCGCCTTTGCCGATGTCGACGACGACGTCGAGGAAGCCGGTCTGTGGACGCTGCTTCCCCACGCGAGCGGCCCGGTCAGGGTCGAGATCGTTGAGCGTCTGTGCGAGTTCGAGCTGGATGCGGGCAAGCAGGAACTGGTGCTGCGTGCGGCGGTCGAGCGGGTGCCCGGCATGGGTTGGACGGCGCCGGCGCTGGCGCAAGCTTGCGATTTTGCTGCGATTACACAGCGGGCAGCGTGTGCCACGCCGCAGGACGAAGCGCTGCTGGACATGATCGGCCACGTGATCGCGGCGTTGTGCGAGGCGGCGCTGGGCGAGGGGCCGGCCGGCGACGAATTCGATGTCGCTGGTGTGGCGCCGATCGTGCGGGACTGGTGCAAGGCGGTGCGGAACGCGGGCGGCGGACCCGGCGATCTGGTGGCGCTCGAGCTCGCGCGGCTGGTGTGCGCGGCGCCCGATCTGGGCGACGACGAGCTTGCCGCGGGCTGGGGTCCGGATCTGGCCAAGCAGCTGGAACAGGCGCTGAAGGACCTGCTGAGCCGTGCTCCGCGCGTGGGCGGGACGTGGCGAGAGCGGATCCTCACCGATCTGGCGTCGGACCGCCCCGAGGTCGCGGTCCAGGCGCTTGCGGCTGCCAGACTGGCCGAAGTGCCTGTGCGGCAAGCATTGATCGAGCGCGTGCAGGCCGCACCGGACGACGAGGGCGCGTGGTCGTTGGCCCTGATGGTGCGTCTGGACGACGATGCTCTGGACGTGCTGGTGCCGCTGGCGCTGACGGCGCTGCATGAGCGTCGGGACCGCGAAGAAGACCTGTGCTCGCCCGCCAGTCAGGCCGGGTGCGAGTCGTGCAGCACCACCAAGCACGCCGCGGGCGACGACGACAAGATGGTGCCGAAGTCGCTGGAGGCGCGGATCCTGCCGCTGCTGGCCACGCTGTCGGGTCGGCCCGGACGCCACATCGACCTGGTGGATGCGTGCTTGCAGGCGCCCAGCCCCAACCTGCGCATGGTTGCCGCCTCTGCGCTGCTGCAGTGGTCGCCGGAGGCGCTGGACGACCGGCTGTGGGCATCGATCGAGGCGCTGGACGACGACTCCAACCCCCAAGTGCACGAGCGCGTCACTGCGCTGCTGGACCGAGGTCGCGAACCGCTGCCGGTCGACCCCGACGACGAGGAAGACGCGGACGAGGACGACGAAGACGAGGAACACGACGGCGACGACACGGCTGCCGTGCGCTGACCGCGCGTCTTTCCGCCCAACGACCGCCCGGACGCCCTTGCCCCGTGCCGTGACCGGTGTTAGCACCCTTTGGCAACTCGCCTATTCTCGTCCGCGGAGGAACCATGGCCGCCGTCTTTGCCCCGTCACGCCGCACCGCGCTGGACCTGCTTCTGCCCCTGCTGCTGTGCTTCACCGGCGCCGCTGGCTTGGGCTACGAGGTCACGCTGTCGCGTCTGCTGTCGGTCCACTTGGGCTCATCGGGTGCCTCGCAAGCCGTCACGCTGGGCGTGTTCTTGGGCGGCATGGCCCTGGGCGCGCTGGCGGTCGGCCGGTGGGGTGAGAAGGCGCTGGCCCGGCTGAAGCGGCCGTTGGTGGCGTTTGGCGCGCTGGAGATCTTCGTCGCCATCTGGGTGTTGTTGTTCCCGTTTCTGGCCGACGTCGCCTTCACCGGCTACCGCGGACTGGGTCTGGACCCGACGACCCTGACCTCGATCCTTGCGCGACTGGTGACGGCGGGTCTGCTGATCCTGCCGCTGTCTGCCGCGATGGGCGCCACGCTGCCGGTGCTGGCCGCAGGCGTCGAGCGACTGTGCCCAGATGACGCCGTGCGTCTGGTCTCGAAGTACTACGCCTTGAACGCCGCCGGTGCCGCCGCGGGCGCGCTGATCGCCGGCTTCTGGCTGATCGAAAACCTGGGACTGGACGCGACCTTGCACACGGGTGCCGCCATCAGCGCGACCTCGGGCCTGCTGGCCATTCTGGTCTTTGGCACGCAGACGGCGGCCGCCATGGACCGCCCCGTCCGCGGTCCGCAGCGCGACGCCACGATCCCGGCCCTGCCGTGGCTGGTGACGGCCGCCGGACTGACGGGCATCTCGTCGCTGGCCAGCGAGGTCGCGTGGACGCGTCTGTACGGCCTTGCGCTGGGCGGAAGTGCCTACGCATTCTCGGCAATGCTGGCGGTGGTGATCGCCGGCATCGCGATCGGCAGCGGTCTGGCCGGCCGGTGGGTCAACCGGGGCGGCTCGCCCATCAAGGGTTTCGTCGCGGCGCAAGTGGTGGCGGCAACGGCGGCGCTGTGGCTGGTGTGGCGGATGAACGACCTGCCCGTCGACCTGCTGCGCCTGCGCGTCCGCATGACGCCCATCCCCGAGAACTACGGATTCTGGTTGACGTTGGGAGGCGGCTTTACCGCGCTGCACCTGCTGCCCGCTGCCTTGGCGCTGGGCGCTTCGTTCCCGCTGCTGCTGTCTGCCGCCGACCGCACCGGTGCTCGCCCCGACCGCGCGACCGCCTGGATCCTCGGCACCAACACGCTGGGTAATCTGGTCGGCTCGCTGGCGACCGGTTTTCTGGTCATGCCGTGGCTGGGTCTGGAGAAAACCCTTTGTGCCGCAGGGGTGTTGTCGCTGGTCGTGGCGTTTGTCGCCCTGCCCCGCCCGCGTCGGCTGGTTCCCATGGCGCTGCTGGGGGCGGCCGTGCTGGCGGCCGTCGCATTCGCCGCGCTGACGCCGCCAGCTTCCCGCTTGCAGATGGGCCTGTTCCGCAACCGCGCCAAGTCTCTGGATGCCGTGGACCAGGAAGTGCGCGACCAGACCGCTGTCACCCTGTTCCGCAACGACGGCAAGGACGCCTCGATCACGGTCGACCGCATGTCCAGCGGCATGATGCTGTTCCGCACCAACGGCAAGCCCGACGGCAGCACCGGCGACGCGACCACGCAGATCATGTTGGGTCACCTGGGCTTCCTGTTCCGCCCCGACGCGCACGACGTCTTCATCGTGGGCCTTGGCACCGGCCAGACGGCAGGCGCCGCCTCGTCGCACCCGAACACCCGCGTCACGGTGGCTGAGCTGTCGCCCGCCGTGCTGCAGGTCGCGCGCTTTTTCGCCCACAAGAACGGCAAGGTGCTTGAGCGCCCCAACGTTTCGGTGCGGGTGGCCGACGCCAGAGAGGTGATGGCCTCGCTGCCCGATGCCAGTCTGGACCTCGTGATTTCCGAGCCCTCGAACCCCTGGGTGGCGGGCATCGCGGACATGTTCACGACCGAGCACTTCCAGCGCGTGCGGCAGAAGCTGCGCCCGAACGGCGTGCTGGTGCAGTGGATCCACACGTACGAGACGACCGACGACCTGCTGCGCGACACCATCTGCACGCTGCGGGCGGTGCTGCCCAACGTCGCCATCTTCCAGTTGCTGCAAGGGGACTTTGCGCTGGTCGCCTCGTTCGAGCCGCTGGAGCTCAATGCCGCCAAGGCGTTCGTGATGCTGAACCAGCCGGCCGTCAAGGCCGACCTGACCGGTTATGACGAGTGGCGGCTGCCGATTGCACTGGACGAGTGGATGACGACGCAGCTGACGGGCCCGGCGACGGTGAACCGCCTGTGCTCGACCTTCGAGACGCCGTTCCGCGAGCGCTTCCCGCGGCTGGAGTTCGAGGCGCCGCGCGCGTTCTTCGCCGGCATCTGGGCCACCGAGCTGACGTCAGCCCTGGACATGCGCAAGAACGCGAAGTCCGACACCTTCCAGGCCGAGTTCATCCGCCGCGCGCCGCTGGACGACACGCGGCGAACGGCGATCCACAACTTCCTGCGCAAGTTCCACATCGAGCCCGACCAGGCCCTGCTGGACGCGACGCTGCCCACGAACACGGTGTCCGCTGCCGAAGAGATCCTGGCCAAGAGCCTGCCGGACTCGAAGACGGTGGACGAGCGCGTCCAGACCGGCGTGTGCGGCCAGCTGCGCAAGTCCGCCCAGGCGCTGATCGACAACCCGATGACGCAGTACGGCCCCTCGTCGCACAACGCCAAGATCGCGGCGTGGTACGAGATTTGCCGGTTGCAGAAGCCGGCGAATCAGGGGCGGTAGGGGGGGCAGGACTTGGCACTTGATCCGTGAGAAGAAAGTGAGCGCGCCCGAAGTGAAATGGGGGATCGACA
>JBMOIG010000047.1:0-31747 GCA_049317445.1 Myxococcota bacterium | reverse complement strand
GAGGCGATCCGCAAGGTGGGCGAGGTCGGGTGGTTGCCAGCCACTCAGGAATTTCGCGGACTGACGAAGGACGCTTCGGGTCTTGTGGCCGGTGAAGCTCTGGTCGCCCTTGCCGCGGTGGCACCGGGTGAGGCTGAGCCCTTGCTGCCCGCTTGGCTGTCGAGTCGCGAGCCGGTGCGACGGGCGGCGGGCGTGCGGGCGGCGGCCAACGCGCTGGCCTCGCGCCCCGAACGCTTGGCGAAGCTGCTCGCGCCCCTGCGCCAGGACCCGCAAGTCGCTGCACTGGTTGCACAAGCACTGGCCTACGCCAGACTCGAACCGTGACGGCGCGTTGCCGCCTTTCCCCTTGCCGCCTCCAATGAGCGGTGCTAGGTCCGCGCCCCCTCCATCGACAGGTCACCCCATGACGACGCCCACCCGCCGCTACTACGAGCACCCTCCCAAGATCCTGACGGGCTATGCGCACGCGCTTTGGCCGCGCAAGACCGGTCTGCAGCCGGGTCAGGTGGTGCCGGGTCTGGAGTGCGAGCTGATGGCGCAGAGGCCCGATCGCAGGCACCTGCGCGACTATCAGTGGGTGTGTGGCTTTGCCGAATCTGCCGTGATGCCGGCCACGTACCCCCACGTGCTGGCCCTGCCGCTGCACCTGGACATCCTGACCGACCCGACCTTTCCCTTCCCCGCCCTCGGTCTCATCCACGTGCGCCAGCGCATCGTGCAGAAGCGCCTGATCCAAGGGGACGAGCCACTGCATCTGGTCGCGCGCATCGGTGGCCACCGCGAGTCGGCCAAGGGCATCGAGATCGATCTGCTGACGGAGGCGACGTCGGCTGGCCAGTCGGTTTGGCAGGCCACCGCGACCCTGCTGAGTCGACGCAGCGAGACCGTGGGAGCCGCCCGGACGGTGAAGCCTCAGGACGCTGCCGTGGAAGAGTGGGGGGACGGTTCCGAGGGCGACGTGGTCCGGCACGCTATCGAGATCGGAGAAGACATCGGACGCCGCTACGCTTGGGCATCGGGGGACTACAACCCGATCCACCTGCACGCCTACTCAGCCAAGATGTTCGGCTTTCCGCGCGCCATCGCCCACGGCGCGTGGACGCTGGCCCGGTGCCTCGCTGCGCTGCCCACCGCGCGCGAGCGGCTGGACATCGAGGTGGAGTTCCGCAAGCCCGTGCTGCTGCCCACCGTCACCGCGCTCGAGGCCTTGAAGAGCTACGACGGCACGCGCTTTCGCCTGACCAGCCAGGACGGCAAGCTGGAGCACCTGCGGGGCGAGATCCGGTAGCCAAGAAGGTTCGTTTCGCTTCGTGTCGAGATGAGAAGACTTCCGGCAAAATTGCGTGCGACATTGGCCCCAGATCGGCAGCGGGCGAGGCCGTCGGCGAACCGGCGATTGGGCGGTCCCGGCAGGCAAACTTCGCAGTTCATCCGTTGAATCGAGTACTTGCGCCACCATGGATGGAAGCATTCCCGGCCAGAGACGCGTGGGTGGCCGCGACGTGCAGGCCGTCCCAACGGCTCCCGAGGCTGGCAAGAACCGCTTCCATGCTCACGGGTCAACACAGATCCTCATTCATTGGCTGGCGGGATGCGCTTAGCTCACTCGTGAGGGCCTTGACTGGCCTGACCGTGAGCGCCTCCCATGCCCCGACTAGCCACCTCCTCCGTGATCCTTGCCGCGCTGTTTGCCGCAGGCTGCGAAGCCTCGCCGACCGAATCCGAAGCCGACACCGCTTGGGCCGGGTCCGACGCCTCCACCGCCGGCAACGACGCGGCGCTGACCGACGACGACGCCGTCGCGCCCAACGCGGACGCAGCGCCCGAACCCGTTGCAGACGACGACTACGACCTGACAGAAGTGACCATTGCCCGACTGCTTGCCGCACAGGCGAAGGGGACGCTGGACGCTGCCGAGATCCTCGAGTGGCACTTGGCGCGCCTGCAGGCCTACGACAACGCCGGCCCCGGTCTGCGGTCGCTGCGGCGCGTGTCTCCCGACGTGCAGCAACAGGCCGAAGCCCAACACGATCCTGACAGCGTCGGCCCACTGCGCGGCATCGTCGTGACAGTGAAGGACAACATCGACGTCGCCGGCATGCCGACCACCGCTGGAGCCACCGCCCTGCTCGACAACATCCCGCAAGCCGATGCCACCGTCGTTCAGCGTCTGCGTGCAGCCGGTGCGGTGCTGCTGGGCAAGACGGCGATGACCGAGCTGGCCGCCTATCTGGCCTACGACCTGCCGCCGGGCTTCAGTGCCGAGGGCGGCTATGTCTGCAATCCGTATGACCCGCGGCGCGTGGACGGTCCCTTGGGGTCGTGCGTGTTGTCGCCGGCGGGTTCCAGCTCAGGCGCAGCGGTCGGGGTCGCAGCCGGGCTTGCCGTGGCCGCGATCGGCACCGAGACGTCGGGCTCGATCATCAAGCCCGCGAGCGCCAACCAGATCGTCGGGATCCGTCCCACGGTAGGTTTGGTCAGCCGCACGGGTGTGATTCCGATCTCGATGGACCTCGACTCCCCCGGTCCCTTGGCGCGCACCGTTGCCGACGCCGCAACCGTGCTGGGCGTCATCACCGGGTACGACCCGCTGGATCCCGCGACGGCGACGTGCCTTCAGCCCGGCCACTGCCTCAGCGATTACCGCCCGTTCCTGGACTCCGGGGCCTTGAAGGGAGCGCGTATCGGCATGCCGATCGGGCTGTTCTGGTCCGACCTGACCAGCGAAGAAGTCGAGCGCATGTACGACGTGACCCGGGCGCTGTTGGACGCCGGCGCGACGGTTGAGGCCGTCTGGTCCCCCGACGAGATGGACGCCAAAGCCGAGCGGACGCCCTGCTCTGGCAAGTACGACGAGCGGGCGTGCTCGATGGCGCTGTCTTATGCCTTCAAGCGCGACCTGGACCAGTACCTGTCGGGCTGCGCCGCGTCGCAGGCGGTGCATAGCCTGGCGGACCTGATCGAATGGAACAACGACCACATGGACCAAATCCACTTTGGTCAGCAGCTGTTGGACGAGGCGATGCCGTTTGACCTCGCGCCCGACAGCGACGACACCTTGCGGTACCAGGCCGACTTGGCCGAAGACACTGCGAACGCCCGCGGATCTCTGGACGCCATGCTGGCGGGTCCCGATGGCCAGACGGGCACCTCTGACGATCAGGATGCGTTGCTGTTCGCTGCCACTGAGAGTGGCCGGATCTTGGGACGAGCCGGCTACCCCGCCATCGCCGTTCCAGCAGGTCTGATCTCGCGACCGGATGGTCCGGCAAGGCCGTTCGGCGTTGCGTTTGTCGGAAGAGCGTTCTCGGAAGGCCACTTGATCGGTGTCGCCTACGCCTACGAGCAGGCAACCCACCACCGCAAGCCGCCCGAGTCGACGCCGCCCCTGCAGGACGCCTTGGTGCCGCTGCCTTGACCGGTTGGGGACGACAGACCGAAGGGGTCGAGCCTACTTCTTGCCCTTGACCCGCTTCGCCCCAGCATTCGCCGGATCCTTGTCGAACAACACGAACTCCAGATCCTCGGGGCCCTTGAGCTTCCGCCGTGCGATCATGTGATGCACGTTGCGCAGCCAATCCTGCTCGAGCCACGCCTGGTACTTCAGGCCCGGTTGAACGCTGTAGCGATAGTCCTTGTTGATCGTGAAGGTGGTGAACGTGCGGATGATCTGCGTCTGCGCATCGAACGGCAGGCTGCGCAGGTTCTGACGGAACTGCTTGCCGTAGGGCCAGTATTCCTCCGCGTTCGACAGGTAGACCACCCGCAGCGTCGTGCCCAGCTTGCGGCAGGCATCGCCCACGCCCTGGATGCCCTTGGTCTCTAGCAGGTTCGCCAGCACTGCACGCAGGCGACCCTGCTGGACCAACTGGCGAATGTGACCGTAGATGTCCTGATTATCCAAGAAGTTCGGGGTCTTGGCCCTTACCAGCGTCTTCCTGATCGACGCGAGCCGATAGGCAACGGAGCTGCGCTGCCACTTGTACAACTTCTTGTAGCCCGCGAGCTTGGGGTCGCCGGGATAGGTCTTGTCGAGCAGGTCCGCCGCCTCCTTGGCCTTGGGCGCCGACCACCACGCCAGGAACTCGGCCGGCGTCGCCGCAGCCAGGAAGAACGCGCGGTACACCGCGTGCATCTCGACCACCAGGGGGTCGTAGTCGACCATGAAGGCGTACTCGGACCGCGCCCACCCCACGAACTGGTAGCCCTGATCCGACCCTACGCCCATGTACGCGCCGCCCAAGTGCTGGATGTACGGTGTCCACAGCTGCAAATTCCACTCGTCGCCCACCAGGTAGTGGCGACCGACGTACTCGTCCTTCACGCCCAGCAGCGTCGGCGCGGGCGGGTCGGTCGGCAGCGCCGCGATGATGTCCTTCTGCGCCTGGGTCAGCTCAGGCAGCGTCGCCAAGGCCACCGGTGGGTCGGCCTTCTTGGGCGGAACGCCGAGAGGAGCGCCGGGGTTGGCCAGCACGGCACAGGGCATCGATAGCGCAGCCAGAACAATCACGGACAGGAACGGACGAAACAGCATGGGGGTGCCTCAGTGGGGCTCGCGTCGCGCGGCCGCGGCATTCTTGTCCGATCCGGCGCCGCCTGCTAGTTTCCGCGACATGCGCTACACCATCATTCCGCTCTTCTCTTTGTGTTTCATGGCTTTCCCCGTAGTCGCCGCCCCGCCTGCCATCGTCCCCTGCCCGCAAGCGCCGGTCGGCCTTGCGTGCATTCCGGGCGGTGAGTTCGTCCGAGGTCGCGACGACGGCCCCGCGAACGAGAAGCCGCGCGCCCAAGTGTGGATGCAGACCTATTTCATGGACGTCTTCGAGGTCACGTTCGCGGACTACCAGACCTGCGCCCGGTCGAAGAAGTGCAAGCCCGCCCGGCCGCTGTACAGCGACTTCAACCGCGCCAAGCAGCCGATGGTCGGCATGACGTGGTTCGACGCGGTCGACTACTGCAAGGCCCAAGGCAAGCACCTGCCCACCGAAGCCGAGTGGGAGAAGGCCGCCCGTGGCCCTGACGGCAAGCTGCACCCCTGGGGGCCGGAGCCCGCGACATGCGAGCGCGCCGTCATTCAGGACAAGCGCGGCCGCAGCTGCGGTATCCCCAAGGAGGGAAAAGCACGTTTGGCGCACGTGGGACGCACCAACCTGATCGGCACCCGCGCCGCCTACGAGTACGGCCTGCACGACATGGTCGGCAACGCGTGGGAGTGGGTGGCCGACTGGTACAGCCCCGACTACGCGACGTGCGGCGCGGACTGCCTGGGCACCGACCCCAAGGGACCGTGCAGCGGCGCAGCCAAGTGTCCGGGCCACAAGGAGAAGCTGGTGCGCGGCGGCTCCTGGTATTGGGACACCAACTACGCGACCTCGACCTACCGTCGGCCGCACCCACCTGAGAACATCCCCTACTCGCACTTCGGCTTCCGCTGCGCCGCGTCGCTGGACGAGGTCGCGAAGATGGGCGGCAAGCCTTGAACATTGGGCACCTGCTGGGCTTTCTGCTGTGCACCGCCGTGCTCGCGCCGGCACCGTTGCAAGCCCAAACCTCGCCCTCGCAAGGCGAGGAGACCGTGCTGGTGGGCCCCGGCGTGCAGTCTGGACCGGCCGCGACGGTGGGCGTCTGGCAGGTTCAGCCGGCCGGCCTCGAGCTGACGCGCCCCGACCCGGAGGGCCACCAGCTCTGGCTGCCAACCGCCGAACTGACGGACGGTTTCGCGAGGCTGCAAACGACCTTGCCCGCACGCGGCACCGTGGGCCTCGTGTTCCGCGCGCAGGTTCCCAAAGGCGGCGCCCACGAGATCAACGGCTACGGCGTGCTGGTCGACCGCAAGGGCCTGCAGTTCGTGCGCTGGGACCGGGGGCGTCAGCGGCCGATCGACCGCAAGACCCCGATCGACAAGCTCAAGGTCGGCGACCCCATCGAGCTGGAGGTCTGGCTGATCGGGCCGCACCTGGGCGTGCAGCTGCTGGACGGTCGCAAGCTGACGACCCTTGGCAGTGCCAGCGTGACCGACAAGGCGTTTGCCACCGGGCGCGTCGGCGTGTCGTTGGGGACGCGCGGGGTGCCGGCTCCGGTGGTGACGCGCCTGTCGCTGCGAGCGGCCAAGGTGGCGGGGCAGGTGCGTCCGTCGCCCGCAGGGGTCCATCGCTTTGTCGAGGTGGCCGAGGCGGTGTTGCAGCAGCTGCCGATGGGGCCGGCCAAGGACCTGACGCGCGTCGAGAAGTTGGCAGGCGGAGCGTGGATCGCTCGAACCTCGCCCCGTGGCGCTGAGCGGCTGGCCCGGGCGCAAGTGCCGTTGCGGATGTGCATGGATGACGCACCTTTCGCCTGGCTGGACCCGGGCTTCATCGCTGAGCGCGACCGCTTGCGCCAGAACCCGACCTCAGGGCCCTCGATCGACGCAAGCTACAAGGATCCCGCCATGATCCAAGGGCTGCTGGAGGCTTGGCAGCGCAGGTTTCCACGGCAGGTTCAGGTGGTCGAGCTGGGGCGGTCGGTGCAGGGTCGGCCGATCCTGGCGATGCACTGGATACGCACAGATGATGCACTCGCGTCGCGGCCGGCGGTGCTGGTGACCGGGGCGACGCATGGCGACGAGCTGCTGGCGGCAGAGTTCGCGCTGGACGTCGCACGGGGCCTGCTGCAACCCATCGACGAGGCGGAGGCGGAGAAGGCGCGCAAGTGGCTGGCTGGACTGGATATTTGGATCGTGCCCCTGCTGAACCCCGACGGCGCGCAAGCGTTCATGCACGTGTCGACTTGGGGTGAGGGGCGCAAGAACGGCCGGCGCACGACGGACGAGGCCGAGCGCGTGATCGGCGAGGGCGTGGACCTGAACCGCAATTTCCCGTTTCGCTGGGGAGCGTTGGGAGAGGTCGGAAGTCGCTCGCGCCCGATGGCCGAGTGGTACCGCGGCCCGCAGCCCGGGTCCGAGCCCGAGACGCAGGCGCTGATGCGGCTGGCCGAAACGCAGCGGTTCGTCGCCTCGATCAGCTTCCACACGTGGGGCAGCGCCGTTCTGGTGCCTTACACGACCGACGGCGTGCGAAGCCCGGAGCCGAATCAAGCGTGGCAAGTTGCCGAAGATGTTGCAAAAGCGGCGCCGCGTCAGTCCGACGGTCGGCACTTTCGCGTCAAGCACCAGCTGTACCCGGTCGATGGCACCGATCAGGACTGGCTGCGGGCGACGTACGGCACGGTCGCGCTGCTGGTCGAGGGTGCCCAGCACAACCCGACCTCGCCTGAGCTGCGCAGGCGAACCGTGGCAGACACGCGTCCCGTCTGGCAGGCGCTGTTCGATCGGGTGCTGTCGGGTCCGCGCATCTCGGGTCGAGTCGTCGATGGGCAAGGCAAGCCGGTGGTGGCCGAGGTGCAGCTGACGAGCGACATGCCGCGCAGCGGCGAGGTGTGGACTTCGCGTCCCGGCGATGGCCGGTTCGATCGTTTGGTTGACGACCAGCCGCTGCACGAGGTGCGAGTCCTGCTGCCGGGTCGCGAGCCCGTCACCCTGCCCGTTTCCTTGCCCGATGGCGAAGGCGCGCGCGTGGCCGAGGTGGTGGTCCGCGTGCCGTGACATCCTGAGTGCCGCGACGTCGGGCCTTCGTGTCGTCATGGGCTTGACCCTCCGGCACGGCGCAAGCACCCTGTCGCCCTTCCCCTTTCTTTGCTGCGGAGGCACGCCCCATGGCCGACACCCACCTGATCCTCACCGCGATTGGCGACGACCGTCCTGGTCTGGTCGAAGCACTGGCCACCGCCATCTCGTCGCACGGTGGCAACTGGCTCGAGTCGTCGATGGCCCAGCTGTCCGGCAAGTTCGCGGGCATCGTGAACGTCGCCGTACCGGCCGCTGAGGTCGCTTCGCTGAAGGCGGCGCTGGGCGCGGTGTCGGGCCTGAAGGTCACCGCAGAGGTCGCGGGCAACGCCCCGGCCCACCTGCCTCGGCGGCGGCTGGCGCTGGACCTCGTCGGCCATGACCGTGTGGGAATCGTCAAGGAAGTCGCCCAGATCTTGGCTCGTCATGCCGTCAACGTCGAGTCGCTGGAGACCCGCAGCGCCAGCGCCCCCATGTCGGCCGAGCTGATGTTTCACTGCAAGGCAGAGCTGACGGCGGCCCAGAACTTCAACGCCCGCGCGCTGAAGGCCGACTTCGAGAAGCTGTCGGAAGAGCTGATGGCCGACATCACCTTGGGCGAAACGCTGTAGCCGTCCGGGGATACGCCACCCGGCGGTCAGGGTTCGTAGCGATAGCCCCAGCCGCGCACCGTGACGATGTGGCACGGGTTTTCGGGGTCCGCTTCGACCCAACGCCGCAACCGCACAATGAAATTGTCGACGGTGCGCTCGGTCGGCGACGCGTCCATGCCCCACACTTCCTCGAGGATGTCGGCCCGTGACAGCGCCCGCCCCGGGTTCTTGGCCAGAAACTGCAGCAGCACCAGCTCTTTGTCCGACAGGTCGTGCCACGCGCCGTCGTCGGTTTGCAGGGCCCGCCGCTCGCTGTCCACGCGTGCGCCACCCATGCGGAGCTCGGCGTTCGAGGCGATCTCCAGCGACCCTTGGCTCCGGCGGATCTGCGCCCGGACGCGCGCCAGCAGCTCGGCCATGTCGAACGGCTTGCTCAGGTAGTCGTCCGCGCCCGAATCCAGCGCCTGCACCTTGGATTCCGTGTCGTCGCGCGCCGTCAGCATCAGGATCGGCGTGCCGACGCCCTGCCGACGCACGGTCCTTGCCACGTCGATGCCCGAGATGCCGGGCAGGCCGATGTCCAGCAGGATCACGTCGAAACGTGCGCCGCCCAAGGCCTCGACCGCGGCCTCGCCCGTCTTGCGCCAGTCGACCTCATAGCCGTCCTGTTGCAGGTTCAAGCGCACCATGGTGCCGATCAGGTGGTCGTCTTCACAGAGGAGAATGCGGCTCATGACACCTTCGGATGCGCAGAAGCGGCAGAGGGTTGCGCGTCGCCGTTCGGATCGTGGATCGGCAGCTTGAGGATGAACGTTGCCCCCCTGCCCTCGCCGTCGCTTTGGGCCCGCAGCGTGCCGCCCATGCGCTCAGCCAGCCCACGCGCCAGGTGCAGCCCAAGACCGGTGCCGTGCGCCTTGGACCCGCGACCGAAGCCACGCACATAGGACTCGAACAGTCGCTCGGCGCGATGCGGGTCAAAACCGATGCCGTCGTCCGAGAAGCGCAGCACGACCCGGGCAGACTCGCGGTGGGCCTTGATCCGCAAGCGTTTCCCACCGTACTTCAGGGCGTTGTCGGCCAGATTCTCCAGGATGGTCCACACCGCTGTCGGGTCGCCGTCCAGCCGCAGCCCGTCCGGACACTCCAGCACCAGCTCAGCGCCGTGACCGACGATCGTCTCCTGCCGGTGGTCGACAAAGCGATCCAGCAGCGCGTAGAGGTCGACATTCTCATGGGCCAGCGTCTGTTCCGGCAAGCGCAACCGCTGGGCCAGCAACAGGTTTTGGATCAGGTGTTCCTCGCGCTCTGTCTGCTGCAGCGCCATGTGCACCAGCTCTCGGGCTTGGTCGGGGGGCATCCGTCCAGCCTCCAGCGTCTGCAGCACGGCCTTGATGCCCGCCAGCGGCGTCTTCATCTCGTGCGTCACCCGCCCCAGGAACTGCTGCATCTCGCTGCGGAAACGGCGCTCGCTGCGGACCAGCCGGTACAGCATCGCCAGCACCGCCAGCAGCAGCGAGAACAGCAGCGTGCCCTCACCGTTCATCATCAGCTGGCGACGGTCGTGGCGGATCTCGATGTCCCGCAAGACGGCCGGACGGGGCCTGACGGCGAAGCGCACCCCTTGGCGAGGGTCGACCGGCGGCGGCCCGATCAACGCCGCAGGCAGCGCGGGGACGCCATGCACCCGGATCAACTCGTAATTCGGGTCGCCGGGCAGCGGCCCCTCACCCAGGGACCGAGTCTCGCCCGCCAGCTCCAGCGCGTGAACGCGAGCCCCTGTCTGCAGCGCCTGCAGCACCATCCGATGCTGCCCGTCGACGGTGCCGTGGATGAAGACCGTCCACCACGTGCCCAGCGCAATCAGCAGCACCGCCGTCGCGCCAAACAGCACAACCGCACCGTACTGCAAGCGCAGCGACCGCCACTTGCCCCGCCTTCCCATGTCAGTCGACCTGCGCGGCGGCCGCGATCAGCGCATCGGCCAAGGCATCGACATCGGCCTTGGTGTGGGCCAGCGACAGGAACCAGACCTCGTACGCCGACGGGGGCAGGTACACACCTTGGGCCAACACCGCCGCATACAGGGCGTTGAACCGTTCGATGGCCTTGGCAGAGATCGTGTCGGCGTTGACCGGAAACGCACCCAAGTCGAAGTACGGCCAAGCGATCGAGCCCAGACGGCGGACCCGCAACCACGCCGGACCCGCCGCAGCCAGCCGCTGCTCCAGATGCGCGCCCAGACTGTCGATGTACGCGTAAGTCTTGGGGTCCTGCAGGCGCTTCAGCGTCTCCAGCCCTGCGGCGACCGACACCGGATTGCCGCTCAAAGTGCCCGCCTGATAGACGGGACCCACAGGCGCCAGCAACTCGATCAGCTTGCGCGTCCCCACGATGGCACCGATGGGCATGCCGCCGCCGATGATCTTGCCCAGCGTCACGAGATCGGGCTGAACGTCGACCAAACTGCCGTACCCGCCGTAACGCAGGCGGAAGCCGGAGATGACCTCGTCGAAGATCAGCAGCGTGCCGTTGGCGGCGGTGATCTTCCGAAGACCCTTGAGGAATTCCGGCGTCTGCAGCAGCAGCCCATTGTTCGCAGGCATCGGCTCGATGATGACCGCGGCGATCTTCGACCCGTGGAACGCAAACAGCTTCTCGACCGCGCGCAAGTCGCCCAGCGGCACCGAGATCGTCAAGGCGGCGAGTTCCTTGGGAATGCCCGCGCTGGATGCCTCGGCGCCCGGCTTCGCTCCCGTGATCAGCCCTGAGCCCGCCTTGACCAGCAGACCGTCGCTGTGGCCGTGGTAGCCGCCCTCGAACTTGACGATCAGCGAGCGCCCCGTGGCCCCCCGCGCCAGCCGCAGCGCCGTCATCACCGCCTCGGTGCCGCTGCTGACCAGACGCGCCATCTCGAAGCCCGGGAAGCCGTCGACCAGCGCCTGCGCGATCGCGACCTCAGCCGGGTGGCAGGCGCCGTAGCTCAGCCCACGTGGCGCGGCTTCCTGAACGGCCTTGATCACTTGCGGGTCAGCATGGCCAAGGATCAGCGGCCCCCACGACATGCAGAAGTCGATGTAGCGGTTGCCGTCGACGTCGGTGATGTGACTGCCGGCGGCCTCGGCGATGTAGATCGGCTCGCCTTGGACAGACTTGCACGCGCGCACCGGACTGTTGACGCCGCCGGGGATCAGGGTCTTGGCGCGGGCGAACCACTGCTGCGACTTCGCGTGTCCTCCCGTGACGGGGGTGGCGGCAGAGGTCGAGGCAGCCGGGGCCGGCTTGGGGGACTTGGCAGATGCGGACTTGCGAGTGGTCATGCGGGACTCCGGTCGGAAGGATCGAGGAAGGGCGTGCGGCTCGCGAGCACCTGCTGCAACGCCTGCACGGCGGCGTCGATGGTCGCCGAAGCCGCCACCGCGGCCGCGGTCAGGCCGTGGCGCTCCAGCAGCTCGGTGGCGGTCGTGGGACCGATGACGACGAGTGGAACTTCGCGCAGTTGCGGCACCCACGCAAGCACCCGGTCGGCGGCTGAAGGAGCGGCCAGGTACACGGCATCGGCTTGCGCGCAGGCGACCGCGAGCGCAGGCGTGGGGGGCGGGGGCGTCACATTCTCGTACACGACGGCGGTGTCGACGGGCAGGCCGCGGTCGCGCAGGCCTTGCAGCAGCTCCGGGCGGGCCTGGCGTCCCTGCACGGCCAGCGTACGCGCGGGCATCCCGGCAGACGTCTGGTGGTCACTCAGGCGCATCAAGTGGTCGCCGATGCTCTGGGCCAGATGCGCGCCGGTCATGGGATCCGAGGCCTGAATGCCGACGGGAATCCCCCAACGCTCAAGCGCACTTGCCGTCCCCTTCCCCACCGCAGCAACCGAGGCTCCGCGCTGGACCGCGTCCAACAGCGACGGGGCGCCCAGCTGGCGGCACCACGCATCGACGCCATGGCGCGACGTGAAGGCCACCACCTGCGCCTGGGCACAGAGCGACAGACACGTCGCGACTTCCGGTTGCGGCGGCAGGTCGACGATGGCGGCCGTGGGCAGCTCGATGACGGCAGTGCCCAGCGCTTCCAGGCGCTCGCGCAAGAGGGCGTTGTCGTCGCAAGACCGGGTCAGGACCACGGTCGGGCAGGCGTGGCCCATTGCGCCTCCGTGGTGTCCAGCCGGGCGGGGTGCGACTTGCCGGCCAGCACGGTCTGCAGGGCTTCATAGGCCCGCTCGATCAAACTTTCCGGGTCACCGGCCACCTCGATCGCGTGCCAGGCGCCCGCCGTGTCGGTCAGACCCGCACGCAGCGTCGCAACGCCCGAGGCATCGACCCGACCCAGCGCACCGAACGCCGAGTGGCACCCGCCCTCCAGCCGTCGCAGCAACCCGCGTTCAAGCGCCACTGCCTGCGCCGACGGGGCGTGGTGGACGGTCGCAAGCAGCCGCAGCCGCTCGGTATCGTCGGCGCGGGCCTGAATGCCCAGAGCTCCCTGCGCCGCCGCCGGCAGCCACCATTGCGGGTCCAGGTCGAACACCACCAGATCGCCCCAGTCCAGCCCCAGCCGCGACACGCCCGCGCGCGCCAGCAACACCGCGTCCAACTCGCCCGTCTTGGCTTTGTTCAGCCGCGTCGGGACGTTGCCGCGCAGAAACTCGGGCTTTGCCTCCGGGTCCACGTGCTGCAGCAGTGCGCTGCGTCGCATCGAGGCCGTCCCCACTCGCGCCCCGGCCACCACCGGCAGCCGACGCGATAGGTCCACGCGGTCGCGGTGCACGAACAGCACGTCGCCCACGTCCGCGCGCTCCGGCACGGCCGCAAGCACCAGACCCGGCGGCATCTGCGTCGGCAGGTCCTTCAGCGAGTGCACGGCCACGTCGACGCGGCGGTCGGCCAGCGCGACCTCCAGTTCCTTGGTGAAGAAGCCCTTGTCGAGCTGATTCTGCAGCGGAATGTCCAGCAGCCGGTCGCCTGAAGTCTTGATGATCTCGGTCGTGATGCCGGCCGCCTCGCCGCCCAGACGCCCCTGAATGTAGTGGGTCTGCCACAGGGCGAGTTCGCTGCCGCGGGTTCCGATGACGGTCATGTGCTTGCCTTCCTTGCGTTTCTTCCGATGGGTCGCGGGCCTCAGCAGATGCTCTCCAGCGTCATGTCCAAGTCGGCCATTCGCGGACCCTTGTCGTGCAGGTCACGGGGCAGCTCGAAGGCCGGCAACGGCGCTCCCTCACTGGCCACCAAATGCTCGCCCAGCGCAAGCGCCGCAGCGATTCCGTTTTCATCGACGGGGGCTTGGCGTACCTCGCCCAGAGCAGCGGCGAACCGCAGCGCAACGGCAAAGCCCTCGAACAGCTCGCTGTAGCCGCGCGCAATCGACAGGTCGCGGTCCAGCGGCGTCGCGAACAGGCGGGCTCCCAGCCACGCCTCCAGCACCGGACCCAGTCGACGCTCCACCGGCACCACCCAAGTCCGCAGCTGGCCTCTCCAATCCGCACCCAGCGCGTCCAGCAGACCCGGCACTTCCGACGATTGCAGGCCGACGTTCGGGCCCCAGAACGCGTGGGTCCGTGCGGCAAACTCCGCCAGCGCCTCGGGTTCGGCTGAGGCCACGCGCGACTCGACGAAACCGCGGAACGCAAGGAACCCGCGCGCCGTTAGCGGCGGCACGAGTCCGGGCGCCGAGCGCTCAGACACCAGCAGATCGACCAAACCGGCCACCCGCGCCAGTCGCGCCAGCAGCGGCAAGGTCGGCTCGGCAACGAGGTCCAGCACCGACTCGCGAAAGGCCGCGAATTCATTCCACGGCAGCGTCCGGCGAGGCGACAGGCGCACCTCTCTCAGTTTGTCGGCGTGGTGAAAGACGCGCAGCCCCACGCGCCAGCCCCCCTCAGCGCGGGCCAAGGCGATCGGCTCGACGTTGCGGGCAAATAGCGCCTGCACCGTTGGACACAAGCTGGCGAACGAAAGCTCGACCCCGTCCGGCGTCGCAATGGCCACGACCGGATAGTCGCCAAAGCGGTCGCCAAGGTCGGCAGCCTGCACCGCCGAGGCCTTGTCCGCCGCGCGCGCCGGATCAGCGCCGGCGATCATGGCCAACTCTGCATCGCGGAAAGGGAACTTGTCGGTGGTCGCGGCGCCGACCGCCGCGCCCGCGCGCAGGCTGTTCCGGCAGGCGCACCGCTGATCGGAGCAGGCAAAGGCATCCAAAACGGCCGGGAAGGTGACGCGCATCGGACCTCACCCCACTTCAGTTGCTGCCGCCGGGTTCCGTTGCTTCCGCCGGGTAGTGGTCGCCTCGGGACTCAGCGTCCGGTCGACGGGGGAAACACCTCTCGACCCAGCAGATCACCCGCGAGCCACCTGCCCTGCCGGTCGATCAGTCCGATCGTGTATAGCACCAGATACCAATCCAACAGGTCTCCCATGTCGGCCATGACCTCAGGCGCCATGGATTGTCGCGTGCGTCGGCACTTCTGCATGTAGCCGCCGACGTCTTCCAACAGCCCCAGCAGCGTCGACGCCACCTGACGGGCAGCGACGATCAACTGTGCGAGGTCGACGTGGTCCAGAGGTTCCGGATCATCGCTTTCCTGCGCCCAGGGACGATCGCGGTTGGGCCCCCTGAACATGCCCGATCGCCGCTTGTGGCGCACAAGAGACCGCGGAGCCCTCCGCCGGTTGTCGGCGTACATGGCTCCGGTGCCTTCGCGGCGGCGAAACATCTGGTTCATGGCAGGAGCCTGCGCTGCGGGAGAAGCACCCGTTCCGCAGGACTAATTGGCGGGACCGGCAGCCGGCTTGACCTTGGCCGACTCCTGAATCCACACGATCGAGCCGTTGGCACCCGGCACGCTGCCGCGGATGACGACGAGATTGCGATCGGCCTCGACGCTGGCGATGGTCAGGTTCTGGATGGTCACGCGCTCGTTACCGTACTGACCGGCCATCTTGCGACCCAGCACCACGCGACCGGGCGTCGTGTTGCTACCCAGCGAGCCGCCGTGACGGAACACTTCGTGCGTACCGTGCGACGCCTTGGGCTGGTGGAAGTTGTGACGCTTGATCACGCCCGTGAAGCCGCGGCCCTTGGTGGTGCCCACGACGTCGACGATCTGGCCGGCCGAAAACACCGACGCGTCCAGCACCATGCCGACTTCGACCGACGCGACGTCATCGGCTTCCACGCGCATCTCGCGCAGGTGCGCCAGAGGCACGAGACCGGCCTTCTTGAACAGACCAGCCTTGGGCTTGGTAACGCGGCTCTGCTTGGCCTTGCCGTACGCGATCAGGATGGCGTTGTAGCCGTCCGGGCCGGCGGCGGACTTGATGCGGACGATGGGGCAGGGACCGACTTCCAGGACCGTCACCCCCAAGCGATTGCCGTTGAGGTCGAACACCTGCGTCATGCCCAGCTTGCGACCGAAGAGACCCTTTGCCATTTGCTTGCTCCTGCAGCGCGTCCAGGCGCGCCCTTGGTGGAGTCCGGATCGTTCAACTGCGGCCGCTCCAAACGCGGCTGGGACCCCGAGGGGCGCAGCATCGATCCACCAACTTCCCTGTACCATCCACGCATCACCCCGGTTGGGGCTGGCGGAAGGGGCGAGAGAGTACGCCCGCAGGCTGCCGACGTCAAGGTGAAAACCCAAGGCAGGCGCGGGGGTGGCGGCCTTTCGCTGCATCGTTCCCGCCCCCGCTTGCCACTGGCGCTGGCCTGTGGCAACAGTCGTCGTGGTTCGGTGCGTAGCCGGGCCATGTGTCTCCCCCCCTGATTCCCAGACATCCTCCGGCGCCCCGGGCGGCTGCAACGGAGTCCAAGATGAGCATCAGTGTCCTGGCCAGGGCCATCGGCGAGTCGCCGACCCTCAAACTGAATGAAAAAGCCAACCTGCTGAAGGAACGCGGCGAGGCCGTGATTCACCTCGGCAGCGGCGAACCCAAGATCAAGACCCCCATCGACGCGATTCTGGCGGCCTCGGCCAAGCTCAGTACCGCAGAGGTGAAGTACACGCCGACCGACGGCATCCCCGCGCTGAAGAAAGCGATCCTCCGGTACACGGAGGAGAGCTACGGCAAGGTCGTCGGACCCGAGAACGTCATGGTCGCCCCCGGCGCCAAGGCGGCGCTGTACTCGCTGTTCCTGACGGTGCTGAACCCGCAAGACGAAGTCATCATCCCGGCGCCCTACTGGGTCAGCTATCCCGAGATGGTGAAGATGGTCTATGCGGTACCGGTGACCGTGAAGTCCGAGGACGGTCGCTTCCAGCCGCGCCTGAAGGACATCGAGGCAGCGGTCAACTCCTACACCAAGATGATCATCCTCAACAGCCCGAACAACCCGAGCGGTGCCGTCTACAGCGACGACTTCGTGCAGGGCATCGTCGAGCTGTGCGAGCGCAAGAAGCTGTGGCTCGTGATGGACGACATCTACCACAAACTCGTGTTCGACGGCCGCAAGCCGACGCCGGCGTACGCCTTCGTCAAGGAACCGTTCGAGAATTCGCGACTTGTGGTGATCAACGGCCTGTCCAAGCTGTACGGCATGACCGGCTTTCGCATCGGCTGGGCCATCGCGTCCAAGGCCGTCATCCGCACCATGACCAACGTGCAGGGCCAAACCGTGTCGTGCCCGTCGGCGCTGCTGCAGTCGGCGGCGGTCGGTGCGCTGTTGGGGATGCAAGGCGTGGTCGACAGCCTGAATGCAACCCTGCAGAACGCCCGCAACATCATGGTCCAAGAGCTCGCGTCGTTCGACAACGTGTACCTCGAGAAGCCCTGCGGCACCTTTTACTGCCTGCCGGACTTTTCCTACTACAACAAGAGTTCCGAGGCCCTGTCGCAGTTCCTGCTCGAAAAGGCGCTGGTCGTCACGGTGCCGGGCAAGGAATTCGGTTTCGAGGGGCACCTGCGGTTGTCGTACTGCGGGTCGCTGAAGGAAATCACCGAGGGCCTGGAGCGCATCAAGTGGGCGCTGGACCCCAAGGCGCCCCGAGACATCTACGTCGGCGACCGCAGGCTCGTCCGCGATTGGACTTGAGGAAGGTGGCACCATGATCAACTTGCTCGACATCAAGACGCCCGCCACGCCCGAGTCCAAGGCGGTCAAGAGCTCATTCGGACTCGAGAATCACGGGTTGCAGAACCTGGGCGGCGTGTACTGGAACCTCAACACGCCCGCGCTGTACGAAGAGGCGCTGTTCCGCAAGGAGGGGCGCATCGCCCAAGGCGGACCTTTCGTCTGCTCGACCGGCAAGCACACCGCGCGTGCGGCCAACGACAAGTTCGTGGTGAAGGAGCCCGGCTCCGAAGACCACGTCTGGTGGGGCCAGTACAACCGCCCGTATACGCCCGAGAAATTCGGCGTCCTGTACGCCCGCTTGCAAGGCTTCCTGCAGGGCCACGACGTGTTCGTGCAGGATTGCTACGTGGGCGCCGACCCAGAGCATCGGATCGCGGTCCGCATCATCACCGAGTACGCGTGGCACAGCCTGTTTGCGCGCAACATGTTCCTGCCGGTCGAGAACCCCGACGAGTCGGCGCGCTTCGTGCCTGAATTCACGCTGATCTGTGCGCCGTCGTTCCAGGGCATGCCCGAGATCGACTCGACCGCGACCAAGACCTTCATCGTGCTCAGCTTCGACCAGAAGATCGCGATCATCGGCGGCACGGGCTATGCCGGCGAGATCAAGAAGTCGATGTTCACGGTGATGAACTACATCCTGCCGCTGAAGGGCGTGATGTCGATGCACTGCTCAGCCAATGTCGGGCGTGACGGCGCGGTGGCCATCTTCTTCGGCCTGTCCGGCACCGGAAAGACGACGCTGTCGGCCGACCCCAACCGCAACCTGATCGGCGACGACGAACACGGTTGGAGCGACGCGGGCGTCTTCAATCACGAGAACGGCTGCTACGCCAAGGTCATCAGTCTGTCCGAGACGGCCGAGCCCGAGATCTACGCCTGCACCCACCGGTTCGGGACGATCCTCGAGAACGTCGTCTACGACCCGGTTTCGCGCGTGCTGGACCTGGACGACGACCGCCACACCGAGAACACGCGCGCGTCCTATCCGATGTCTTTCATTGGCAATTCCGTGCCGTCCAAGCGTGCCGGCCACCCGCGCGACATCGTGATGCTGACCTGCGACGCGTCAGGCGTGATGCCCCCCATCGCGCGGCTGTCGACTGAGCAGGCGCTGTACCACTTCATCTCCGGCTACACGGCCAAGGTCAGCGGCACCGAGATGGACATGAACAAGGAGCCCACGATCACGTTCTCGACGTGTTTCGGCGGTCCCTTCATGGTGCACCATCCGGGCTTCTACGCCGATCTGCTCAAGCGCAAGATCGACCGTTACGGCGTGCGCTGCTGGCTGGTCAACACCGGCTGGGTGGGTGGCCCGTACCGCGTGGGCAAGCGCATCAGCATCCGCCACACCCGCGCGCTGCTGAACGCGGCGCTCGACGGCAAGCTGGATCAAGTCGCGTACCGCAAGGACCCGGTCTTTGGGTTCGAGGTGCCGATGGAGTGCGATGGCGTGCCCCAAGGCGTGCTGAACCCCGAGAGCTCGTGGCCCGACCAGAAGGGCTATTGGGATCGCTACTTCGAGCTGGGTTCCCGCTTCATCGACAACTTCAAGAAGTTCGCCGACGGCTGCCCGCCCGAAGTCGCGGCGGCCGGTCCCAAGCGCCGCTAAGTGACGGCCCCCCTCCTGGACGGCGCGAAACCTGCCGTCCGGAGGGGTCGCTTTCGAACTACCAGCACAATGGATTGTGACTCATCCCGTGGCAGTTGCCCGTGCAGGACCAGCGCGTCGGGCACTGCGTAGCGGTGCCGGGGGCCTTGGTCGTCACCGAGCCGCCGCCCGTGCCGCCGGAGATGACGGCCAGCACGTCGCGCGTACCGTTCATGTGCGAGCTGCTGTTGGCGGCCGGGTGGCAGCCGGTGCAGCCCAGCTCTCCGACGTGCGCGCCATGACGGCCGGTGTTGGGGGATGCTGCGTGGCAGTTGCCGCAGTTGCCCACTGACCAGTTGCCGCCCGCCCAGTACGGCGTGACCACCGGGTTGCCGCCGCGGCCGTTCGAGTGGCAGCTGCCGAGGCATGTGCCGCGCGCGCTGGCCGGGTTGCCGGTCGTCGCGTTGACGTTGAACGTCATGCCGGTCGCGCCGCCCGAGAACGCGACGTCGCCGTGGTGGCCGGTGGTCGTCAAGTCGGCCGAGTACGCGTATTGCATGGCGTGGTCGGTGTCGCCGGCGGGAGGAACGGTGTGGCAGTTGGTGCAAGCGAAGGCCACGTGGCTGGCCGTCGCGGTCAGGTGCGCGTTGTGACGGCCGACGCCCAAGGTGTTGGTGGCGGTCTCGTTGGCGACGCCGATGGGCGGGGCCTGTGAAACGCCCTTGGTGCCATGGCAGAAGTCGCAGGACTTCCAGTCACCGCCGTGGCAGCTGCTGTTCGAGCACGACACGCCCACCGTCCCGCCAAGCAGGTCCAGACCATGGCACTTGGTGCACCCGGAGTTGTGCTCGTCGCGCTGCTGGTTGCGCATGAACCAGTTGGAGCCGTGATGCTGCTGGCCGAACTTGGGCGAGGTCCACCCGACCAAGTCGTGATAAACATTCGATTCGGTCTTGCCGTTGACGTGCAGCTTGCGGTCGACCCATGTGGTGGCGTTGTCCACCGGGTTGAACGCAGCGACCACCGCCGTGTGACAGATCGTGCAGTCCGTGTGGACCACGTGCGAGCCGCCCGGCGGGTTGGTGTGGCAAGTCGAGCCACAAGCATCCTGGGTGCCATCCACCTTGGTCCAGGAGGGGGTCCACACGACCGTCCCACCCGTCTTGGCCGGTCCCAACGCACCGCCGTGACACCAGTTGTTGGCGCAGGTCGCGTCGGCAGCGGTGTAGGTTGGGGTCAAGCCGCCGGCGTTGCTGGGGGTGCTCCAGTTCATGTCCGACTGGCCGTTTGCGTGCAAGTTGGATGCGGGAACGGTGTGACAGTCGATGCACTGGCCGTCCCGGTGCCACGTGGTGCCCGCCGCAAGGTGCTGGGCGTGTGCGCCGACGGCCTTGTCCGTCGTCAGCTTCTCACCCTTGCTGCCGACCGGCGGCGCGGGGGAGTTGGTGACGGCGTTGCCGTGACAGCTGACACAAGTCACGTTGGGCATGTCGATCTTGCCGTCGATGTGCAGCGCGGGATTGTTCCACACCACCGAAGCCGGGTTACCGGGGGTGATGGACTTGACGACCGCCCCGTGGCACTGCGCGCAGTTCTCGTTCTGCGGGTGGGGAGTGGCCGGTGGCAGGGTGTGGCACGTCGCGCCGCACGCATCTTGGGTCCCGTCGACCTTGGTCCACTGAGGAGTGCGCGCGATCGTGCCGCCCGGCTTGGGTCCGTACAGCGTGTTGCCGTGGCAGTAGGTCCCGGAGCAAGTCAGATTCGCGCCGGAGTACGAGGGCTTGGCCCCGTTCACAGCCGCCGTGCCCCCCCAAGTCAGGTCGCGCGTGCCGTTCTGATGGTCCATCGCGGCCGGCACGGTGTGGCAGTCGGTGCACTCGCCGGCGCGGTGCCAGGTGCTTGCGCCCAAGTGCTGACCGTGAGCGCCAACCGCCGGGGTCGTGGTCGCCGTCTCGCCCTTGGTCCCCAGCGGCGGGGCGGGGTTGTTGGTCGGCGTGTCGCCGTGGCACGCGGTGCAGGTCATCGCCTTGACCTCGACCTTGCCGTCGATGTGCAAGTTCGGGTTCTTCCACGTGGCCTTGGGTGAGGCGCCGCCGACGTAGGACGCGATGACATCCGCGTGGCACTGCGCGCAGTTGGGAGACGCCGGGTGCGAGCCGCCAGGCGGGTTGGTGTGGCAGGTCGAGCCGCAGGCGTTCTGCGTGCCGTCGACCTTGGTCCACAGCGGGGTGCGCTGGGTCACGCCGCCCGCGGCGGCAGGTTGCAGGGTCGAGCCGTGGCAGTACGTGCCCGAGCACTTCGCGTTCGACTTGTCCCAAGACGGTTTGGCCAGGTCAGCGACCGCGTTGCCCGCGAAGGCCATGTCCACCGTGCCGTCGGTGTGCCCCATATCCACCGGAACCTGATGGCAGTCGGTGCACTTGCCGCTGGCGTGCCAGTCCGACGTCGCGAGGTGCTGAGCGTGGGCGCCGACGGCCAGCTGGGACGTCTGCGTCTCGCCGTTGGTGCCCTTGGGCGGCGCCGGGTTGTTGGTGGCGTCGTCACCGTGGCAGGCCGTGCAGGACATGCCGATGACGTCGACCTTACCGTCGATGTGCAGGTCGGCGTTGGCCCACTGCGTGGCCTTGGTCACCGGGTCGTAGCTGCTGACCACGCCGGCGTGGCACTGCTGGCAAGCGTTGCTCTGCGGGTGGGCGCCGCCGGGCGGGTTGGTGTGGCAGGTTGCGCCGCAAGCGTCCTGAGAGCCGTCGCCGGTGGTCCACTTCGGGGTGCGCAGAACGGTTCCGCCGACCTTGGGGCCGTCCAGTTTCTCGCCGTGGCACCAGGTTCCGCTGCAGGTCACGGCCGACGTGTCCCATGCAGGCGTGGCGTTGCCGGCCTTGGCGACCGCACCGAAGGCGAGGTCGACCTTGCCGTCGGTATGCGTCTGCGAAGTGGGCAGGGTGTGGCAGTCTTCGCACTTGCCCTCGCGGTGCCAAGCACTTGCGGTCAGGTGCTGCTGATGGGTGCCCACCGCCTTGGCGGCCACCGAGGTTTCGCCCTTGGTCCCCTTGGGAGGCGCGGGGTTGTTCGTCGCCGCGTCGCCGTGGCAGGTGGTACAGACGAGGGCGGTGACCTCTGTCTTGCCGTTGACGTGCAGCGATGCGTTGGTCCACGTCGCCTTGGCGGTCGCCGCGTCATACGAAGCGATCGACGCGCCGTGGCAGGATTGACACGCCGTGCTCTGCGGGTGGGTGCCGCCGGGAGGGTTGGTGTGGCACGTCGCGCCGCACTGATTCTGGGTGCCGTCGACCTGCGTCCACTTCGGTGTGCGAAGGGTCGCTCCGCCAACCTTGGCCGGGCCCAGGGAGCTACCGTGACAATAAGTGCTGCCGCACGTCGCCTGAGTTCCGTCCCAAGCCGGCGTCTGCAGGTCGGTCTTGGCCAGCGTGCCGAACGCGAGGTCGACCTTGCCGTCCGTGTGCGTTTGCGAGGTCGGTACCGTGTGGCAGTCGGTGCACTCGCCGGCGCGGTGCGAATCGCTGGCACCCAAGTGCTGCTGGTGCGCGCCGACGGCCTTGGCGGTGGTCAAGGCCTCGCCCAGCGTGCCCCTGGGCGGTGCGGGGTCGTTGGTCGCCGCATCGCCGTGGCACGTGGTGCACGCCAAGGCCGAGACATCGACCTGACCATTGACGTGCAATTCCGGGTCCTTCCAAGTTGCCTTGGCGGCCGTTGCGTCGTAGGCCGCGATCGTTGCGCTGTGGCACGTCGCGCAGGCCGTGCTCTTCGGGTGCGCGCCGCCGGGCGGGTTGGTGTGGCATGTGGCGCCGCACTTGTTCTGCGTCCCGTCGACCTGCGTCCACTTCGGGGTGCGCAGCAGCGTTCCGCCGACCTTGGCCGGCCCCAGAGAGTTGCCGTGGCAATACGTGGTGGCGCAGGTCGCTTGATTCACGTCCCACGCGGGCGTTTGCTGGTCGGTCTTGGCAAGTGCGCTCCACGCAAGGTCGATCTTGCCGTTGGTGTGGGTCGTCGAGTCGGGGACCACGTGACAGTCCGAGCACTCGCCAGCCCGGTGGGCATCGGAGCCGCCGAGATGCTGCTGGTGGGCACCGACCGCGATGGAGGTGGTGGCCGTCTCTCCGTTCGTCCCCAGCGGTGGGGCGGGGTCGTTGGTCGCTTTGTCGCCATGGCAGGCCGTACAGGTCAGCCCGCCCACATCGACCTTTCCGTCGACATGCAGGGTGCGGTCGGCCCACTTCACGGGGGTCGTCGCCGGGTCATTCGACGCAATCGTGGCGCCGTGGCAAGTCGCGCACGCCGTGTTCTGCGGGTGAGCGCCGCCGGGCGGCAACGTGTGGCACGTGACGCCGCACGCGTCCTGTGTGCCGTCGACCTGAGTCCACTTGGGCGTGCGCATGACTTTGCCACCGGCGTTGGCCCCCAGCAGGGTCGAGCCGTGGCAGTAGGTGCCGGCACAAGTGGTCGTGCCGACGTCCCAGACCGGTTGTGCGGCATCGGCCAGAACGACGCTGCTCCACGTCAATTCGATCTTGCCGTTGCTGTGCAGCATGGACGAGGTCGCAGGGTGGCAGTCCTTGCACTGAACGTCCCGGTGCCAAGTGGCGGTGCCACGGTGTTGCGCGTGAGCGCCGACCGCGCGGTCCGTCGTCGCCGTCTCACCCTTGGTGCCGATGGGCGGTGCGGCCGACAAGTTGGCAATGTCGCCGTGGCAAGTCACACACGTCGAAGGCGTCTTCTCGACCACGCCGTTCACGTGCAGATTCGCGTTCTTCCAGGTCGCCTTGCCGGTGGCGAGATCATAGTCGCTGATCACGGCGCCGTGGCAGTGCGAGCAAAGGCTGCTGTTCGGGTGGTTGCCGCCGGGCGGGTTGGTGTGACAGGTCGAACCGCACTGGGCCTGACTGCCGTCGACCTGCGTCCACACGGGCTTTCGGGCCACCGTGCCGCCGGTCTTGGCCGGCTGTAGCGTCGCACCGTGGCAGTAGTTGCTGTTGCAGGTGACCTGTGCCGCATCCCAAGCGGGCACGGCGCCGTCCTTTTTCGGCACATCCCCCCACGTCAGGCCAACCTTGCCGTCTGCGTGCAGCGGCGTGGCGGGCTCCACGTGGCAGTCGGTGCAAACGCCGGCACGGTGCCACGGGCTGGACTTCAGGTGGTTCGCGTGGGCGCCCACCGCGCGGTCAGTCGTGTCCAGCTCGCCGTGGGTGCCTTTGGGCGGCGCCGGGTCCTTCGTCGCCGGGTCGCCATGGCAACCGGTGCAGTCGAGCGTGACCGTCTGGATCTTGCCGTCGACATGCAGACTTGCGTCCTGCCACTTGGCCTTGGCCGTGGTGGCGTCGTAGGCGCTGATCACACTGCCGTGGCAGGTCGCGCAGGCCGTGCTGGGCGGGTGGGTGCCGCCGGGAGGATTGGTGTGACAGGTCGAACCGCAAGCGACCTGGCTGCCGTCAACCTTGTTCCAGACGGGCTCGCGCAGGGACTTGCCGCCCGTTTTTGCCGGCTGCAGCGTCGAACCGTGGCAGTGCGAGCCGCTGCAAGTCAGCTTGACGTCATCGAAAGCGGGCTTGCCGCCCTGGGCCACCGCCACCGCGCCCCAGACGAAGTCGACCAGACCGTCCGCGTGCCCCAGGTCGGTCGGCAGCTTGTGGCAGTCGGCGCATTGTCCGGCACGGTGCCAGTCGCCCCCCTGGATGTGCTGGGCGTGGGCGCCGACGCCGGGCGCCGTGGTCGCAGTCTCGCCTTGCGTGCTCTTGGGCGGCATCGGGTTCTTGGCGTCGGGGTCGCCGTGGCAACTGGTGCAGTCGTTGCCGGTCGCCTGGACCTTGCCGTCGACGTGCAAGGCTGCGTTCTTCCAAGTCGCCTTGTTCTTGGCCGGGTCGAACGTTGCGATGACTTCGCCGTGGCAGTTGGCGCACAGGCTGCCCTGCGGGTGGCCGCCGCCGGGCGGGTTGGTGTGGCACGACGAGCCGCACGCGGCCTGGCTGCCGTCGACCTGGGTCCACTTAGGCGCGGGCACAACGCTGCCGCCGGGCTTGGGACCGGCCAGCTTGCCGCCGTGACACCAAGTGCTCGAGCAAGTGGCAGAACCCACGTCCCACCCGGGCTTGGCGCTGCCCGCGGTCGCGACGGTGCCCCACAGCAACTCGACGGCACCCGTGGCGTGCAACATCACATCCGGCTCGACGTGGCAGTCCGAGCACTGGCCCGGGCGGTGCCACGACGAACCCTGCAAGTGCTGGGTGTGCGCGCCCACCGCGATCTGGGTGGTCTTCGTCTCGCCCTTGGTGCCGACGGGCGGCGCGGGGTCGTTGCTGGGTTCGTCGCCGTGGCAGCTGGTGCACGACAGGTTGCCCTGCACCTGTACCTTGCCGTCCACGTGCAAATTCGCGTCCTTCCACACTGCCGTCGCCGTCGCGGCGTCATAGCTCGTCAGAGTCTCGGCGTGGCACGACTCGCACTTGCCCTTCTTGGGGTGGTTGCCGCCCGGCGGGTTGGTGTGGCAGGCGCTGCCGCACGCATCCTGGGTGCCGTCGAGGTTGGTCCACAGGGGCTTGCGCTGACTGGCCTGACCGATCAGGTCGGGTTGCAGCGTGCCGCCGTGACAATAGGTGCCAGAGCATGTGTCTTCCGTGCCGTCGTAGCTGCCCTGCTTGGCCACCGGACCCCAGATCAGGTCGTTCTTCAAGTTCAGGTGGGTCGGCACCGCCGGGTCCTTCATCTTGGAGGGGACCGCGTGGCACTCGGTACACACCACCGTCTTGTGCCAATCGGCTTTGCTCAGGTGGATGGTGTGCGCGCCAACCGTGGGGTACCAGGTCTCGGCCAACCCGCTGGTGTCGACCGGAGGGGCTGGGTCGTCGCGGGTCGCATCTCCATGACAGGCAAAGCATTTCATGGACCAACCACCGGGCGAGATGCCGGTGTCGGCCGTATCGCCGGTCTGGTCAGGAGCATTCGCGTCGTCCGCGTCGGCGTCGTCGATCGCATCCGTCTGCGCGGTGTCGGCAACATCGACCGTCGCGTCGGGGTCAGCGGCGTCAGTGCCCGCGTCATCGACCTCTGCGTCCGACAGAACATCACTGCCCGGCGCGACGTCGCTAAGGTCGCCCGCCACGTCGGTGCCTTGCGTGCCGTCGGTGAGGCCGTCCGCCAATCCATCGACCAATCCATCGACCAAGCCGTCCGCCAAGCCGTCGACGGCCGTTCCGTCGTCCAGAAGCCCGTCCGATAGGCCGAGGTCGCCGTCCGCGTCGCCGCCGTCGGCAACCGTCCCCGACGCGTCCGGGACATCGTCGCCGCACCCGGTCATGGCTGGGGCCATCGCCGCCCACAGCACAAAGACGGCTGAAGCCGCGAAAGAACGGGTGGATGCACAAGTCGTCAGGCGCTGGACCGGCTGGCGGCAGAGCGGAAGCGGCATGGTGGCACTCGGCAATTGTCGAGAGCGCGTCGGCCCGAAGGACCGATGGCGCTTGGCGTATGCGGGGGCACGGGGGCTTTGGCCTTTCCTCCCCACAAGGTTGGGCCGAAAGGAAGGGTAACGAATCTCTGTCGGCGGCCGCGTGACGTAGAGCAGAATCCGGACGCAAAGTTGTTATCGCTGAGTTCCCGCCCCCCCCGGTGGGGGTGAAAATTCGTTAATTGCCAATATTTGCGCAACTTGCGAGGCGCGGGGGGGGGGGGGGGGGGGACTCACACTTCTTCATACCTGCGCCAAAAACGTGGGGCTCGACCGGCCCACGCGCTTCCTACCGCGGCAGCGTGTCGACCGACCTGCTCAGCGCGTCGGTAAACGCCACCAGCTGCGCAACGTTGGGCGGCTCAGACGCCAGCTTGACCGACACACGCCCGGCTTGCGGCGTCAGGTCGGCTGGGTCAGGCACCCCCTGCCCGTACGCGATGGCGCCATAGCCGTTCAGTAGCTTCAGCGCCCCCAGCACGTCCCACACCGACCGCTTCAGCGACGCGGCGATGCTGAACACGTCCAGCGGCTTCTGCCGGTGCCACGCCGCCAGCAGCAGCGTCACCACCTGGGCCGCCAGCTTCTCGGTCTGCCCCTGCTGCGCCAAGCTCCAAAGGGCCTGAAGCTCTGCGTTGGTGACGGGGACGAGCGCGGTTCCGGGGCGCTGAATCGCCGCCGCCGCGCTGCGGGCCGCCAGCACCGTCAGGTCGCGCAAGTGCCCGTACTGCTGGGCAGTTGCATACGCGTCCATCGCCACCTGCACGCCGTCGGCACGGCCGGGCAGCTGAACGCCGCAGACATACGCGTTGCCATAGAGTTGCGGCTCGCCGATCTCGACCGCGACGAACTGCTGATTGAGCCAGACGTGCATGGGATGCTCCTGGATGGGGCGGGACCATTGGGTGCGCAGGGCGACCGTGTCGGGCGACCGGCCGTTGCGGCACTCACCATTGAAATGGTGAGCTATCATTCGAGAAGCCCGCCTTTGCGGGCTCAGGCGCAAGAGTGGCTTGCGGGTGGTGCGTTGGCAAGGTCGCGACCCCGTAGCCCTGCCCCAAGCCCGGTGCTACGCTCGCCACGCCCCGCCAGGACCCCGGGGCGCCCTCCCCGACTTCGACCTCTCGCGCCACGGAGCCTTGCCATGCCCGAGTTCGCGTACCAGCCGCCGTTCCCGCTTGCCCCCGACGCCACCAAGTACCGCCTGATCACCCAGGACCACGTGTCGGTCCAGACCTTTCAGGACCGGGACATGCTGGTGGTGCAGCCCGAGGCGCTGACGCTGCTGGCGCGTGAGGCGATCCGCGACGTGTCGTTCCTGCTGCGACCTGCTCACTTGGCGCAAGTGGCTGAGATCCTGATCGATCCGGAAGCGTCCCCAAATGACCGCGGCGTAGCCGTGGCCCTGCTGCGCAACGCAGAAGTCGCCGCCCAGGGCCAGCTGCCGCTGTGCCAGGACACCGGGACCGCCACCATCGTCGCCAAGAAGGGCCAGCAGGTCTGGACGGGCGCAGACGACGAGGCGCGGCTGGCCCAGGGCGTGTTCGAGACGTATACCCGCGAGAACCTTCGCTATTCGCAGAACGCCCCGCTGTCGCTGTACAAGGAAGTGAACACGGGGTCGAACCTGCCCGCGCAGATCGACGTGTACGCCACGCCGGGCATGGCCTATCGCTTTCTGTTCGTCACCAAGGGCGGCGGGTCGGGCAACAAGACGATGCTGTATCAGGAGACCAAGGCCACGCTGTCGCCGGGGACGCTGGAGAAGTTCCTGATCGACAAGATGAAGTACCTGGGCACCGCCGCGTGTCCGCCGTACCACATCGCGTTCGTCATCGGCGGCACCTCGGCTGAGGGCTGTCTGAAGACCGTCAAGCTCGCTTCCGCCGGTTATCTCGACGGGCTGCCGACCGAGGGCAACGCAGGCGGGCAGGCGTTTCGCGATCTGGAGCTGGAGCAGACGTTGCTCGAGGCGTCCCGCCACATCGGCTTCGGCGCCCAATTCGGCGGCAAGTACTTTGCGCTGGACGTCAAGGTGGTGCGCCTGCCCCGCCACGGTGCGTCGTGCCCCATCGGCATGGGCGTTTCGTGCTCGGCCGACCGCAATGTCAAAGCCAAGATCGACAAGGATGGCCTGTGGTTGGAGGAGCTGGAGCGCAATCCCGGCCGTTTCATCCCCGACCGCTACCGACAGAAGCACGACCACGGAGCGGTCGCGGTCGACCTGTCGCGGCCGATGCCCGAGATCCTGGCCGAGCTGTCCAAGTACCCCGTCACCACACAGCTTTCGCTCAACGGCACCATCATCGTCGCGCGCGACATCGCCCACGCGAAGCTGAAGGAGCGCCTGGACCGCGGCGAGGGCCTGCCGCAATACCTGAAGGATCACCCGGTGTACTACGCGGGACCGGCCAAGACGCCGCAGGGGCTGCCGTCGGGCTCGTTCGGCCCCACGACGGCTGGGCGCATGGACAGCTACGTCGATCTGTTCCAAGCCAACGGCGGCTCGATGGTCATGATCGCCAAGGGCAATCGCAGCAAGGCCGTGACCGACGCCTGCCACAAGCACGGCGGCTTCTACCTGGGCAGCATCGGCGGCCCGGCGGCGCTGCTGGCGGCCGAGAACATTCGCAAGGTCGAGTTGATCGAGTATCCAGAGCTGGGCATGGAGGCGATTTACCGCATTCAGGTCGAGAATTTCCCGGCCTTCATCCTGGTCGACGACAAGGGCAACGATTTCTACGCGCAGATTGCGACGAAATAGGGCGGGGGCTCGTCCCCCGCCGTTGCGGTTCAACGGGATCTAGACGAAGCAAGTGACGCACACCGGCAAGGGACTCCGAACGGAAGTTCGCAGGCTACCCTTCAAGAAGTCCCCCGGGGACTGGACAACGAGGAGACGCACATGACGGCAGCAGACTGGCAGGCGCTGGGTTACTCGGCCTCGTTCCTGGTGCTCGCCCTGGCGATTGTCTACGTGGGCAAGCTGGCCCGCGACGCCATCGCCTTGCTGCGCGGCCACAAGATGGGCGAGATCCTGACGACCAAGGACAATCCGGCGGCGGCCATCGAGGTATCGGGCTATCTGCTGGGCCTCGTGTTTGGCCTGGTCGGGTCGTTTCAGGTCACGTCTGACGGCTGGGTGGCGCAAGCGTCCGAGCTGGCGATGACGGGCCTGCTGGTCACGGCCATGCTGCTGCTGAACGACTGGCTGACGGCCAAGATCGTGTTCCGCGGCTTGGACAACCACAAGGAAGTCAACGAGAACCACAACACCGCGGTCGCCGTGGGGCGGGCGGCCGGCGCGGTCGCCACCGGTCTGGTGATCCGCGGCGCGCTGGGGCACGACTCGGCGTTGCTCGACCGGATCCTCTGGGCGTTCATCGGTCAGGCGATGCTGATCGTGGTCAGTCTGCTGTACCAGAAGCTGACGCCGTACGACGACCTGGCCGAGCTGAAGGGCAAGAATCTCGCGGCGGGTCTGCCGATCGCGGGCATCCTGCTGGCCGTGGGCATCACGGTCGAGGCGGTGCTGCACGGCGAGGGCGCGGGCTGGGCGGCGGATCTGCAGTCGATGGGCGTCGATATGCTCGCCATGGTGGCTTTGCTATTTGCCATGCGCGTGGCCACCGACCGCGTGATGCTCGGTGGGGCGCGGTTGAAGGACGAGATCGTTCGCGACCGCAATGTGGGCGTGGGACTCATCGAGGCCACGTCGTTCGTGACGGGTGCGGTGATTTTGGCGTTCTTCTTGAGTTGACGGGGTCGGCGGGGCTGCGTGGCGGGGCGGGTGGTCGACCCAAGGCTAGAGATCCTACACATCTACGTAACCATGCGTGGCCATGCAACTTTCGCGCCTCACCCCGTCGCTTCGCGCCCCCCTCTCCATGCTCACCCGCGGCCGGCTCAACGCCGCCCGGCAGGGCGACATAGCCCGCCGCCGCCCACCCAGGATCAGGTTGCCAGCCTAGCCGTTGACCAGCACCGAACTCCAACCGCACACGATCTCCGCATCCAGCCGTGCCCGGGTTGCCATCTCGCGCGTCACCGATCGTCCTGGCAGCGGGTAACGTGGTCCCACGCCGTAGTCGGCAAGCGCTTCACAAGCGAGCACTACCTCTCCGGGAACTTCGACAGCCCCAGCGACAGCCTGGCCGATGACCGTCAGGTCGTGGCTGCGGGGGGCAGGCAAGTCGAGGCCAGTCAACACGCCCTTCATCGCCTTTTCCGCGGCCTGCTGTCCGTGAAAGCAGGCCAGACCCAACAACTCGTCGGTGGCGTCGGCGCGTTCAAGAATCATCCTGGCAACGGCCAGGTCCGCTTCTGCAAGGGCAAACCAGGGCCAGGCGGTACCGGGATCAGGCCGCTTCATGGAGCACACGGCCAGTCTCTGCCGCCTCCCGCACGACGCTGTTGCGCATGTGGCGCATCGACGTCCACTCGTCAGGCGTCAGTACGACCAGATCCAACCCCACGCCCACTCCCCGCAGGGCGGCCCGGATCCGGGCAGACCTGGGCTCGTGCTCGGGCAGGTCCGGCACGACGACCACGAGATCGACGTCGCTGTCGGGCCGATGCCGTCCCGTCGCCCGCGAGCCGAACAGCACGACGCGCGCCCCTGGGTGCACCGACAAGATGCGGCAGACGATGTCATCGAGCAGGGTGTCGGGGCTCATCCGTTCCGCCCGGGGGCAACCGCTCGCCCCCATAAGGGAAAGCCTAGTCCCGCGGGCGGACGCGGGCAAGCGCTCGGCGACAGCTACGACTCACGGACGCGGTTACGGGTCCGAACCGGGCACATCCTTTGCAGCGCAGACCGGGCACATCGTTTGCGCCTGGAGGCATCACGACGGGAGGTCGGAGATGCAGTGGAAGCAGGTGGACAAGATGGAACTACGGAGGGAATTCGCTCAGAAGGTTAGGGTGGAAGGCGTTCCGATAGCGTCGGCGTGCCGGGATTCCTCGGTGAGCCGGTCGACCGGCTACAAGTGGCTGCAGCGCTTCGACGTCCACCTGACACATCCTGGGTGCGCGCTCGAACCGCCGGCCGCCGTCGGGGGGCTCGGTTACTCGAAACGCAACTTTCGGACGCAGGGGTCGTTGGCCTCGGCCAGGCTCCTGACGAGCTTCACAACATGTGCGAGCTGGTCATCCAATGGTTTCGCAAGCAACGAAAGTGCGTGGTCGAAGCGCCCAAGTTCCCGCATGGCCTCCGCCTTCATGACCCGGTCGCTGTCGTCCGACTCGTTCAGCATCAGAGCAAGGGCTGCCAGGTTCGACAGTTCACCCGGAGACATCGGCGCACCACCAGCTTCCGTACGTCGCGCGTCGTTTCCCGCCCACCATGCCCGCAGGCGAACGTAGAGTTCCTTCTCTGGCACTGTGGAGCCCTTGTCCAACAGGGCGAGGTAGTTCTGCAGGGATGATCCGTGAGAAGAAAGTGAGCG
>JBMOIG010000046.1:0-32285 GCA_049317445.1 Myxococcota bacterium | reverse complement strand
CCGCACGGTGCACCCTTGCAGATGCCCTGCCAATTGCCCAGCCCATTTGCGCCGTTGTACTTGGGAAATACGTTGATCACGTTCGGCACCTGGCCGCCGTTTTGAGCGCGGATGGCGAACGCGTGAGCCTGGTTGCGAGGCACGACGATCTCCATGCCATAGGAATTGCACAGGTTGGCGTAAGCGTTCTGGTCGCCGCCCAAGCCGCCGTTGTTGATCCGCACCCAGGTGTAGGGACCGCCCGTGGTCGCCATGTCGCAGTACGCCTGCACGGTCGGCTTGGGACCGGCACCGTCGACATCGATGGGGTACACGCCCGATCCGGCCGACGGGTAGTTCTGCTTGTACTGGACACAGGTTGCAGCGGTCGTCGGGGTGCAGGTCTTGCCGTCGCCCGCAAACCCTTCCTTGCACTTGCAAGTGAACGAACCCGGCGAGTTGGTGCAAGTCGCATTTGTGCTGCAACCTGCTGTTCCGTTGGAGCATTCGTCGACGTCGCTGCACGTCTTGCCGTCGCCCGTAAAGCCGTCCTTGCACTTGCACGTGAACGAACCGGGCGAGTTGCTGCAAGCCGCGTTCGCGCTGCACCCGGCCGTGCCGTTGGCGCATTCGTCTGCGTCAGCGCACGTCTTGCCATCGCCCGTCCAGCCCGAGTTGCAGGTGCAGGTATAGCTGCCCTCTTCGTTGGCGCAGGTCGCTTGGGTCGCGCAGTCGGCGGTGCCGGCCTTGCATTCGTCCAGATCGGCGCAGGTCAGGCCGTCGCCCGACCATCCGGCGTTGCAGGTGCACACCTTCTTCCCGACGGGGCCGATGGCGCAGGTCGCGTAGCCGTCGCAACCGCCGTTGCCGACCGCGCACACGTCCTGGAACACCACCAGCGACCGCACGAACCAGCCGTAACCTGGCACTTTCTGCTCGCATGAAGGAATCGTGAACCGCAGGCGGAGTTGGAACGTCTTGCCGGCGACCACGCCCAGGCCCAGCTGCGCCTTGCCCCACACCGCGCCGCTGGCCGGAAGGTTGCCAAGCGTTGTCCAAGTGCCCCCCCCGATCGCGATCTGGACCTGAGCGGTCGCCCCGCTGCCCCAAGAGCCGGCGCTCTCAAACCGCAGAAACACCGGAGAACCCGCGGGGATCTTGGTCGCGTCGATCTGGGGCGAGTCCGCCGTCGCCGTCACTGCCGCCTGCCCGGCGCCGCAGGTCAGGTCCAGCCCGTTGTGGACACCCAGCGTGCACGACGTCGGGTCGGTCGCAAGCTCGGTCGGCAGCTGGGCCAGCTGCCAGCGGACCGGCGGCGCGCCTGCGGGAGGTTTGCCGCCACCGCTGAGCTGCCACTGTCCGAACCCCTTGGAGTCGCACGAGAAGTTCTCGGCGAACGGCAGCACGCCCACGCCACAGGTTTCGGTCAGCTTGGTGAACACGCAGCCCTTGCCGGGGTCGCAGGCGTCGGTGGTGCATCCCAAGCCGTCGTCGCAGTCTTGCGGGGTTCCGACACACGAGCCCTGTGCGCAGGTGTCACCGACGGTGCACACGTTGCCGTCGTCGCAGGTCTGCTGCGACGGCGCAGACTCGCAACCCAGCCCATCTACGCAGGTATCCTTGGTGCAAGGGTTACCGTCGTCGCAGGTGGCCGTGGTACCGGCGCAGGTGCCTTGGACGTTGCAGGTGTCGCCCTTGGTGCAGGGATCTCCGTCGTCGCATGGGGCCTGGGTCGAGGTCGAGACGCAGCCTTGGGCCCCCTCGCACGCGTCGGTGGTGCAGGGATTGCCGTCGTCGCAGGTCAGGGGTGTGCCCTCGCAGTTGCCGTTGGTGCAGGCATCGTCCTGGGTGCAGGGGTCGCTGTCGTCGCAGGCGCCGGTCGCGGGCAGGAAGGTGCAACCGTCCGCCGGCACGCACGAATCGGTGGTGCAGGGATTGCCGTCACTGCACGGAACCGCCTGACCCGTGCACTTGCCCTCCACACATCCGTCACCTTGGGTGCACGCGTCGCCGTCATCGCACAAGGCGGTGATCGCCGTCTTCAGACACCCCGCCGCGCCGCCACAGGTCGCCGTGTAACAGGGGTCGTCGCTGATGCAGGCGGCGGGTGTGGGGCCGTCATCGGGCTCCTTGGGCTCGTCGGTCAGGCCGTCGCAGTCGTTGTCCTGACCGTCGCACAGCTCTGGTGCGCTGCCTGAGGTGACGGCGCACGCGGTCAAGCCGTCGACGGTGCACACGCGCTCTCCCGGGCAGGCGCCGGGCTTGCACGAGGTGCCCAGACCGGCGGCGATCGCTGAGGGGCTGCACGCGCATAGGCCAGAGACGGGGACGCAGCGCTCGAGGTCGCCGCCCTCAGCCTTGGTCACCGACTTGCAGGCATAACCGTTCGGGCACGCGCCGCCTGCACCGCATGAGGGCGCGCAGAACCAACCGTTGGCGCCCTGCCCGCCCTGCAAGTCGACGCACGCCGCTTGCGGGTCGATGGTGGACGCACACTTGTCCGACGTGGCGCAGGGGTCACACGCCTTGGGCCACATGTGGACGCAAAGGTCCTGCACTTGCACGGGGGCGCCGGCGGCGTCGGTCTTCAGCACCGTCGAGCACACTTCGTCGGCGCCGCACTGGCCCGCGACGCACGGCAAAGCGCAGGTGTTGCCCTCAGGTCGCGGCGTGCAGGCGCTCTGCGCTGGGCAGTCGTCGTTGGTCACGCAGGGACAACCGGCCACCCCCGGGCAGTTGAAGCTGGTCTCTGCACCGTCGCCCAAGCTGTCGCCGCTGTCCGCCGTCGCGGGGTCCGCGCCCTCGGCCGCGGTTCCCCCGCACGACAACGCAAAGAACGCCAGACAGCAAGCGATCAGGCCCAGTTCCATGCGCGGCAGAGGTCGGATCATCGGCTCCCCTCAGTCCGGCGCAGTGGCTCCGGCAAGTGCGGCAAAGCGTACCAGAGAAGGGGGTCGGTTCAAGGTGTCTTGACGCGCCAAGGCCCCTGCTCTCGCGCCGAGTCAGCGCGTCGCCAACCACGCCGCCAACGACGCCACACCGGCTCGGACCGCTTCGCTCTTGCCCGCCACGGCGCCCTGCTCGATGCCGCGTGCAATGTCACTGGCGTCCTGAAATCCATAGGTTGCGCACGATCCCTTGATGCGATGCCCCATGCGGGCACAGGTCTCGAGGTCGTCCGCGTCCACCGCGGCGGTCAAGGCGACAACGTCGTCCTGGCGACGGCGCAGGAACACGGGCAGCAGCTGGGCGATCGCCGGGTCGACCGCGGAGCTTGCAGCCAAGCGCTGGGGCTGCGTGGGACGGGAACCTGCCAGTCGCTCGACCAGCGCGAGCAACTCCGCTTTCCGCATGGGCTTCAGCGCCACCTCTGTCCAAGGGTCGCGCGCCAACGTGGCTGCCGCGTCGTCCGGCGTTCCCGCCGTCAGGGCGACCACCGGCACCGGCGGCAATCCGGCCGCGCGCTCGTGCTGCCGAAGCTGGCGCAGCGCACCGGGACCGTCGAGCACCGGCATGTGCACGTCCATCAACACCAGGTCAAACAGGGCGTTGCGCGCGGCCGTCACCGCCTGACGCCCGTCCTCGGCTTCGGTCACCGAGCACGTGGGCGACAGCCAGGCGCGCAGGATCAGGCGTTGGTCCGGGGCGTCGTCAACCAGCAGGATGCGGGGGGTAGACATGGGCGGATGATCTACGGGTTTCGCGGGTGAAACAAGGCCAGCGACTGTCCACAGCCCATCTGAACGCCACGTTTGACCCGCTTCCCCGCCAAGCGTACACACGAAAGAGACCATCGGGCTTGGCCCATGGTGGGGAGGGTGTCATGCGCAGCGCGAGACTCGTCCAAATGCTCGCTTGGCTCACCCTGTCCGGCTTGTCGCTGAGCGGTTGCACCGGCGCCAAGCAAGACGAGCCCGACGGTCAGGCCACGGTGGCCGACACGCTGGACGCGGACGCCTCGCTGGACGACGCGGCCGATGTCCCACAAGTGCCTGATACGGTGGTTGTTCCGGATGCAGATGCTGTGGACCTCGATGCGCCGGGCACCGACGCGGTTGCCGAGGTTGACGACGAAGCGGAAGGGTCCGACACCCCCGGTTTTGAGCCCAACTGTGTTGTCGAACCGGGCAGTTACGGGTGCCCGTGCAAGTCGAACGACGACTGCGAAACCGACCTGTGCGGTCCGAGCCCACACGCCGAAGGTTGGGTCTGCACGGTCGAGTGCCCCTACCAGTGCGACTGCTCGAAGCGCTTTCCGTGTGAGGACGCCCCGTCGCCGTTCGTCAAGCTCTGCAACCCCTGCACCGCCAACGTGGAGTGCGATTCACCGGGCAACAGCGGCGCGCGCTGCGTATCGCTTGGCGATGAGGGCGCCTTCTGCGGCACGGCCTGCCAGACCGACGACGACTGTCCGTTCGGCTACCCCTGCAAGGAGTCGCAGGACGTTGCAGGCCAGACCAGCAAGCAGTGCGTCGTCCCCGACGGCGGCGTGTGCACGTGCAGCGAAGCAGCCCTGTTGCTGGAGCTGAGCACCGAGTGCTTCGTCGCGACCGACGGCGTGACTTGTGAGGGCAAGCGCACGTGTCTGGGGGGCGACAAGCCCGGGGCTCCCGTCGGCGGGGGCCTGACCGCATGTTCGGCGCCGCCACCCTCCCCCGAGGCATGCAACAGCACCGACGACGACTGCGACGGCCTGATCGACGAGGGCACTTGCGACGACGGCAATCCCTGCACCACCGACACCTGCACCGGAGCGGCCGGCTGCCAATACGAGAACAACACGCAACCGTGCGACGCCGACGGGTCGGTCTGCACGTCCGCCGACAAATGCATCGACGGCCAGTGCACGCCCGGCCCTGCGCTGCCGTGCGACGACAAGAACGCTTGCACGACGGATACTTGCGACGCCTCGCTCGGCTGCCAGTTCAAGCCGACCGAGGGCTTGGTACCGTGCGACGCCGACGAGAACCCCTGCACCGCCAACGACAGCTGCAACGCGGGCCAGTGCGTACCGGGCGCCAAGAAGGCCTGCGACACCGGCGAGCAGTGCGTCGAGGGCAAGTGCTCGATCCTCACCGGCGCGTGTACGTACACGACCAAGCAAGGGGTTCCGTGCAACGACGGCAATCCGTGCACCGCCGCGGAGAAATGCGAGGGCGAGTCGTGCGAGGGTGCCCCGATCGCCTGTGACGACCAGAACGGTTGCACGGCCGATAGCTGCGATCCCAAGACCGGGTGTTTGCATACGTCTTTGACCACCGCCTGCGACGACGGCGATGCGTGCACCAAGTCAGACGCGTGCAAGGATGGGGCGTGTGTGGGACTGCCGATCGAAGCGACCGTCGCGTGCGACGACGGCAATTCCTGCACGACGGACAGCTGCGACAAGTCCGCAGGGTGCCTGCACAACCCGGTGACGGGGGCTGCCTGCGACGACGGCAACTGGTGCACCAAGAACGACACTTGCGAGCAGGGGAGTTGCTCCGCGGGACCCAACTGCTGCACTTGCACGACCAACGCCCACTGCTCGCCGAAGGAGGACGGCAACCCCTGCAACGGCACCCTCATGTGCGACACGTCGAAGTGCCCGACCATGTGCGTCATCGACCCGGCCACCGTCGTCAAATGCGACACCACCGTCAACACCCCCTGCCGCACCAACGCCTGCCTCCCCGCCACCGGCCTCTGCGCCATCACCCAACTCAAAGACGGCACCAACTGCGACGACGGCGACCCCGCGACATCCAACACGAAGTGTCTGGACGGGTTGTGCGTGGGCACCTGAGCAGGTAGCGTGCGGCCTCCCCCCAGTCCCCAGAGGCCTCCATGACCGACTCCCCCGCGGCGACGCAGCCCACGGCCCACGACAACCCGCTGCTGCAACACGCGAATGCTCGCTGGTCGGTGCCGCGCTACGACGCCATTCGCGCCGAGCACGTCGAGCCCGCGATGCGCGTGCTGCTGACGGCGCTGACGGCCGAGCTCGAGGGGATCGAGGCTCAGGCCCGCCCGGACTGGCCGTCGCTGGTCGAGCCGATCGAGCGTCTGAGCGACCGTCTGGAGCTGACCTGGGGCACCGTCGGGCACCTGCTGGCCGTGCGGAACTCGCCCGAGCTGCGCGCCGCCCACGAGGTCATGCAGGCGCCGGTCGTCGAGTTCTCGATGCGGCTGGCCCAGAGTCGGCCGATCTATCAGGCGTTTCGCGCCCTTCGCGATGGTCCCGAGGGCCGAGATCTCGACCCGGCGCAGCGTCGCATCGTCGCCTCGTGGGTGCGCGATGCCGACGAGAGCGGCGTCGGGCTCGACGGACCGAAGCGCGACCGCTTCAACGCCCTGCAGCTGGAGCTGGCCGAGCTGGGCACCACCTTTGCCGACCACGTGCTGGATGCCACCAAGGCCTGGACCCTGGACCTGACCACGCAGGCCGACATCCAAGGGTTGCCGACCAGCCTATTGCACCTGACGTCGCAGCAAGCGCGCGCCGCCGGGGTGCCGGGGGCGCGCGAGGGCAACGACGACCCGACCGCCGGCCCGTGGCGTGTGACGCTGGACGGACCGTGCGTCGTGCCGTTTCTGCAGCACAGCCGCCGCCGCGACCTGCGCGAGGCCGTCTACCGCGCCTACGTCACGCGAGCGAGCGAAGGGGCGTTGGACAACCAGCCGCTGCTGAAGCGGATCTTGAGCGTGCGGCAGGAGCTGTCACGGATGCTGGGCTTTGCCGACTATGCCGAGCTGAGCTTGTCGTCGAAGATGGCCCCGGATGGCGCAACGGTGGCGCGGCTACTCGAGGAACTGCGGGCAGCGGGTTACGGCGCGGCGCTGCGGGATCTGCAAGACCTGCGCGATCTTGCGATGTCCCAGCACGCGCCCGAGGCCGACCACCTGCGCCACTGGGACGTGGGCTTCTGGGCCGAGCGGCTGCGCGAAGACCGCTACGACTTCAGCGAAGAGGACTTGCGCCCGTACTTTCCCCTGCATCGCGTGCTCGACGGCCTGTTCGCCCTGGCCTCGCGGTTGTTCGGCGTGACGATTCGCGCGGCCGACGGGCAGGTGCCGACGTGGCACGCAGACGTGCGGTTCTTCGAGGTGCTGAACGAGACTGGCGAGGCCATTGCCGCCTTCTTCCTGGACCCCTACAGCCGCCCCTCTGAAAAGCGCGGCGGCGCGTGGATGAGCGATGTCGTCAACCGCGCCGCGACGTTTGGCGGGCTGCGGCTGCCGGTCGCAAGCCTCGCGTGCAACCAGTCGCCGCCGTTGGGCAACCAGCCGTCGCTGATGACGATCTCCGAGATCGAGACGCTGTTTCACGAGTTTGGCCACGGCCTGCAGCACATGCTGACGCGCGTGGACCAGGGTCTGGCCTCGGGCATCCGCAATATCGAGTGGGACGCGGTGGAATTGCCCAGCCAATTCATGGAGAACTGGTGCTACCACCGCGAGACGCTGCTCGGGCTGTCAGGTCACGTTCAGACCGGCGAGCTGTTGCCCGACGAGCTGTTCGCGCGCATCACGGCCGCCCGCACCTTTCGCGCCGGCAGCGACCTGCTGCGCCAGGTGATGCTCGCGTCGACCGACCTGCAACTGCACCAGTCGGCGGGTCCGGGCGAGCCCGCCGACGCCTTTCAAGTCTACCGGCAGGTCGCCGAACGAACGACGGTCCTGCCGCCGCTGCCCGAAGACCGCTTCCTGTGCAGCTTCACCCACATCTTCGCGGGCGGGTACGCGGCGGGCTACTACAGCTACAAGTGGGCAGAAGTCCTCAGCGCCGATGCCTTTGCCGCGTTTGAGGAGGCTGGACTGGACGACCCCGAAGCCATGGCAGCGACCGGTCGGCGCTTTCGCGACACGGTGCTGGCGCTGGGGGGCAGCGTGCATCCCGCTGAGGTCTTTCGGGCGTTTCGCGGCCGCGACCCATCCAGCCAAGCGCTGTTGCGACACGCAGGACTGACCGGCGGCGATCGGTAACCTAGCCGCTGCACCCGGGAATCGGCGCGTGGTCGCAGGCGGGCTGACCGTCGTTGTCCTGACAGGCATCGGCGGTGCACGGGTCGTTGTCGTCGCAGACGTTGTTGGCGCTCGAGACGCACATGCCGCTGTGACAGACCGCCTCGCTGCACGCATCCGGGGTGCCGCACCAGGCGCCGTCGTCCTCGTTCTCGGTCAAGCAGCTGCCGGTCGTCTTGTCGCAGGTGTCGATGGTGCAGTCGTTGCCGTCCTCACACGAGATGCTGGTGCCGATGCACGTTCCGCCGCTGCAGACATCGTCGTGGGTGCAGGCACTTCCGTCGTCGCATGGGCTGGAGTCGTCGGCGAGCGCGCCCGAGCACACGCCACTGACGCAGGTATCGCCCGAGGTGCATGGCTCACCATCGTCGCACGGCGGGTTGCCGTCGACGGCGACATTGTCGCAGCCCCAGTCGGGGTTGCAGCTGTCGATGGTGCACGAGTCGTTGTCGTCACACGTATCGACGAAGGCACCCACGCAAACGCCCGATACACAGGTCTCGTCGTAGGTGCACTCGTCCTGGTCCCAACACCACTCGCCGTCCGGCCAGTTGCCTGAGGGCTTGCAGACCCCGCCCTCGCACGCCGCAGACTGACACTCGACGCCCGAATCGCACTCGACGCCGTCCGAAGTCGCAGCGCTCTCGCAACCGCCGGTCGACGAGTCGCAGAAGTCGTCGGTGCAAGGGTTGCCGTCCTCGCAGTCCACCGAATCGACCTCACAAACGCCCGCAACACACTGGTTGCTGTGGCACAAGTCGCCGTCGCTGGCGCCGCAGTCCAAGTCGCTCTGGCAGCCGCACAGCAGCTGGAAGTCGTCGCAGCAGTCGCCCGATTCCTCACACCAGCTGTCGCAGTAGCAGTACTCCGCCTCGCCGCCGCAATTGCCGGCGCAGGAGTAGGGACCGGGTTCGGGTTCGCCGCCGGTGTCGGTGTCGACCGCGATGTCCGTGCCGGTGTCGGCAGTGGTGTCGACCTCAGCATCAGCGGCTTGGTCGGTCTCTACATCCAAAGTGGAGTCAGCGGCTTCTGCGGTGTCCCCCGCGGCGTCGGTCGGTGTTGCGTCGTCCGCAGCGTCCAGAACGGCGTCGCCCGCGCCGTCGACTGCATCGAGGTCGCTGGCCGGCGGGGTCGATGAGTCGGTGCTGCCAGAGCAGGCCGCCATCCCGAACAGCGCAAGCAAGCCAAAGGAGGAAACGAGGAAGCGAAGTCGCATGGCACCTCTCCTGACCTTCAAGGCGCAAGGGAGGGTGCAGCATGCCGACCCCGGAGGACCGGGGCAAGCGTCAGGCAGGCGTCGTCGACACCAACCGCCGCACGGCAGCCAGCGACTCCTGGGCATGGGCACCCATGCGAATCCGCGAGTCGAACACCAGTCGCACCGCGCCCTTGCGGTCGATCACGAACGTGATCCGTCCCGCCAGCAGCGTGAAGGCGCGTGGCACGCCGTACAGTCCGTGTACCTTGGCGTCGGGGTCGCTCAGCAGCGTGAACGGTAACCGGTGGTGACTCGCAAACCCCTGATGGCTGTCCGAATTGTCGATGCTGACGCCCACCACCGTGGCGCCCGCATCGGTGAAGTCCTGATACGCGTCGCGAAACGCACAGGCTTGGGCGGTGCAACCGGCCGTCTCGTCCTTGGGATAGAAGTAGAGGACCACGGGGCCCTTGGCGTACACGTCGGACAGACGCACGGGCACGCCGTTGGCGTCGGGCAGCGTGAAGTCGGGGGCGGGGTCACCTTCGCGGATTTTGTGGCTCATGCCTGGTTCGATGCGGCATCGGCTGCGGCAGATGCGGTGGGCGATTCAGCGTCGGCATCATGCGACGGCGCCGGGTCCACGTCTTCCAGCGGCTTCATGGCAACGCCGCGTTTCTCTTGCGCGATATCTTCGCCGCCCAGCTCTCCCGACGTGTCAACCTCGACGCGCCCGAGCGTCAGCGTGGTGATCACCGGCGCCAAGGCACCGGCCAAGGCCCGCCGCATCGCAAGAATGCCCATATCCGTCGTCCTGTTCGCGCCGGATTGCGGCGTCGGCCCATGCAAGGTAGGAGGGGTAGACGCCGTCGCCAAGGGCCCCTGCGACATGTGGAATTTTGCGACATGTGTGGAAATTTACGGCATCGCCCCTTCCCAAGCGGAACCCTGCCTGTGCCAAGCTTGGTTCTGATTTCAAGCACTTCCGAAACGACGCAGGGATGGCACGCTCCTTGCTTCTGAAGATGCCGGGAGGAACTCTGCATGGTCGACCGCCGCTGCCACCTGCTCTGCCTGATCGTCTGCCTGCTTGGCCTGACGCTGGTCACCGGCTGCATCGTCAACCCGGTGCCGACGCCGGGACCGTACGACCTGACCAACAACAAGAACGACGTGAAGACGGACGACATGGGCGGCTCCGGGATTGACGCCACCACCTACGATGCGTGGGGTGACGCGACGACGCCGGGCGGAACCGACTCGTCCGACTTTGCCGACTGCGTGGCCTCTCCCGAGGATGCGACGCCGACCGACGCGGCCGATGACGCAACAGCCACGGAAGATGAGGACTCAGAGACCGATGAGGTGTCGTCCCGCACCCCTTGAATCCCGCCTCGCTCCCAGCCATCCTGCACCCGGCGTCTGGACTTTCCCCTTCGCCGGAGTTCCCTTGCCCCGCGTGCCCTTCACCCTGCTCGTAGCCAGCGTGTCGCTTTCGCTTGCGGCGTGCGCGGCGTCGATGCAGGACCGGCTGCAGTTGCTGCCCGCCACGGATCGCGACGCTTACGACGAGTGCGCGCTGGACCGCTGCGGTCTGGCCCCCGCTTGGTATGGCGAGGCGCAGTGGGCGATGGAGCGCTACGAACGCGAGGCCAACGCCCACTCGGAGTGCTGGTACCGCTACATCGACGCCTATGTCGCCGAGCCGACGCCCGCCGCGCGCGCCCAGTACCTTCAGGGCAAGTGTGTGGCTGAGCGGATGTGGATCTCGCGGTAGCGCAAGGGTCAGCACCCGCGGAATCGCCCCAAACCACCTTGTGTTGCATCAAGCAGGCGGCCCCGCGCATCCAAGCGGGGGCGGCCGGAGTCCAACCTTTGACACCCGTGGATACCACCGACACACGGATGGAAGGAAGCGACATGAACCGTCTCCGCCAACTGCTCGTCCTGCTTGTGCTTTCTGCCTGCGCCCGCACTGCGCCGCAGACGACCGTGGACGACCGCGCCGATGCGCCCGCCACCCACTCGACCCAGGAGAACGCCGTGACCACGCCCCCTGCCCCCGACTATGCACGCCCCAGCGAGGCCGAGCTGCGCAAGCGCCTGTCGCCCCTGCAGTTCGAGGTCACCCAGCGCGGCGCCACCGAGCCTGCCTTTCGCAACGCGTACTGGAACCACCACGACGAGGGCCTCTACGTCGACTCGGCGACGGGCGAGCCCTTGTTCAGCTCGCGCGACAAGTTCGACTCGGGCACCGGCTGGCCCAGCTTCACCCGACCCATCGAGTCTGCCCGCGTGACCGAAAAGGTCGATAGCGCTTGGGGCATGACGCGCACCGAAGTCCTGTCGGCCGGTGGCCGCTCGCACCTGGGCCACGTGTTCGACGACGGTCCCGCACCCACGGGCTTGCGATACTGCATCAATTCCGCCTCATTGCGCTTCATCCCCCTCGATCGCTTGGAGGCCGATGGCTACGGCGCCTACCGCCAGGCGTTCACCGGCACCGCCGAGGCCGTCGAGGACAAGGCGTCTGCGGTGTGCGCCACCCCTGCCCCCGGTCAGGCGCCCGGGTGCCAAGCGACCACCGAGGAGGCGGTGCTGGCGGGCGGCTGCTTCTGGGGGATGGAAGAGATCCTCAGAAAGGTCCCGGGGGTACTCGAGACCGAGGTCGGCTACACCGGCGGTTCGACGCCCCACCCGACCTACGACGACGTCCACACCGGTCGCACGGGACACGCCGAGGCTGTGCGGATCGTGTTTGACCCCAGCAAGGTCAGCTATGCGGATTTGCTGGAGAAGTGGTTCTTCAAGCTGCACGACCCGACGACACCCAACCGCCAAGGCAACGACATCGGCAGCCAATACCGGTCCGCCATCTTCGCCACCAGCGAGGCGCAGAAGAAGACGGCGGGTGAGGTCATCGCGCGGGTGAACGCCAGCGGCAAGTGGAAGCGTCCGGTCGTGACCGAAGTCGTGACGGCCGGCCCCTTCACCCCCGCCGAGGGCGAGCATCAAGACTATCTACAAAGAAATCCGGGAGGTTATACTTGCCACTGGCTGCGGGACTGACCGCTACCGCTTCAAGACGTCTGCCACCTTGCGCGCCAAGGCGTCGGGCGTGAAGGGCTTGGCCAGGAACTCGACGTGCGCGTCCAGCACGCCGTGGTGAACGATGGCGTTGTCGGTGTAGCCGGACATGAACAGCACCCGCATGCTGGGGCGCTGGTGAACCAGACGGTCCGCCAGCTCGCGACCGTTCATGCCGGGCATGATCACGTCGGTCAGCAGCAGGTGAATCGGCCCCGGGTGAGCGACGCTCAGGCGAACCGCGGACGCGGGATTGCTGGCCGACAGGACGACATAGCCGTTGCTTTCCAAGACCTTGCGAGCAGCCTCGGCCACCAGCGGCTCGTCCTCGACCAGCAGCACCGTGCCCTCCCCGGCCTCGAGCGCCTGGGCAGCGTGCAGGAGCGGAGTCGGGCCGTCGTCGGCCTCAGGTTCGGCCAGCGGCAGGTAGACGCGGAAGGTCGTTCCTTGCGCCGGCTCGCTGTAAACCGCGATGTCGCCACCGGATTGCCGCACGATACCGAAGACGGTCGATAGCCCCAGCCCCGTGCCCTTGCCGCGAGGCTTGGTCGTGAAGAAGGGCTCGAAGATCCGCGCCTTCAGGTCCGCCGGGATCCCCACGCCCGTGTCCGACACCGCCAGCAGCGTGTAGCGACCCGGGGCCAGCACGAGGTGAGAGGCCGCAAGCCCTTCCTGGACATCGACTTCTCCGACCTCGATGGTCAGCCGCCCGCCCGCTGGCATCGCATCGCGGGCGTTGACGGCCAGATTGAGGATCACCAGCTCGATCTGATTCGGGTCGGCGCGCACGGGTCCGACTTCCTGTGCGCAGAAGGTGCGCAACTCGACGTCCTCGCCGATCAGGCGCCGCAGCATCCCCTCCATGCCCAGCACGACGTCGCGTAGGTCCAGATTCACCGGCTGCAGCACCTGCTGACGACTGAACGCCAGCAGTTGGTGGGTCAGCTTGGCGGCGCGCTCGGCAGCTTCGCAGATCTGTTCGAGATCCTCGCGGTCCTGGGTGCCCTCGGCACGTTCGTCCGCCATCATGCGGGCGTAGCTGAGGATGGCCGTCAGCATGTTGTTGAAGTCGTGCGCCACGCCCCCGGCCAACCGCCCAATCGCCTCCATCTTCTGCGCCTGACGAAGCTGCTCCTCACTGCGGCGCAGGGCCTCCTCGGCCTTGACGCGCTCCACAATCTCACGGCGCAGCTCGGTGTTCGCCTGCTCCAGTTCGACCGTCCGCTCGCGAACCCGCGCTTCCAGTTCCTCGTGGGACCGGCGCAAGACCTCTTTGGCCATGCGCTGTTCCGTAATGTCGTGGGAGATACCCAGCAGGTACTGCGGCTGCCCGTGGTCGTCCAGCAGCGGCACCTTGCGCGTGTGCAGCCACCGTTCTCCCGACGCGGTGGCGATCCGCTCCTCCGGGACGTCGACCACCTGCTTGCCCGCCAGCGTCTCGCGGTCACGCTCCACGAAGAAATCGGCTTGCTCCTTGGGGAAGAAGTCGTAGTCGTTGCGCCCCAGCAGCGCATGACGCGACTGACCCAACAGGTCCTCTCCGGCGCGATTGAAGCGAACAAAGCGCAGGTTCTCGGCTTCCTTCAGGAAGATCATCGAGGGCACGTTCTCGAGGATCGAGTCGAGGAACCGGTTTGCTTGCTGCACGGCTTCTTCGGCCTGGTGCCTCGCCTCGATGTCGCGCACCACCACGACGCCGCCCAGCAGCTTGCCGTCCGCGTCGCGCCACGGCTTGCCCGACGCACTGATCCAGCGGCCGCGAGGCAGCATCGCGTTGCGCACGAACAGATCGAAGTCGTTCGTTTCCTGGCCGCGGATCGCGCGCATCAGGGGAAGTTCGTCGACCGGCACCAGCGTCTTCATATCCACGCCGAACAGACCGTACGCCTCAGACCCCGCCTGCATCGGCGCGTCCTGCTTCCCCACACCGGTCAGCCACTGTGCCGCCGCATTGTAGACAAGCACGTTGCCGTCGACGTCGGCGGCGATGACGCCGTCAGACAAGCTCTCGACCATGGAACGCAGCAGCTTGGCTTCCATCGGATTCCAATTGGGGGGCAGACGTTTGCGGGCTGTATCGAGTCTAGGCACCCACACCGAGGACGTCCAGACACAAGTGACGACGGGCGTAAATTGCCAACCGCGGTACACAGCTACGTGACCGCCTGCGGTGCACCCCCGAACGCCGAGTAGGCCAGAACCTAAGGCGCGATCTGGCCCAGCGCGAACAGCAGGCGCGCTTCGGCCAGCGAGAGGTCCAAGGTGTGCTGACTCTTCTGGATCCGCGCCTGAGTCAGTGCCGTCTCGGCGTCCGCCAGCTCAAACAGGCTTGCCGCCCCAGCTGCATAGCGCCCGGCAGCGTGGTCGCGCGCCGCAGCAGAAAACTCCAGCGACGACTCCACCGCCCTTGTCCGCTTGCGCGCCTGCAGCAGTGCCGTGCGTGCGGTGTCGATCTCGCCCCGCAGCGCCAGCAGCAGTGAGTCGCGCTGGGCGGTGACGCCGGCCAGCCGCGCACGGGCGTCCCCCATCGACGCCGAGCGGGTCCACAGGGTCGACAGCGGCACCGACACACCGCCCGTCATGCCGTAGTTCCATGCAAGCGCGTCGAGCTCGATGCCGGCCACCGAAGCCTGTGCGGCAACGTACAGCGAAGGCAGGATCGTCTTGTCCAAAGCGTCCAGCTCGGTCTGCACTGCGGCGACCCGTGCCTCCAGCGCTGCCCACTCCGGCCGCGCTTTGGCCGCGCGCTTCACCGACTCGTCCAGCCAGGCGGTCGACCCCAGATCGTGGCTCTCGAGCTGCGCGGACGGGAAAGTCGGCACCTGCAGCGGCCCCGCAGGCAGCCGGTCCTGTCCCATCGCGACAGCCAAAGCGACGCGCGCGGACCGCGAGGCCTCTTCCGCTCGCAGCGTGGCCACTTGCGCAGCCGCCAGGTCGCTCTCCGCCTTCAGCAGGTCCAGCTTGGGGCGAATCTGCGCCTCGACGCGGGCTTTCGCCATGTCACGGTTGCGCTCGGCCTGACGCTCTGACTCGGCCAGCGACACCAGCAGGGCGTCGGCCGTCAATGCTTGCAGATACGCGACGGACACTTGCAGCCACAGCAGGTTGCGGGTCGAGTCCAAGTCGGCGCGGGCGACGTCCAAACCACGACGGGCCAAGTCGACGGAAGCGCCGGTGCGGCCGAAGTCCCACGCTGTCCAGCGGGTGTTGGCGCTGGCAGACCAGTAGGGAGAGAGGTCGAAGCTGGAGGCGGACTTGGCCGTGGAGAGGCCGGAGCTGCTGGGTAAGGCTCCGGCGCGCGGTGCGTAATTCGACGTGGACTCCGAGTGGCTGGCTTCGACGGTCGCCGACGGCAGATACGGCACCTGCGCCACGCCCACTCGCTCCTTTGCGCTGTCAACACCCGCCCTTGCCACCGCCATCGACGGGTTGTGCGACACGGCGATATCGTAAGCCTGTTTCAGCGTCAGCAAAGGCCCCGACTCGACCGCGGGCACCGGAACGGGCGCCGCAGGCGGGTCCGCCACCGGCACCGTGGCTGCGGCCTTGGGCGCCGCTTTTCCCGGTTGTGCGAGTCCGACAGTCGGGACGGTCCCCAATGCCGCAAACGCCCACGCCATCCACTTGCGCGTCCTCATCTTCACGTCGAACCTCCGACCCACTTGCCCAAACGGCTTCGGACCCTACACCCGCGGTTTCGTCAAATACAAGCGCAGCGAACGGCTTGCCTTTGACGCCGACAGGTCTGGTGGCCTACCGTCACCTCCCTTGGTCGTCGGACCACTCCGGAGTGCCCCATGCGCCTTCTCCCCTCACCCTTCGCCGCCGTGCTCGGTTGCACGCTGCTGATTTCCGCCTGTTCCGGCCCCGAGGTGACCTTGCCGCCGCCTGCCCCAGCCCCCGTCGTTCAGGCCCCCGCGCCGCCGCCGCGTCCGTACGCCTACCCGGAGACCAGAACCGTGGACCAGGTGGACAACTACCACGGCACCAAGGTCGCGGACCCGTACCGCTGGCTCGAGACGCTGGACAGCCCCGAGACCAAGGCTTGGGTCGAGGCACAAAACGCCTTGACCTTTGGCGTCTTGGGCAAGGTCCCGCGGCGCGAGGCGATTCGACAGCGGCTGGAAAAGGAGTGGAACCATCCGCGGGTGTCCCCTCCCGTGGTCGAGGGCGGCAGGCTGTTCTTCCGCAAGAACGACGGTCTGCAAAATCAGGCGGTGCTTTACGTCGTCGACTCGGTCGGCAAGCCCCCGCGCGTGCTGCTGGATCCGAACACACTGACGGCCGACGGGACGGTTGCGCTGACCCTGTGGACGCCCAGCCGTGACGGCAAGCGGCTGGCATACGGGCTGTCGGCGTCGGGGTCGGACTGGGTCGAGGTCAAGGTGCGCGACGTGGCGACCGGCAAGGACCTCGACGACCAGCTGAAATGGGTAAAGTTCTCAGGACTTTCATGGACGCCGGACCACAAGGCCTTCTACTACAGCCGCTATGACGAACCTGTCGCCGGCACAGAGATGAGCGGCAATCAGTTCTTTCAGAAGCTGTGCCTTCACGTGTTGGGTCAGCCGCAATCGGCCGACCGGGTCGTCTACGAACGCAAGGACCAGAAAGAGTGGGGCTTCGGTGGCGACGTTACGGAGGACGGCAAGTACCTGATCATTCCCGTCTGGCTGGGCGCCGACCGCAAGAACGGCATGTTCTTCCAGGACTTGACCAAGGGCAGCCGTGTCACCGTCGAGTTGATCGCCGAGTTCGACGCGGGCTTCGATTTCCTGGGCAACGACGGCCCGGTGTTCTACTTCCGCACCGACCGCGCAGCGCCCAAGGGCCGCATCGTCGCGGTCGATACGCGCAAGCCCAAGACCGCGGACTGGAAGGAGATCGTGCCAGAGGGCGCCGATCGGCTGGAAGTCGCGATGATGGCGGGTAGCCGCTTCGTCGTCCACGCGCTGAAGAACGCGCAGTCTGAGGTCCGCGTCTACGGCCTGAGTGGCAAGCTGGAGCGTACGGTCGCCCTGCCCGCCCCCGGCACCGCCGAGGGATTCAGCGGCCGACGCAGCCAGAAGGACCTGTATTTCAGCTTCGACAGCTTCCTGTACCCCGCAATCGTGCTGCGCCACGACATGACCAAAGGCACGACCGACGTCTACGCGCAAGCCGAAACCGGCGTGAATCCTGAGGACTACGAGGCCAGGCAGGTCTTCTACCCCAGCAAGGACGGCACCAAGGTCCCGATGTTCGTGGTGCACAAGGCGGGCCTGAAGCTCGACGGAACGAATCCGACCTACCTTTATGGTTACGGCGGGTTCGACGTGACGATGACGCCGTTCTTCTCCCCCGGCATCCTTGTGTGGATGGAAATGGGCGGCGTGTTTGCGATGCCGGCCCTGCGCGGCGGCGGTGAGTACGGCAAGGCCTGGCACGAGGCCGGGATGCTTGGCCAAAAGCAGAACGTTTTTGATGACTTCATCGCGGCGGCAGAGTGGCTGCAGGCCAACGGCTACACCCGCCCCGACAAGCTCGCCATCGGCGGCGGCAGCAACGGCGGCCTATTGGTCGGCGCGGCGCTGACGCAGCGACCCGAGCTGTTCGGCGCGGCCATCCCGGCCGTCGGCGTCATGGACATGCTGCGCTTCCACAAGTTCACGATTGGCTGGGCGTGGGTGCCCGAGTACGGGTCCTCCGACGATGCGACGGCATTCGCGTGGCTGTACAAGTACTCGCCGCTGCACGCGATTCGTCCGGGCGTGAAGTACCCGGCCACGCTGGTGACCACCGGCGACCACGACGACCGCGTGGTGCCTGCCCACAGCTACAAGTTCGCGGCGACGCTGCAGAACGCCCAAGCGGGTGAGGCGCCGATCCTGCTGCGCATCGACACCAAGGCAGGTCATGGCGCAGGCAAGCCCACCAGCCGCCAGATCGAAGAGGTGGCCGACCGCTGGGCTTTTCTGGTGCGGCAGCTGGGGATGGAGGTCACGCTTCCATGACCTTGAATGCCCTGATCTTCGACCTCGACGGCACCCTGGTCGACAGCCTGCCCGACATCGCCGCCGCCCTGAATCACGCCCTGCACGCACACGAGCTGCCGACGCACTCCCTCGATCGCGTCCAGGAATTCGTAGGAGACGGTGTTGAGTACCTGATCGCCCGCGGAGTGCCGGCCGAACGTCCAGAGCTGCGCAGTGCCGTGCTGACCTCGTACCGCGCCCGCTACGCCGAACAGCACGACCGCCTGACCCGACCGTACCCCGGGATCCTCCAGCTGCTGCAAGGACTTACCGAGCGTCAGATCCCGTTCGCCGTGCTGAGCAACAAGCCCAACCCGGCGACGCAAGCGGTCGTCGCCAACGTCTTGCCGGGCGTTCCGTTCGCGTTCATCGCCGGCGAGCGCCCCGGCAAGCCCCGCAAGCCGGACCCGACGGTGGCCATCGAGATCGCGGCGTTGCTGGGGCTGCCGCCGGACCGCTGCGGCTTCGTGGGCGACACCGGCGTCGACATGCGCACTGGCGCCGGGGCCGGCATGACCGCGATCGGTGTGACTTGGGGCTACCGCGGCATCGACGACCTGCAGCGTGGCGGCGCCCATGTGATCGTTGGCGTTCCCGACGAAATCCTGCGTCTGGTGGGCTGACCAAAGCACCTGACCTGGCGTAGACTTCGCGCGGTTTGCGTCCCCCTTCTTCTCGCTGCCTCGAGGCTTGGATGACCACCGACACCCGCACGACCCACACCGGCAGCCGACCGATGTTCGCGTGGTCCGCCGTCTTGGCCCTCGCCCTGCCCCTGCTGGGCTGCACGACCGCCGAAACCGCCGACGCCGGCAACGCCGTCGACACCTCCACCTACGCCGATACCGTGACTGGGCTCGACACGACCGCGACGGGAGACACCTCTGGCCTGCCGGAAGACACGGGCGCCAGCTCTGACGCCACCGCGCAATCCGGCCCGGCGGCCCCCAAGGTCTACGACGGCACCTGCCCCACCTTCACGACGGGCCAGAACATCCTGAAGTCCAACGGCTATGACCGTCGCATGTTGGTCGCGCTGCCCGAGCAGCCGCAGGGCGCCCCAGTCGTCTTCATCTGGCACGGCTTGGGCGACAAGGCGGCCAACATGGCGGGCTACATGGGCGACAAGACCATCGCCAAGAACAAGGGCGCGATCGTCGTCACCTTCGACTCGTGCTGCAACCACCCCGGCAACCAGAGCTGCTGCCCGATGATGACCGGCTGGGGCTTCGCCGGTAAGCCCGAGTCTGACCTCGCATTGTTTGACGACACGCTGGCGTGCTTGGACCAGACCTACGCCATCGACCGGACGCGCGTGTACACGACCGGCTTCTCCGCCGGCGCCTTGTGGAGCACGTGGCTGTTGATGCACCGCGCCGACCATTTGGCCGCAGCCGTGCTGTTCAGCGGAGGAATCAACAGCTTCGTGAAGTGGGTCGAGCCGACGTATCGCCTTCCGGTGCTGGTGGCTTGGGGCGGCACCAAGGACCTGTTCAGCGGCGGCCTCGTCAATTTCGCCGAATCGGCGGCCACCCTGACCAAGAACCTGCGCGCCAACAACCACTTCGTCGTGTCCTGCAACCACGGTCTGGGACACTCGGTGCCGATGAGCGGGCCCAAGTGGGCGGCCGACTTCCTGTTCCAGCACACGTGGAGCGACGGCTCGAGCCCGCTGGCAAGCGGCCTTTCTGAGCTGTATCCGAGCTATTGCGAAATCGCGCCCTGAGCGTCGGCTAGGACCCGCCCGGCAGCGCCGTCCGGTGCGACGCGGTTGCCCTTGCGTCTGACGGCGCCGACGACAGGCGTGACCAGCGCGACATCGCACCGAAGACGTCCAGTTGGACGACCAGCATCACAAGCAAACCGACCAGCGCCAACGCCACCGCCAACAGCAGCGGGTGGACGTGACACGGCCGCCCCGTGCAGGGAACGCGGCTGGCCGACGTGAAGTGAGAGACCAGGTCGTCAAGGACGAGCGGGCCGGGATTGCGAGAGGACTTCATCCAGAGTTCCGGGGGCGTCGCCAAATGGGGGGAGACGTGCGTCGGCGACATGAGCAAAACGCGTGCCACTCCTCTGCCACGCGCGATATCCTCAAGCGATGCACAGTCGTAGCCTGTCATACGTCACCTGCGCCGTGGCACCGTGATAGGCCACGCCGACGTCCTTGGAGTGCCGCAGGTGTCTCAAATTGCAACATCCAGACGATTGCGCCGCCGCGAGTCTGCCCGGTTCGCCTCTACCTGTCGCACTTCTCGGCCACGTGCCATAGCTGTCGCACCTTGACGCATCCGACGCAGCCGCGTAGGAACGGGGGCTGGGGCTGCTCCACCTGCGCATACGCAAGTACACGGAACTGCACACGTCTATTGCCTGGTGCTGCCGGGCTGAGGTGCTCATGTCGTCGCTTCGCTTTCTTGCCATCGGGCTGTGTCTGGCCGCCGGGAGTCCTGTGGTGGCCTTTGCCGCGTTGATTCAGCCCACTGCGGGCGCGCCCGGCACCTTGCCACCCGCAGCCGCCCTGCCCGCCGATCCGACCGCGATCACCGCCGACACCATCGCCACCGCACCGAAACCGGCCGACTTTCAGTACGCCATCGTGCGCAGCGGTTGGGTCGACGACCTGAGCGAGACGCTGCTGTACGTGAAGTCCACCAAAGGCGCGGATACTTCGATCGCGGTGCCGGTGCCCCGCGACCGCAAGCTGCTGGCGACCCTGATCGCGGGCGGCACGCTGGACGATCTGGTGACCGGCACGGTCCTGACCGTTCGGTACGATCCGCGCGGAGTCGTGCGGCCCGAGATCATCATCGAGAAGGCGTCGCAGGTAGAGATCCTCGAGAACGCCAAGGTGCTGGATCGCGGCGGCAACAAGCTGTTCGTGCTGACGGCGGACGGACAACACCGCGGCTTCCAGATCGAAGGGGGTCCCGCAGAGTGGCAGCAAGTCGTGAAGAATGGCCAGGCAGCGTCGCTGGTTGCGGGGGCCAAGGTGCGTATCGCCTACGACCCGAGCGGACGACTGCCGCTCGAGATCACCGTCGTCGAGGCGCCACCCAACGCCAAGGCCGCCGACCGCGGCTGCGGCTGCCGAGTCGCCTCGGGTGCCCCGGATCCCGGCGTCGGCGCGGGGCTTCTGCTGGGTCTGGTGCTGGTCGGGCTGGCTGCGCTGCGGCGGCGGTCGGCCTGATCCGTCGATTCGCCGCCTCCTCAACGGTAGCCGTCGCGCTCGCGAAGGTCTACAATCCCGCGCGCCGCGCGATGCGGCCCAGATTCAGGTCCCCGTTCGCTACGGTCGTCGACCGTCCGTTCGTCAGGTCCCCCCCGGAGGAAGCATGGCGCAGGATCGCCAGTTCGAGCAGCTCGTTTCCACCATCGCCGATCGCGTCCGCGCTGAGCTTGCGCGTCAAGGCGGCGGTTCGGCAGCCCCCGCCCACAGCCACGACCACAGTCATGACCATGCCCCGCGCCCCGGTCAGCCCTGCAAGGCTGGCAAGGGCGAGTGCACCGGCTGCGGCTGGTCGACCTCTCGCCGCCCGGACGACGTCAGGAAGATCATTGACTTGGGCGCCCATCGCGTCTCCGCTGCCCCCGGGCAGGCTGAGCACGTGCGGCAGGACCTGGCGCACTTCATCGACCACACGCTGCTGAAGGCCAACGTCACCCGTGACGAGCTGAAGAAGCTGTGCTCGGAGGCCGCCCAGTACAAGTTCGCCAGCGTCTGCGTGAATGCGGCCAACGTCGCCTACTGCGCTCGCGAGCTGCGCGGTTCCGGCGTGCCCGTCGTCGCCGTCGTCGGCTTCCCGCTCGGTGCTACCACGCCCGGAGCCAAGGCGTTTGAGACCAAGGAAGCCATTCGCGACGGCGCCGAAGAAATCGACATGGTGCTGAACATCGGTGCCCTGAAGTCCCGCGACTACGCTCTGGTGCTCGAGGACATCCGCAAGGTGGTCGAGGCCGCCGGCAGCCGCAAGGTCAAGGTCATCCTCGAGACCGGCGAACTGAACCGCGACGAGAAGGTCATCTCGTGCGTGCTGTCCAAGATCGCTGGCGCGGCATTCGTCAAAACTTCCACGGGCTTCGGACCCGGTGGCGCGACAGCCGAAGACGTGCAGTTGATGAAGTCCGTGGTCGGCGACGGCGTCGAGGTCAAGGCCTCGGGCGGCGTGCGCACGGCCGATGACGTCGACCGCATGATCCAGGCCGGTGCCACCCGCATCGGCGCAAGCGCGTCAGTCGCCATCGTGCGCGGCCAGACGGAGAAGGCCGACCCGAAGGCCGGTCCGAAGCGAGCCGTCGGAGGCTACTGATGCGCGTGCAGCAACTGGGGGACGTCTTTGGTCTGCCCCTGTTGTGCGTGAGCGTTTGCCTCGCTCTGGGCGTGCTGTCCGCGTGTGAGGCCGGCACTGGCGCGCAGTCGCTATTGCCCGGCGACATCATTTCCTCTCAAGACAGCGTCACGGAAGCTACGGCCGACGCGGTCGCTGCCGTGCCGTTGGACCCCGCGCTGCTCGTGGACCCGTGGGCGGGCCAGTCAACCGGCGCCGTGGCGATCTACGACCTTGAGGATAAGTCCTGGCATGGACAGCCGTTTCCTTCAGACGCACGCCGCCAACCTGACGGCCACTTGGACCTGAGCGGCTTTCCCCCTCCGCGCACAGGCGACCCATCGCCGCTGCTGACGGGCTATCTCGAGCACGCCAGCCAGATCCTCGACGGTTGGGGTGTGCAGCCCACCCTCTTTGTTCGGTTCGACGCGCCGCTGGACAAAGACGGTCTGGTCAGCGCCCTGGCCCCTGCGCAAACCGCGCCCTACCTGCTGCTGGACGTGGACGCCGCCAGCCCAGAGTACGGCAGGCGCATTGCCCTGAACGCCAACCTGTCGGGTCCCCAACGCGGCCAGTATCTCGAGAGCAACCTGCTGGCCGTCCAACCGGCATGGGGCCTGCCGCTGCGCGAAGGGACGTCCTATGCCCTGCTGGTGCGTCGAAGCCTGCGCGATGCCAAGGGATTGCCGTTGGGGCGTGCTCCAGTGTTTGCCCAAGTGATCGACGCGCTGGCGCTGGGGAAGGCACCGGACACCCTGCCCGAGCCGCAGCAGAAGCTGGCGACGTCGCTGCTGCCGCTGGTGCAGGCGTGGCGCGACGGCAAGGTGACGATCCCCGTGGCGGATCTGGCGGCGGCGACGGTGTTCACGACCGGCCATCCGACGGCCCAGTTGCAATGCATGGCAGAGTGGGTGCGGGCCAAGGCGCCCCGCAAGCCCGCGCTGCAGTGGAAGAAGATCGACAGCAAGGACAAGAGCTTCGATTTGTACGTCGGCATCTATGAGGGCCCCGACTTTCAGCAGGGGATCCCGCCCTACAACGCAACGGGTTCCGGCGGTTTCGTGTTCGACGCCGATGGCGACCCGATCGTGCAGCGCACGGTACCGCTGCGGGTGGCGCTGGCGGTGCCGGTCGACCGCACGCTGGAGGTCGGCGGCAAGCTACCCGTCGTCCTGTCGGCTCACGGCACCGGGGGCGACTACCTGTCGTTCGTCGGCGGCGGCACGGAGCGGATCGGTCGCCACCTGACAGAGCGCGGTCTGGCCGTGGTCAGCATCGACCAACCGCTGCATGGCCCCCGCTGCGACCCACCGATCAGCGGCGACGAACTGGACTTCAAGACCTTCAATTTTCTGAATGTGTCCGCAGGCTTGGCCGGCTTCCGGCAGTCTGCGCTCGACACCGTGTTCCTTGCCCGCATGGTCAAGGAGGGGTTGCTGGACCTGCCCGTCAAGACCGCCGGGGGCGAGGTAGTCGCGCTGGATGGGGGCCGCATGGCCTTCATCGGCCACAGCCAGGGTGGGCTGTCCGGGGCGTTGGTCGCGGCGGTCGAGCCGTCCTTGCGGGCTTTCGTGCTGTCGGGGGCGGGGGCCGGCTTGTCGATGACGATCCTGCTGCGCAAGGACCCGATGGACATCGCGGCGACGCTGAGCCTGATGCTGAACTTGGATCCTTACGAAGTCAGCGAGTTGCACCCGGCGATTGCGCTCGTGCAGCTCGTGGCCGACGTCACGGACCCGGGTGCCTACGCCCCTGCAGTGTTGCAGCGCCCCGCTGGCCAGCGCCCACCCCACGTGCTGTTGACGGAGGGGCTGCTGGACGCGGCGACGCCCTCGGCCACGTCCGAAGCGCTGGCTTCGGGCATGGGTTTGGACGTCCTGGCACCGCTGGTCCACATGAGCGACGCGATGCAGGCGAAGGGAACCCAGGTGCTGACCGGTCCGGTGACGAACAACCTGACGCGCAATGGCTTTGGCGTCACGGCCTTGGTGTCGCAGTGGGATGGCGCTGACCACTTCGTGATCTTCGACGACGCGAAGGCCGCCCAGCTCTACACCGAGTTTCTGCGGTCGACGCTGGAGACTGGCGACGCGACCGCCAAGCTGCCGTAGCTCGCAGGAATCTCGCAAGCCACCCGCTCGGCGGCGCTGTCGGACGGCAGCTCAGCTGACCAGCGTCGCGCACCACGCCTGCAGCCACAATCGCCCCGCTTCGCAGCCTTGGTCCCATCCCAGCTCCGGGTGAAACTGGCTGGCCAGGATGGGCAATTCCCGGTGCGCAAAGGCCTCGACGGGCGTGGGCTCGCTATCAGCGACCGCCACAAATGCATCCGGCAGCTGCACGACCTGTTCGACGTGGCTCTCGAACGCGCAACCGCCCACCGCCTCCCAGCCGTTCAAGGGGTCTTTGGCCGCGGCGGGCAGCCAGGCGGGTAGCCGGTCGTGCCGGAGGCGCACGGCCAGCGGCCCGCGAATCTTCTGGTTGCTCGCGTAGTTCGCTCCCACCGGCTCGCCAAAAGCCGACCCGATGCGGCCGCCCCAGGCCAACGCCAGCGCCTGCATCCCGCCACAAACGCCCAACACCGGCCGATTCGCCGCCAACACGAACCCCTTCAGCCAAGGCAGGAACTCCGCGTCATAGGCCGAGAACGGCGTGCCCTGCGGCCCCAACACCACGGCGGCGAAACCCTGCAAGGAGTTGGACGCGTTGCGTAATTCCGCATGGTGAAGCGTCACGGCCTCGAGAGCACCATCCGAGACAGCCGTGAGCCCGAGGCCCAGATTGCGACAGCCGCCGATCTCAGTCGGGTCCAAATTCAGGTTGACGATCAAGACCTTTCGCGTCACTTGCAAGCCTGGGTGCGGGTCTCGGTGCTGGCGTTGCACGAGAACCAACTCCAGGAGCAGGACGTGAGGAAAGCGCCTGCTTGGCCACACCCGGGGCTGCCCGTGAAGCCCTGATTGGTGCCGCACGAGAAGACGTTGTTCGCGCAGCCACCACCGTTGGGATACTGGTAGTTGGTCGTGCCGCTGCAGTCGTAGTCAAAGCTGCCGTCGCCGCGGTGAGATGTGAAGTACGAGCTCTGGCCCGGCTTGACGTTGCCGTTGGCGTCGAAGCAGTCGTCGCCGTTCTTGACCTTGTGCGTGGCGTCAGCGGTGCACTTGCACTTGGGCGTCCCTGCTCCAAAGCCGTCACCGTCGGCGTCCTGCCAGTACTTTACGCAGCCCGACGCGTCGTCTTCGTCGAACTGACCGTTGCAATTCTCATCGCCGCCGCCGCACTTCTCGGGCAAGCCGGGATTCACGTTGACGTCGACGTCCACGCAGTCAAACGGCGTCTTCAACTTGGCGGTAAATTTGTCGAACGGCGCGCACAGGCACTGCTTGAAGTCCACCGGCCACGTGTCGCCGTCCACGTCGGCGTAGTAGTCGGTGCAGTTGGCGCTGCCCGGCCCGTCGGTCTGGTTGTCGCAGTTGTCGTCGATACCGTTGCACGTCTCAATCTGCGCCGGGAATACGTGCACGTCCAAGGGTTTGCAGTCCAACGCGTCTGGCGAGCCGTCGCCGTCGTCATCGTCGTCGCAGGCGTTGCCCAGGCCGTCCTTGTCGGTATTCGTCTGGTCGACATTCATCACGAACGGGCAGTTGTCGACGCCATCGAGCACGCCATCGTTGTCGTCGTCAGGGTCGCACGCGTCACCCTTCTTGTCGCCGTCGTTGTCTTTCTGGTCGAGGTTCTTGTCGAGCGGGCAGTTGTCGTCGAGGTCGAGCACGCTGTCGCCGTCATCGTCCACGTCGCAGGCGTCGCCCTGCTTGTCGCCGTCTGTGTCGGTCTGGGTGTTGTTGGAGACAACCGGGCAGTTGTCAGCCTCGTCCGGGACAGAGTCGGCGTCGTCATCCGGATCGCACACGTTGCCCTGCTTGTCGCCATCGGTGTCCAGCTGGTCGGGGTTGGCGGCCAGCGGGCAGTTGTCGTCGACGTCAGGCTCGCCGTCCCCGTCATCGTCCCCGTCGCAGGCGTCGCCCTGAGTGTCGCCGTCGGTGTCCAGCTGATCGGGATTGGCCGACAACGCGCAGTTGTCCGTCGCGTCCAGCACGCCGTCGCCGTCGTCATCGTCGTCGCACGCATTGCCCAACTGATCGCCGTCGGTGTCCAGCTGGTCCGGGTTTGAGACCAGCGTGCAGTCGTCCGTCAGGTCCAGCACGCCGTCCGCGTCGTCGTCCGGGTCACAGGCATCGCCCAACAGGTCGCCGTCGGTGTCGAGTTGGTCCTCGTTCACGGTCGTCGTGCAGTTGTCTGCCAAGTCCAACACCCCGTCGCCGTCGTCATCGCCGTCGCAAGCATCTCCCGCCTTGTCGCCGTCGGTATCCAGCTGGTTCGCGTTTGCCGTGAGCGGGCAGTTGTCGGCAGCATCGAGGACACCGTCGCCATCGTCATCGCCGTCGCAAACATCGCCCAGCCCGTCGCTGTCGGTGTCGGTCTGGCTGGGGTCGGCGGCCAGCGTGCAGTCGTCGGCAAGGTCGAGTACGCCGTCATTGTCGTCGTCGGCATCCACGCAATCGGCCAGCGCGTCGCCGTCGGTGTTGGGGAACCCGTCGTCCGTCGCTCCGCTGCAGTCGTCGTCGATGCCGTTGCACTCGTCCTTGGCGGGTGTGGGACCGTCGCACTTCATCTCGCCGCCCTTGCAGACCATCACCCCAGGGCACTTGCCGTCGTCATTGGCAATCTCGCAGGCAGGCGTCGGAATGTCGTTGTCGGTCTCGCCGTCGCAGTCGTCGTCGGCCTGGTTGCACGTCTCGGCAGCTGGCGTCTTGGCATCGCACCCCGTCAACCCGACGGCCCCGCAAGCCCGCTTGCCGTCGCAGGTCCACGAACTGACCGTCTTGCCACACACGGTGGAGGCACCCAGAGCCGTCGCCAGAGCGCTGCAAGAGCAACCGCCCGGCGCGGTGGCCACGCAAAGGCCCTTCAGGTCGGCCCCGGCCACGCACGAGTAGCCGGTCGGGCACGCGTCTTTCGCGGAGCAGGCGGTGGTGCAGAAGCTGCCGGTCCCGTCGTTCTCTGCGCGGCAGGTGGCGCCGACCATGCAGTCGGCGCTGGTGATGCACGGGCTGCAGAGGCTGACATGGCGGTCCAGACAGGCAAGCGGCGAGTCCTTGACCATGGGCTCGGTGGGGCCGCAGGCCGTGCCCTCAGGGCAACCGGCATTGCAGGACATCGCGCACCGCCGCCGGTCGGACGACCAGGCGCACAGACCCGTGTCACATTCAGGTCCCGCGTCGCAGTCCGCACCTACCGGCTTGTCGCCCTTGGGCAGTTCGGTCGTGGTGCCGTCCGGCGTCACGTCCGTGACGACGCCGTCCTGCGTGAGGGTCACGGCATCGGGGTCGGTCACGCCGTCGGCCAACAAGCCGTCCGTCAAAGCATCGCTGGGCAAGGCGTCGGCAGCCACGTCCAGAGAGGGTGCCTCTACCGTTTCATCGCCACAGCCGTGCAGGAAGAGGCCAACGGCAAGAACTGCACAGGCAAGCGCTGCATGGACCGAAACAGAGAGACGAAGTGGGCGTGCGCGCATCAACTGGCCTCCAGGTCCCGTTGGGGGGCGCCAGCTTGGGGGGGGCCGGCACGGGAGCACAAATCCTAACAGATCGCCCCAAATACGGCACCCATGGCCGCGTCACTTGGGACGGCGTGCCGAGTCGGACCGGTTGCGCACCGCAGCGTTTGTCGCCTACACTCGCCGGGCGAACGTGCGGAAGCGCAAAGGCCGTTGGAATGTCGACACTTTCTCAGAAGTCCTGTGTTCCCTGCCGCGGTGGCGTGCCCCCGCTGACCCCAGAGCAACGCGCTCCTTTGGCGGCCGAGATCCCGGCCTGGCGCGTGATCGAAGGCCACCTGATCGAGCGCGTGTTTCGCTTCGAGGACTTCCGGTCTGCCCTGGACTTCGTCAACAAGATCGGAGACCTGTCCGACCAGCAAGGGCATCACCCCGAGCTACAGCTGTCCTGGGGTAAGGTCATTGTGCAGGTCTGGACGCACAAGATCGGTGGACTGACAGAGAGCGACTTCGTTCTGGCAGCCAAGGTCGACGAGATCGACCGAGGTCCACTCGCCCACTGAGCCCGGCGACCACTCCCTTTGCCGAAGGAGACGAGACATGACGACCCGACGCCAGACGCTTGCCGCGTGCACCGTGCTGACCGCCCTGTCGATGCCATTCGCTCACGGCTGCAAGGAACCGCCCCCCGCAGAGCCCGTGGTGCAGGCGGCCCCGGAAGTGAAGCCGCCTGAGCCGGTGGCCAAGGTCATCACCCTGCTGAAGACGAGGCTGCAGGACAGGTTGAGGACAGAGATGGCCAAGGGCGGCGTCGAGGCGGCCCTGAAGGCGTGCCAGGTCGAGTCCGCCAGCATCCTGTCCGCGACCCAAAACCCTGCCGTGAAGGTCGGCCGCACCAGCTTCAAGCTGCGCAACCCGGCGAATCGCCCGCCCTCGTGGGCCGAGTCCATCGTGCAGGCCTCCGCCGACCGCAGGGTTGCCGACGTCACGCCACGGCACCTGCTGGACTTGGGAGAAGGCCGTCAGGGCTACCTCGAGGTCATTGGTACCCAAGGGATGTGCCTGAATTGCCACGGTCCGGCGACGTCATTCGCGCCCGGCCTGCGCGACCGCATCGCAGAGCTCTATCCGCAGGACAAGGCGGTCGGATTTGCCGAGGGCGACGTGCGCGGCTGGTTCTGGGCGGAATTCTCACCCGCAGCGAACTGAGCCGTTCTTTGCGGTTGCGTGTGTAGACGGGGCGACATCAGAAGCGCGCTTCCATGCCCACCGTGACGTGCAAACCAAACACGCTGTTCTTCGAGTCTACGTAGCCCCAGTACTCCGTGTTGGTGTTCCAGTTGGTCAGCTTCTGGACGGTGCCACCGAAGACGTTGGCCGTGTTCAGCTTCGACAGGCCCAGGCCCGTGGTCAGGATCAGGGTGTCCTTGGCGCCCACGCCTCGCAGGTAGGTGCGCGTGCCGATCTCGCCCCAGCCCACACCCGGAGCCCCGCCGCCTGCGCCGTACAGGTTCAGCACCCGGCCCAACGGGACGTCGAGCGAACCGTCCAGATAGCTGAAGCGGAATTCGCCGCGGTCGATGACCAGCGTGTTGGTCATGCGCAAGTTCAGGCCGTCGACCGCGCCCAGACGCAAGTGCTGCACGACCGACGGTCCCGACTGGCTGCAGCGGTAGGTCTGGGGCTTGGGGGCGCCGCCCTCACTGGAGGCCGCCGCGTCGCCCATCGTCGCCAGAAAGCCGGAACTGTCGCAGCCCCACTCATTTTCCGCCTCGAATTCGCTGCGGTAATAGCCTGTGCCGACGCCGAATTCCGCAAGGTCGGTGGCATAGGAAGCGATCACCTGCGCGTTCAGCAGGTCAACGCCGTTGGGCACGGACAACCCCACCGGCGACAAGTGAACTTGCAGGTGCAGCGCCTTCCAGTAGTAACCCGCTGCCAGCTCGGTCACGCTGCCGACGTCGATTTCGCCGAAATTCATGAAGGGACGCAGGGTTGCGCGCGCCCATGCCGTGTGGCCGACGCGCTGGGCATACAGGATGCCTTGGCTCTTCGGGCGCTCGGTGCGCTCGACCGTGTCACCGGGACTCGCCGCTTCCCCACGCCCCAATTCCGCCACCGCCTTGCGCCCTTGCACCTGCCGCACCTCGATGACGGCCACCGGCGCGTTGCTGACGGCTTCCTCGTCCTTGCCCGTGAACAGGTTCAAGCGCTTCTCGAGCGTTTGCGAACGCACCAGCACGAAATCTCCCGGGCGCAAGGTGCCTGCCTCGTCCAGCTCGATCAGGACATTGCCCTGCCTTGCCTCAGCCACCTTGCCCAAGATCACGCTGGTCGCGCGACTGGTCGGCACGGCACCGGTCGAGGCTTGGGCTGCGGTCTGCAGTGGCGGGCGCCATGCCAGCAGCTTGCCGCCCTCAGCCACTGCGAACGCTTGAACCTTTTGCTCCGCGACCACGGCGAACACGATGCCATCGGCCACCCGCAGCTCGATCACCGTGCCGCCCACGTCCTGTTCTGAGCGCTTCTGCGGCGTGCGCGGGTCGGTCACGTCGTAAGTCACGAGCTTGCCGTCGTCCGTGGCACCCACCAGCAGCGTACCCACGACGCGGTGCAGGACCAGACCGGCAGGCACCGTCAAGGCCGGAACAACTGACTCCGGAGTGGCGGCGGGCGACTCAGGCGCGGCAGTGGGCTGGGCCAGTGCAACGGCCGGCGCCAGGCACAAGCCGACGGTCAGTGCGGCGAGCTTGCGAAAGAGGCGCTGCGACATGGGGTCCCCCAGGAAAAACGGGTGTTGCCAAACGGCTTGCCCTCGCATGATCGGGACGTAGCGTGGCCGTGTCAAAGGCTTCCGGGTCGCCGTCGAGCAGGCGGGGAGGAATACAAGGCGTCGCCACAGGTTTCTCGGCAAGACGATGGCTTGACCCGCCCGGCGCCGGACGGCTACGCTCCGCCTCCCGTTGCGCTGTATGGCTGCGCCCCCTTGCCGGAGAATCCCGATGACGCATGTGTTTGCCCGTTCGAGCCGCTGGCTCGGTCTCGCCTTGGCCACCGCATTCCTGCTGAGCGCGATGCCCGTTACGGCCGACGCCGCAGAGCTGAAGATCGGCGTGGTGGACTTGCAGAAGGTCTTGAAGTCGACGGCCGCAGGCAAGGCGGCGCAGAAGCAGTTCGACGACCTGAGCAAGGCCAAGCAGAAGGCGCTGAAGAAGCAGAAGGCCGCGCTGGACGCCCGTCAGGCCAAGCTCGCGGCCGGAAAGAAGGAAATCGAGGCGGCCATCGCCGCGCTGCAAGGCAAGGAGCCCAGCGAGGAACTGAAGACCAAGGCCATCGGATTCCAGGACGAGGCTCGCAAGTTCGAGAAGGACTACATCGACTACGACCGCGCCCGTGAAGCAACGGCGTCGGAGTTGATCAAGACGGAAGGCGACCTGCTCAAGCCCATCGAGGACAAGATCCGCGCCAAGGTCGACCAGCTGGCCAAGGAGCGGGGACTGGGCTTGGTCCTCAGCCGTGCCGTTGCTGTGTACGCTTCCGATGCCCTCGACATCACCGCCGAAATCATCAAGCGGGTCGATGGGCAGTAACAGGAATCCGCGATGAGGCTGTCGCCCACCGCTGCACGCTCCCTGACACTTCTGGCCCTCGCGCTGGGCGTTCTGGTTGCGTGCCGACGCGAGTCGGGCCAGCCCATGGCACCCGGCGTCCTGTTTCCCGACGCCACCGCCCCCTCCGCCCAGGTCCCAGCCAACACCACCGGCGCTTTGGCGCGCGTCGAAGTCGTGCCGGAAGCTGAGCCGAACGACCAGCCCGCCGACGCACAACCCATCGCAGCGCAAGCTTTTGTCGACGGGATGCTGGGCGCGCCGACGGCCGACCCGCCCCCCCTGCCCGACCCCGATGCCAAGCCGAGCAAGAAGAAGGGCAAGGTCAAGGAAGTGCTGGTCGATCAGGACTGGTACCGCCTGCCCGCGCCGCCTGTCGGTCAATCCATGACGATCGACCTGCGTTCAGGCCCCGAGTGCGTGACCCTTGAGCTGTTCGACGACACGGGCAAGACCGCGATCCGACAGGCGAAGTGGTGGAGATCTACGCGCCCCGTGTTGCCGTCGATC
>JBMOIG010000045.1:0-32450 GCA_049317445.1 Myxococcota bacterium | reverse complement strand
TGATGAAGGCGGTCGACAAGTTCGAGTATCGCCGCGGCTACAAGTTCTCGACCTACGCCACGTGGTGGATCCGTCAGGCGATCACCCGCGCGATCGCCGACCAGGCGCGCACGATCCGCATCCCCGTGCACATGATCGAGACGATCAACAAGTTGGTCCGCACCAGTCGCTACCTGCAACAGGAGCTCGCCCGCGAGCCGATGCCAGAGGAAGTCGCGGCCAAGATGGAGATGCCGCTCGACAAGGTGCGCAAGGTCCTGAAGATCGCCAAGGAGCCGATTTCACTCGAGACTCCCATCGGCGAGGAAGAGGACAGCCACCTGGGCGACTTCATCGAGGACAAGCGCGCCGTCAGCCCCGTCGATGCCGTCACGATGGCCGCCTTGGAGGAAAAGGTCCGCAAGTCGCTTGCCTGCCTGGCCCCCCGCGAGGAGAAGGTCATCCGCATGCGCTTCGGCATCGGCGAGCGCAGCGATCACACGCTGGAGGAGGTCGGACAGCAATTCGGCGTCACCCGCGAGCGTATCCGGCAGATCGAGGCCAAGGCGTTGCGCAAGCTGCGGCACACCACCCGCGCGAAGATTCTCAAGCCTTTCTCTGAGGGTTAGCCTGTCCCGCCCCCTTGGCTCCGCGGCCAACCCGGCACGCGGATCGTGCTCGGTGCGGTGTCGGTTTCCTTGACACGGGACCGCCCCGGGGGGTTCACTACTGCGCCGCTATGGCCGGGCCCATAGCTCAGCGGTTAGAGCTGCCGGCTCATAACCGGCTGGTCCCTGGTTCGAATCCAGGTGGGCCCACCGTGATCGAGCGCCGAGACGCGACTCCGATCCACCAACGGCCGCTCGTCGGGTGCGTCCCGACGCGATCGGCTGGCCTGCGGGGACGCAGGTGCAAGGAGTTCAAGTGATTGTAACGAAGCCAGCTGACATCATGGACGTGTTGCGCAAGTTGCAGGCTCTGGACGACGAGAGCCGCGACATCCGCGTCAGCCGCGATGCCATGGTCAGCAGCATGGAGCGCCTGCAGAAGGTGCTCAACCACCTCGATCGCGAGCTCGTCGACAAGCGCGACAAGCTGACCGAGGCCGAGACCTGGAATCGCACCAAGACTGCCGAACTGGAGGCGGAGCGCGAGAAGCTCGCCAAGGCCAAGGCCAAGCTCTCGGGGGTCACGCGCTCCAAGGAGTACGTCGCGGTCAACAAGGAGCTCGAGACGGTCCGCAAGACCATCACGCAGCGCGAAGACGAGATCAAGAACCTCGACACGGCCGTCAACGAGTTCCGCGACGCCATCGCCCGCGAGGAGCAGAAGGTCCAGGACCTCCGCTCGCAGGCCGCGGCTGAGGAGCGCTCGAACAAGGAGCGTCTGGCGGTCATGGACGCCCGCATCGCTGAGGTCGACCTGCGGCGCAAGGCAATCACCTCGCGCTTGGACAACTCCATCGTCAATCGTTACGCCAGGATCGCCCAGGCCCGCGGCGGCGTAGCGGTCGTTCGTGTCATCGACAGCGTCTGCAAGGGCTGCAACATGATTCTGCAGCCCCGGTTCGTGGAGAACATCCTGCGCGCCTCCAGCATCGTGATGTGTCCGCACTGCAGCCGCTATCTGTACGCCGAGACGACGCACGAGTCCGACGGGTCGGTCGCCGCCCTGTAACTCCTCAAGCTGCGTTCAGGATTGGTTCAGCCGCCGCGCAGAAACGTGGTCGCCAGCGCGTCGGCGTATTCATTCCATCGGCTGCCGTCGTGTGCCTTGATCCACTGCAGCCGCACGCCGGGTCGCGCCTCGACCAGCGCGAAGGCCTGTTGCACGAGATCCAGATTCTTGATCTCGCCTTCCTTGCGCCGCCAACCGCGCGCGCGCCAGCCCTTCGCCCAGATCGTCAGGGTCTTCACGCATAGATCGCTGTCGCTGTAGACCGTGACGCGCGAGTCGAGCGGCAGCTGTCCCAACGCCTGGATGAGTGCCGTCAACTCCATGCGGTTGTTGGTCGTGTGTGGCTCGCCGCCGTGGCCCTCGGCGACGATGCGGCCAGTCTCGACGTGCACGAAGCCCCAGCCGCCCGCGCCAGGGTTAGGCCGCGCGCCGCCGTCGGTAAAAATGCCGTCCTGCGGTCCTGCCGTGTAGCGCTCCAGCACCTCGGCCGGCGTCAGGTCGCCCTCGCCGTGGGTCGAGCCGCCGCCGGAGGCAAACCGCTGCGCGGTCTTGGCCGCCGGGCGACCACTGGTGCCGGCCCGCGGCTTCGCGGTGTCGGTGGTCCGGGCCTTGCGGTGCTGCATGCAGAAGCGCGGAGCCCATCCGGGGAACCGCGTCAGTGTCTCGTCGCCGATCTGGAACGGCTTGCCGCACTCCGCGCACTGGAATTCCGCCATGTCGTTCAAGCTCCTTGCGGGTGCCTTCGCCGGCCTCCGGACAGGGCGCGGAAGATCGCACGGTGGTCGAGGAACCGCCAGAGGTGGCCGTCGTCTCTCGACAAACGACACCAAGCCCGAATAGTCACGACCTGATGGAGGAATCGGGTCTTGCCTGAGCACCTCAGATTGTGTACATGCTCACTTTTCTCAGTAGTCTCGTCACCGTGGCCGAATCACCCGGGAGTGCCGCCATGCTGGTCACGAACCCCATCCTGACGCAGGTTGGTCTTTCTCCAGCCACGATCTGGGGGCGGTGGGTCGCGGTGGCCGTTTGGGTGGGAATGCTTGCTGTCTGGGGTTGCGGCGGCGACCCGTCTCCGGCGGTTGGCGACACAGCCGTAGAGGACGTCGTCGCCGATACCGATGGCGACGACACTGCCCTTCCCGATATTCTCGAAGACGTTGCGGAAACGGCGGACACCACTCCCGCGCCCGACGTCGACCCTCAGTGCCCCGTCGAGGGCGAGGCGGGCTGTCCCTGCTCGTCGGTGGCGCAGTGCAACTCCGGATTCTGCATCGAGACTCCCGTAGGTCAGGAGTGCGGCGCTTTGTGCGGCGGTCAGGCGTGTCCTGAGGGCGAGAAGTGCATCGCCGCCTCCGGCTCCGGGGGAGAGGCCATCAACGTCTGCGTCTCGAGCGCCGCCCGCCTGTGCAACCCCTGCGGTGGCAACGCGGATTGCCAGAGTTTGGGGCACGCCGACGCCCGCTGCGTCGATACCGGCGACACGGGAGCTTTCTGCGGCACGGGTTGTGCGACAGGCGCGGACTGCGCGAAGGGCTATTCCTGTAAGGATGTCAAGGATGTGGGTGGTGCGGACGTCAAGCAGTGCGTCCCCGATTCCGGGGTGTGCAGCTGCAGCGCCAGCGCCATGGATCAGGGGCTGTCGACGGCCTGCTTCGCCGTCGCGGGCACGTCCAAGTGCGCGGGCAAGCGCACCTGCATCGCTGCAGGCGTTCCCGGCGCACCGTCCGGCGGTGGCCTGACGGGTTGCGTGGGAGCGACCGCAATCGCCGAGAAGTGCGATGCGATCGACAACGACTGCGACGGCCAGACCGACGAAGCGACCTGCGACGACAACAATCCGTGTACCGACGACAAGTGTCAGGGCGGCGCCGGCTGCCAAAACCTGAACAATCAGGCGACTTGCGACAAGGATGGCTCCATCTGTACCCAGAACGACACGTGCCAGAACGGCAAGTGCGTCGCCGGCAAGCTGCTGAAGTGCGACGACGGCAACGCCTGTACCAAGGACGTTTGCGACCCGAAGGACGGCTGCAAGTTCTCCAACGCGGACAGCCAGCCCTGCAACGCCGACGACAACCCGTGCACCATCAACGATGTGTGCAAGGAAGGGGCGTGCGCTCCCGGGCCGCTGAAGGCTTGCGCGACCGACGACTCCTGCACGGTAGGCAAGTGCGCGCCGGAGACCGGCAAGTGCTCCTACGCCTATCAGGACGGCCTGCCCTGCAACGACGGCAACCCATGCACTCAGGCAGAGACCTGCAAGGACACCGACTGCAAGGGCACCAACGTCACCTGCGACGACGGCACCTCCTGCACGGCCGACAGCTGTGACCCCAAGACCGGCTGCGTCCACGCCCCGGTATCCGGCGTCTGCGACGACAAGGACAAGTGCACGACCGGCGACACATGCGCCAGCGGCGTCTGCAAGGGGGCGCCCATCGACGTGGCGGCGAAGTGTGATGACGGCAACGACTGCACCAAGGACTGGTGCGACCCGCCCGTAGGCTGCACGACGACCGACTTGACGGGACCCGCCTGTGACGACGGCAGCCCGTGTACTGCGGGGGACGCGTGCAAGGCCGGAGAGTGCACCTCGGACATCAACACCTGCGGCTGCGCGGGCGACTCTGACTGCATCTCCAAGGAAGACGGCAACTTGTGCAACGGCACGTTCTACTGCGACACCGCAGGGCTGCCGTTCGTGTGCAAGGTCAAGGCGTCGACGATCGTGAAGTGCGACGAGTCGTTGAACGGCGAGTGCCAGTCCAACGTGTGCGACCCATCCACCGGCAAGTGCGGCCTGCAGAAGAAGCCCGACGGCTTGGACTGCGACGCCGACGGCAGTCTGTGTACCGCAGGCGACAGCTGCAAGGACGGCAAGTGCATCCCGGGCGCGGTCCAGGTCTGCAACGACAAGAACGCTTGCACCAACGACAGTTGTGACCCCAAGGCAGGCTGTATCTTCGCGCCCAACGTCGATCCTTGCGACGCCGATCAGAACCCCTGCACCGAGAGTGATGCCTGCGCGTTGGGCACCTGCGTCCCCGGCAAGGTCAAGCCCTGCGCGTCCGAAGACCAGTGCGTCGAGGGCAAGTGCACGATCGAGACAGGCAAGTGCTCGTATCTGTTCAAGGATGGTGCGCCGTGCAACGACGGCAGCCCGTGCACGATCGGCGACTTGTGCAAGAACGATCTGTGTCTGGGTGAGGCGGCAAACTGCGACGACGGCAACGCCTGCACCGGAGACAGCTGCAACCCCGAGAGCGGCTGCGTGCATGTGGTCGTCGAGGGCGTGTGCTCTGACGACGACGCGTGCACCACCAAGGATGCGTGCGCCAACGGCAAGTGCATCGGTCTGCCGATGGATGTCACTTCGGCTTGCGAAGACGACAACGTCTGCACGGCGGACAGTTGCGCTCCGGAGACGGGGTGCGTCCACAAGCCCACAGCCGGCAGCTGCGACGACGGCAGCATCTGCACGGTGGGTGACGCCTGCGCTGAGGGCGTGTGCGTTTCCGGCACCAACGCTTGCGGGTGCACGTCCGACAAGGACTGCGTCGCGCAAGAGGACGGCAACAAGTGCAACGGCACGCTGTATTGCGACAAGTCCAAGCTGCCGTACCAATGCAAGATCGCGTCGCTGACGATCGTGACGTGCGATGACTCGATCAACGGTCAGTGCCAGACCAACGCCTGCAACCCTGCGACGGGGCTATGCACGCTGCAAAAGCAGCCGGACGGTCAACCCTGCGACGCCGACTCCAGCGTCTGCACGGCCCAGGACGCGTGCAAGGACGGCAGCTGCGTGCCCGGCGCCGTCCAGGCGTGCGACGATCAGAATCCTTGCACCGACGACATTTGCGATCCCTCCAGTGGCTGCAAGTACACGGCCAACACGGCCCCGTGTGATGGCGATCAGAACGCCTGCACCGCCAACGACACCTGCGCCTTGGGCACTTGCGTGGTCGGCAAGATCAAGGTTTGCGCAGACGGCGATGCCTGCACGCAGGATGTGTGCGAGCAGAAGACGGGCTTGTGCAAGTACCTGCCGCTGCAGAAGTCTTGCTCAGACGACAGCCTTTGCACGACCGGGGACCAGTGCGGGATCCACCCCGACACCGGGAACTACACATGCGTCGGCAAGGCCGTGAAGTGCGACGACAGCAACCCCTGCACGGTCGACACTTGCGACGCTGTGAAGGGCTGTGTGTTTACGATCGATGCAACGCTTGCGGTCACCTGCTACACCGGTTCGGTCGCCACGAAGGGCAAGGGCCTGTGCAAGGACGGAACCCAGCAGTGCGGTCTCGACGGAAAGTTGGGTGTTTGCAAGGGAGAGGTCCTTCCCGCGCCCGTCGAATTGTGTGACAACCAAGACAATGACTGCGACGGCAGCAAGGATGAGGGATGTGCTCCTTCGGGCTTCTCCGCTCGGTTCGGGACGGTCAGCGTTTCGGGAGACGGCGTGAAGTACGGAGCCGACGTTCTGGTAGGCGGCAGCGCTGCGGGCGGCGGCACAGGGGGCGCAGGCAAGTACAACGCCACACTGGGCTTTTTTGCTTGGTTCAAGGCGTTTCTGGGGCTGTGACCCCAGGCTTGGACGAGACGGCTTCGCTGCGCGCGGGGCCTATTTCGGTAGTTCGACTTGCGGGGACGTGAGCCAATGGCATGGCCCCCCTTCTGCGGGAGGGGGAAACCGTCGGGAATGCTTCGGGGGCAGGGTTGCCCCACCTTCTCGCAAAGTTCGTTTGAAACCCTCCATGCCTTGTGGCAGGCTTGCAGCTTGTCGCAAGCGTGGACTTGGTATGTCCTGTGTGCCTCGCGGGCGATTCGGTGATGGCTCGCGTCGGTGGAGTGGCGAGTTGGCGGCCCAAGGGCGGCTGCATCCAACACGGTTCAGGGGAGATTCCCATGCGTAACATCCAGTCGGACCTTCGCACTGCGACTCGCACGCTCTCGGTTGCCACGAGGGTTGCAGTCCTGTGTCTCGTGGCGATGTCAGCGTCCTGCGGCGACAACGTGCCCGTCGGCGGCGACCCGGTGCCTGAAGACACCGTCATCGACCCGGACGTGGACATCAGCGTCGACGATGTGGCCGACACCGCCGACACGCCGATTCCGCCTGACGTGACTCAGACCGATGTCGCCGGTACCGACGCTCTGGACACCGAGATCGCCGATGACGCCGACACGACGGTCCAGCCTGACATCGATGTAGGCACCGACATCCAGCAGCCGCCGAAGTGCACTGAGAACCCCGGAGCATCCGGGTGCTCGTGCTCCTCGGTCGAGGACTGCGACTCGGGCTTCTGCATCGACACGACGCAGGGCCAGCGTTGCGCGGGCTTCTGCTCTGAGGGCTGCGCCGCCGACGAGAAGTGCATCTCGACCGCGATGGGTGGCGACGTCGTCAACATCTGCGTGCCGAAGTTCCCCAAGCTCTGCAACCCCTGCAGCGCCAACGTCGAGTGCGAAGCCCCCGGCAACAGCGGCGCCCGCTGCGTTGACGGCGGTGACAACGGCGCGTTCTGCGGCAGTGCCTGCACCAGCAGCGACGACTGCGCTTCCGGCTACGAGTGCGCGGATGCCAAGGACATCGCCGGCCAGACCAGCAAGCAGTGCGTCGTCAAGGGCGGCGCGGCCTGCACCTGCAGCCCGGCGGCCCTGACGCTCGAGCTCTCGACCAAGTGTTTCACCGTCTCTGGCGATGCCAAGTGCGAAGGCAAGCGCACCTGCCTCGCGGCCGGCAAGCCTGGCGCGCCCGATCAGGGCGGCCTGACCAGCTGCTACGCCCCGAAGCCGGATGTCGAGGCCTGCGACGGCAAGGACAACGACTGCGACGGCCAGACCGACGAGGCAACCTGCGACGACGGCAACCCCTGCACCGACGACGTCTGCAACGGCGCTGGCGGCTGCCAGTCGACCAACAAGAACGGCCCCTGCGATGCCGACAGCACGGTCTGCACCAAGGACGACACCTGCGTGAACGGCAAGTGCCAGGCGGGCGCCCAGCTGGCGTGCGACGACAACAACACCTGCACCAAGGACACCTGCGACCCCGTGACAGGCTGCAAGTTCACCAACGACAACACCCTGTTCTGCGATGCTGACCAGAATGCGTGCACCGTGAACGACATCTGCAAGGACGGCATTTGCGAGCCCGGCCCGGCCAAGGCCTGCAAGAGCGACGACCAGTGCATCGAGGGCAAGTGCAACATCATCGACGGCAAGTGCTCGTACAAGTTCTCGGAAGGCATCCCCTGCAACGACGGCAGCCCCTGCACCGCCGGCGAGAAGTGCACGACCGACACCTGCAAGGGCACGCCGATCGACTGCAACGACCAGAACCCCTGCACGGGTGACAGCTGCGACCCCGCCAAGGGCTGCGCGCACGGCAACATCGGCGGCGCGTGCGACGACAACGACGCTTGCACGGGTCCCGACGCGTGCAAGGACGGCGCCTGCGTGGGCACGGTTCAGGACCTCGTCAAGAAGTGCGACGACACCAACGCCTGCACGATCGATTCGTGCGACAAGGTCAAGGGTTGCGTGAATGCGCCGGCCAATCAGGGCGCCTGCGACGACGGCAACGTCTGCACCGAGGGCGACTCGTGCCAGGCCGGCAAGTGCGTTTCGGGCTCCAACAAGTGCGGCTGCATCAACGACGGCGAGTGCGTGAAGTATGAGGACGGCAACGCCTGCAACGGCACGCTGTACTGCGACAAGTCTGCGCCTCCCTACCAGTGCAAGATCAACCCGAACACGGTCGTCAAGTGCGACGAGTCGTTGAACAACGCTTGCCAGACCAACACCTGCGACCCAGCCTTGGGCAAGTGCGGCCTGAACAAGAAGCAGAACGGTCTGGGTTGCGATGCCGACGGCACGATCTGCACCGAAGGTGACGCCTGCTTGGACGGCCAGTGCGCGCCCGGCAAGGTCGCCAACTGCAACGACAACAACCCTTGCACGGACGACAGCTGCAACGCGAAGATCGGCTGCGTCTACCAGCCCAACGCGATCGCCTGCGACGCGGACGGCAACAAGTGCACGCAGAACGACGCGTGCTCGGGCGGCGTCTGTGTCGCCGGTGCCAAGAAGCTGTGCGAGGACAACGAAGAGTGCACGGAGAATTCGTGCGACTCCGCAACCGGCGACTGCAAGTTCATCAACCTGGTCAAGCCGTGCAGCGACAACAACCTTTGCACCACGGGTGACGCTTGCGCCAACGACCCGGTGACGAGCAAGTACACGTGCGTGCCTGGAAAGGCCCTGCCGTGCGACGACTCCAAGCCCTGCACGAAGGACACCTGCGACGCCTCGAAGGGCTGCATCTTCACGCCCGACGCGACGCTGAAGGTGGCCTGCTACACCGGCGACCCGGCCACCAAGAACAAGGGTCAGTGCAAGGAAGGTACGCAGCAGTGCAAGGTGGATGGCACGCTCGACGTCTGCAAGGATGAAGTGCTGCCTGGGCCGAAGGAGCTCTGCGACGGCGTCGACAACGACTGCGACGGCACGATGGACGAGGGTTGCGCCCCCACCGGCTTCACGGCTCGCTACGGCGCCGCGGTGGTGACGGGATCGGGTCCGAAGTACGGCGCTCGCGTGTTCGCGGGCGGCAGCGTCGTCGCTGGCAAGGCTGCGGGTGCCAAGTACACGGCTGACCTCGGCTTCTACGCCTGGCTGAAGGCCTTCCTCGGCATCTAGTTCGGTACTGCCAAGCGGTTGATCTGGAAGGCCTCCCTCTCGCCCCCTTCGCTTCGGCAAGGCAAGGCGGGAGGGAGGTCTTCGTTTCTGGGGGGCTTGCTGCGGCGTGCCCCGCGAGGCCCGATGTCCAACCAGCCCACAACGCGTCAAGAGCAGACCCTGTGTGGACTGCACGCCGTTCAGGCCGCCTTGGCGCGGCGTCCGGGCGATGTGCTGCGGTTGTTCTATGCGGAGCGCCACGAACGCGCGTTGGCCGACGCGTTGCGCGGGCTGGCGGCGCAGCGGCAGGTCTTTCGCAAGGTGACGGATGGCGAGCTGGAGCGGTTGTCGGGCTCCAGAGCGCATCAGGGGCTCGTGGCGGTGTTGGTGTCTCCCGTGGTCGTCCACACCGACGCGCGGCTGCTGCAGGACCTGGCGCACACATCTGGCGTGACGCTTGCGCTCGACGGCGTGAGCAATCCGCATAACCTGGGGGCGCTGGCCCGGACGGCGGCTTTTCTGGGCGCGCGCGGTCTGTTGCTGGCCGAACAGGGGGCGGACTCGATGGCGAGTGCGGCGGCCTGGCGCACGGCAGAGGGGGGACTCGAGACCCTGCCCGTCTGGCGCAGTCGCAACTTGGTGCGCGACCTCGAGAGCTTTCAGGCGGCGGGAGGCCTTGCCGTGGGTCTCGCGATGGACGGCCGACAGACGCTGGCGCAGCTCGCGGGTCGAGGCCGCCATGCGCCGGGATGGATGCTGGTCGCGGGAGCCGAGGAGATCGGCCTGCGGGCCGAGGTGCGCGCCGCGTGTCGTCAGGCGGTGCGCGTCGAGGGCGTTGGCGCGGTCGAGTCGCTCAATGTGGGCGTGGCGACGGGGATTGCCCTGGAGCGGCTGATCAACGGGTGACGGAGCGGCCGATCAGCGGATCACGGCGCGGCCGTTCTTGATCATCTCCATCAGCAGCAGGATGCCGTCCATGACCTGCTCGGGGCGCGGCGGGCAGCCCGGCACGTAGACGTCGACCGGGATGATGTGGTCGATGCCCGGCACCGTGGCGTAGTTGTCGTAGAAGCCACCGGTCGAAGCGCACGCGCCGAACGCCAGCACCCACTTGGGCTCCGTCATCTGCTCGTAGACACGCTTGAGCGCGGGCGCGTTCTTGTGCGTCACCGTGCCGACGACCATCAGCAGGTCCGACTGGCGCGGCGAGAAGCGGGGAACTTCGCAGCCAAAGCGGGCGAGATCGTGCTGCGGCGCGTTGACCGACATGTACTCCATGCCGCAGCACGCCGTCACGAACGGGTACTGGAACAGCGAGAACCGCCGACCCCAGTTGACCAGATCATCGACCTTGGTCGTGATCACTTGATCTTCCAGGGGATTCGCACCCTCGATGGAAAGCCCGGACTCGCTCTGGCGGAACATCAGACCCATCAGCGACCTCGTCGAACCGAAAGTGCCGCCCTCCAGCGCATGGAGTTGGGGGAAGGGCGTCTGCAGTGGGGGCGTGCCCCGGACCCGGTCGCTGCCGGGCTGGAGGCGGTCTCCTTCTACAACAGGCACGCGGTCCGGGCAATCCCGCAGGTGCCCAGCAGTGCCCGGGAGTTCGGGATTCTGCGGTGTTGGGTCAGGTGGCGTCGACCACCCACGCCCCCGGCATCAGGTCCAGCAGGATGCGCGGCACGGGGGCCGTGAGCTCCATGGGCTGGTTGGTGATCGGGTGAGGCATGCGAACCCGCGCGCAATGCAGGGCAATTTGGTGCGGTGGCAGCGTCGAGGCGTCGTGGTGCTTTTGCGGCGTGTCCAGCAGCGCGGCCAGCGGAACCTCGGTCGACTGCAGCGCATAGGCGCGGTCGTTGACGATGGGAAAACCGATGGCGGCCAGATGGATGCGGATCTGGTGGCAGCGGCCGCCTTGCAGCGTGACGAGCAGTCGCGACAGGCCTCGGCCTCGGGCCAGCAACTTCCAGGTCGTGACCGCCGGTCGGCCCCCCAGCTCGAGGGGAAGCACTTGGTGCTTGGTCGTGCGGCCGTTGCGGACCGCGCCAATCGTCAGCGTGATACGGCCACGGGCACCGGCGATATCCCCTTGCGCCACGGCGAGATACTGCCGCTCGCACAGGTTGCTGCGCCAGTTCCACCGCAGGGCCTGCGCCGCCGCCTCAGAGCGCGACAGCAGCACGAGTCCTGTAGCTTCCGGGTCCAGCAGGCTGATCGGGTACAGGTTGCCCATGCCCTGCTCGGACAACGCGACCAGCACCGACCGGCGGTGGAAGGCCCCGGACGGCACCACGGGGAACCCTGCGGACTTGTTCACGACGAGCAAGTCCGCGTCGGTATACACGATCGTGTAGATGTCCTCTGCCGGCACCGAAGGCTCACGGCGCTGCGTGCGGCCCGGCTTGTCCGCTGCGGGAGCGGCGGTCGATGCCTTGGATGCGGCAATGGCCTTGCGCTTGTTCGCCGAGGCGGACGGAACTGCGGATCGCTTGGGGGGCGGTGCGCCGCGCTTGGGGTCCATGGATGCTCCCGCGGAGTTTGCTCTCGGACGGATAGATCGCGCGCTCGTATACCACGCGTCTGCAGAAGACGCACCCGATCCGCGCACGGCAGCGGCCGTGTTGGTCCAGCAAGGCGTTTATCCGCCCTGGGAATTCGAGGATTTTGCGGCGTTCCCGTCGGCGTCAGGTGACGCGGGTCGGGCGGCAGCTACCCGAAACGCGCGGTGGCCCAAAGGTCAGGGGCAGTCGTCGGTCTTGCCGTTGCAGTCGTTGTCCTTGCTGTCGGCGCAGTTGGTCTCCGTGCCCGCACTGTAGAGCGGCACCGCGGCGTAGTCGCACTGCCACAAGCCTCCCGAGCAAGTCGCAATGCTCTTGTTGTCCTTGCAGACGCCGACCTTCAGACACGTCGAGTCCGCCAAGCCCAAGCCATCGTCGATCTTGTTGTCGCAGTTGTCGTCGATGGCATTGCAAATCTCCGTCGCGCCTTTGTTGACCTTGTCGTTGGTGTCGTCGCAGTCGTCCAGCTTGGCCTTGTCGGTGATCTTGTACTCGCCCGTGACTCCGCAGTAGCACTTCTTGTCTGAGGTCTTGCCCCAGCCATCCCCATCCTGATCGCGGTAGGTGTCCTTGCAGCCGCCGGCGTTCTCTTCGTTGATGACGCCGTTGCAGTTGTCGTCGAAGGCGGTGGAGCACAATTCCGGTGTGCCGGGCCACGCCTTGTCGTTCGCATCGTCGCAGTCGGCGTTGGCCGGCGTGACGTCGAGCACCTTGTAGCTTCCCGAAGCCACACACAGGCACTTCTTGTCGCTGAGCTTGCCGAAGGTGTCGCTGTCGCCGTCCAGGAAGAAGCTCTTGCAGCCTTGCGCGTCGACGTCGTTGGTCGAGCCAGAGCAGTTGTCGTCATCTACCGTCGCACACAGTTCGGCCACTCCGGGGTTGACGGACAGCTTGGCGTCGTCGCAGTCCTTGTCCTTGGTCGCCGTCAGCTTGTTGGGGATGTCGGGCTGGCACAGGCAAACGGCCGTCCCGGTGCCATAGGTGTCGCCGTCGACGTCCTTGTAATAGGACTTGCACAGCAGCGCGTCGGGTTCGTTGGCCACGCCGTTGCAGTTCTCGTCGACGTTGAACGCGTCGCAGTACTCGGCCGCCCCTGGGTGGATGGCAAGGTCTTTGTCATTGCAGTCGCCGATGCCGGACTTGCAGGTGTTGGGCGTGCCGACCACCGTCATGGTCTTGTCGCACCAGTCGTCGTTGTCGTCGTCGCAGCCCTCGTCGGTGCCGAATGCGCAGTTGTCGTCGAGGTTGTTGCAGATCTCGGTCATTGCGGGGTTGACCTGACTGAGGTCGTCATTGCAGTCGTCGCCCACGCCCTTGGTCGTCTTGGGGCAGATGGTGGGCGTGCCGACGACCGTCATGCTGGCGTCGCAGTAGCCGTCCGAGTCGTCGTCGCATCCCTCGTCGACTACGGTGGAGCAGTTGTCATCGGTGTTGTTGCACTTCTCGGTCATGCCCGGATGGATGGACGAGTTGCCGTCGTTGCAGTCGCGGTCCGACGGCAGCAGCGTCTTGGGGCAGATGGCGGGCTTGCCCACGATCACCATGCCGGAGTCGCAGTAGCCGTCCGTGTCGTCGTCGCAGCCCTCGTCCTTCACCGCAGAGCAGTTGTCGTCGACGTCGTTGCACAGCTCGGTCGCCGCCGGGTTGACCTGTCCAACGGCGTCGTTGCAGTCCTTCAGTAGCTGGGAAGTGGACTTCGGGCACACCTTCGGGATGTCGACCAGCACCATGTTGGCGTCGCAGAAGCCGTCCAGGTCGTCGTCGCAGCCTTCATCGGTGCCGGCAGCGCAGTTGTCGTCGATATCGTTGCACTTTTCCGTGATTCCCGGGTTGATGGCCGAGGTCGTGTCGTTGCAGTCGCCGCCGCCCTTGGGGCAGACGGTCGGGGTGCCGGCCGTCGTCATGCCGGCGTCGCAATAGCCGTCCTTGTCGTCGTCGCAGCCCTCGTCGGTGCCGGCCGTGCAGTTGTCGTCCAAATTGTTGCACTTCTCGGTGGCAGAGGGGTGGATCGCCGCATCGGTGTCGTTGCAGTCGCCGCCGCCCTTGGGGCACACGGCAGGCGACCCGACCAACTGGACCGAAGCGTCGCAGTAGCCATCCACGTCGTCGTCGCAGCCCTCGTCGGTGACGCCGTCGCAGTCGTCGTCCTGGCCGTTGCAGATCTCGGTCCCCTTCTTGGACGCCGTGGAGCACACCGCGCCCAGCTTGTCCGCCGCGCAGACCACAGAGCCGTTCACGCACACGCCCAAGCCACACGGAGCGCCGATGCCGACGGCCGCCTTGCCCGGATCGGTGTACGTGAAGATCTCGTCGGTCTGTCCAGAGCAGTTGTTGTCGATGCTGTCACACAGCTCAGAGGCACCGGGGTTGACCGCGAAGTTGTCCTTCTGGCAGTCGCCGCCGCCCTTGGGGCACACCTTCGGGCTGCCGACAGTCGACATCGCGACGTCGCAGTAGCCGTCGCCGTCGTCGTCGCACTTCTCATCCGTCTGTCCGTTGCAGTTGTTGTCCGAGTCGTCGCACTTCTCCAATGAGGACTGGTTCTTGCTGCCATTCGCGTCGGTCGAACAGGTCGCCTTGGCGGGGGTGGCACACTCGACAGCGCCAGCGCCGCACGCTCCGATGCCGTCGCAGGTCATCCACATGGCCAGCGACTTGCCGTCGGACTGCTGGTAGGCAAAGTCCTCGTCGGTCTTGGCGTCGCAGTCGTTGTCCAGGCCGTCGCAGGCTTCGCTCGCCAGCTTGTCTAGCGTCGAGCACGTCAGCGCTTTCTGGTCGACCGTGCACGTCACGGTGCCCGCCGCGCACACGCCCGTGCCGCAGGACATGCCGACCTTGCGCGCGGTGCCCAGGTCGTTGTAGTCGAAGTCCTCGTCCGTCGAGCCGTCGCAGTCGTTGTCCAAGGCGTCGCAGGTCAGCTCGACGTTGGCCTCGTAGGCGGACACCTTTGCGTAATCGCACACCCAGTTGCCCGCCGGACAGGTCGCGACCACGTTCGCCGGGGTGCAGGCCCCCTTCAGCTTGCAGGTCGATTTCGTAACCGGCAGGTCGGAGAGCTCGTCCGTCTGGCCGTCGCAGTCGTCGTCAGCGCCGTCGCAGTCCTCGTCGGCCACCTTGACCAGCGTGTCGCAAGTCAGCCCCGTCTTGTCGCCCTTGCACACCACCTTGCCGCCGTTGCACGCACCGGTGCCGCACGTTTGCTGCACAAGACGCGTGGAGCCCAGATCGTCGAAGCTGAAGTCGTCGTCGATCTTGCCGTCGCAGTCGTTGTCCTTGCCGTCGCAGGATTTCTCGACCATCTTCGAGCACTTCTGCGTCAGCCCTTCGCAATGGCAACCCGCGCTTCCGGGCGTGCAGGCCTGAGTCGCGTCGAATTCGAAGGCGGATACTGCACTGTAATCGCACAACCACAGGCCAGAGATGCACACCGTCTGGATGGCGGGCAGGGCAGCCCCGCCGCAGACGCCCAACTTCTGGCAAGTCGAGTCGGTGACGGCCGTCAGGTTCTCGTCGGTCTGGCCGTTGCAGTCATTGTCCTGATTGTCGCAGTTCTCGGCCTTGGACTGGTTGCCCGAGCCCTTGGCATCCGTCGAACACACCGCCTGATCCAGACCCGCGTTGCACTCGACCTGACCAATGCCGCACGCCCCGACGCCGTCGCACTTCACGCCGATGGCCAGCGAGTTGCCAGAGGCCTGCTCTTTGTACTTGTAGTCCTCGTCGCTTTGGCCGTCGCAGTCGTTGTCCAGGTAATCGCAGATGTCCTTGACCGGCCGGCGGTCGCCCTCGCAGCCGACGCAGGTGCCTGAGGCGGCGTCGAAAGGCTTGGCCAAGCAGTCCAGATCGCCCGGAAGCTGGCCCTCGGGATAGTGCTTGCACACCAGCAGGCCCGGGTCCTTGGCGCACTCGCCGTCGGTGTCGCCGCACTTGGCGTCGGCAGCTTCTGGAGCGCCGTCATCGACCAGTCCGTCGCAGTCGTTGTCCACGCCGTCGCACAACTCAGGGGCAGCGGGGTGGATCTTGGGGTCGTTGTCGTTGCAATCGACGGGCGGGCTCCAGCCGTCGCCATCCTTGTCGGTGACCGACGCGCAGGCGGGGTCCTTGCCGAAACAGGCCTGCACCTTGCCGTCGCCGCATTTTTCAGGTGCGTTGGGATACGCGGTCGGGTCGTTGTCATCGCAGTCCAGCGAGGCCGGCGAGCCGTCGCCGTCCTTGTCGGTCGCATCGCAGGCGGTCGTCTTGCCGTCGCAGTTCAGGTCGCACAGCTTGACGTCCTTGCCCGCCACGCAGCACGGCTCCGGGGCGCCGGGATGGAACTCTGCGTGGTACTTGGCGAATTCGAACGCGCAGGCCTTGTCCTCCTCGCCGTTCTTCACGCCATCGCCGTCGATGTCCTCGAGCGCGCAGCCATTGTTGATCTTGCCGTCGCAGTCGTCGTCGTCCTGGTTGTCGCAGTTCTCTTGCGCCTGCTTCTTGCTGTCGGACGAACACACGAGCGACGTGGACAGGCCGTCGACCCCGGCCGGACCGCAGACCACGGCGCCGCCCGCGCACAGACCCAAGCCGCACGCGTCGCCCTTCTTGGCAGAGATGCGCCCGCCGTCCGGGCCGAGCAGCGGCAGGTCCTCGTCCACCGTGCCGTCGCAGTCGTTGTCCTTGTTGTCGCACAACTCGGGGGCGCCGGGGTGGACGGTAGGGTCATTGATCGCGCCCGGGCCGCAATTGGTTTCCAGGCAGTCGGCCACGCCGTCCTTGTCGGTGTCGACGCAGGGGGTGTCGGAGCCGTCGCAGTCCTCGTCGATGCCGTTGCCGCACTGGGTGCAGGCATTTTCCTGGTTGAACGGGCTGGCGAAGAAGCCCTTGGGAAGCTTGGTTTTGTCGTCGATCGCTGCGTCGTCCGAACAGTCGGACGCGGACTGCTCGGGCTTCTGGCAGCAGCCGGCCTTGGTGCAGTCGGGGGTGCCGTCGCCGTCCGCGTCGCAGTCGGCCTTGGGGGCGCGCAGCAGGATTTCGACCATGCCCTTCTGCCGGGTGTCGACCACGCCGCTGAAGGTGGTCAGGACGACGTTGCCTTCCAGTCCGCGGATCCGCAGCTGCACGGGGCCGGGGTTGGTCCCGGCCGTCACCTTGACCGTAAAGGGCTGGCCCACGATGTTGCGACCGGCCGGCAGCGGAAAAGCATAGGCGGGGTCGGCGGGGTCTTCGGGCAGCTTGAAGGCAGGGGCGTCCGGGACGTTGTGGACCGCCAGATCCAAGTGCGTGATCGTGCCCTTCAGGGGGGCTTCGCTGGAGACGGCCAGATACAACGTGTCGTACTCGACGACTTCCTGAGCGCACCCGGCGAACAGGAACAGCGCCAGGGCGGGCGCCCAAGCCGGTCGGCTGCGCCAGGGCGCAAGCGGGGCTTGAGAACGCGCAAAGGGTGCGAGCATGACGCCTCCTGGCGGCCCAGAGACGGGCGCGTGGCGATGACCCCACAGTATACCTGCGGCCTCGCTTGGAGGGAAAGGGCGTCCATGGGGGGCTGGGGGCCAAAGGGACCGGAAAGGGTGCACAGATGTCAGTTCGCGGCCGCAGCGGAACCATGGCACAGCTGGTCGACGGCACCGCCAGCTGGCCACGCCTCGGTCCAGGTCGCACACCAGTCGGCCAGTCGCTCTGGGCCGCCACCGCGCAACACGCTCTCTCTGGCGGCCTGACCCAACTCCGCGTCCAACGTCACCAGCGCCGGCCGCAGATCGTCGGGCGTGCTCGTCAGCCACGGCCCCAACACGGCGCGCACCTGGCGGTCACGGGCCTCGCGGAGCATCGCTGGGTAGCTCGGCACCTCGGGACTCGCAGGCAGCACGGGCGGTTGGGGGGCAGCGGCCAGACGGGCAGCCAGACGGCGCATGCCGCGCAGGTCGTGCAGGACGGCGATCTGCAGCAGCTCACGGTGCGCGTCCGGGTGGCCAGTGGCGGCCAGCGCCCACAGCAACGCAGCATCCCGCAGGACGTCGCGACCACGCAGGGCCTCGACCAGCACCTGTTCGAACAAAAGGGCCGTCGCGCCGTTCACTTCGACCCGCTGACGGTGGCGGCCCAACAGTGCGCCAAGACCCAGGATGGCGGCCGGCTGGTTGACGCGAAGCCCGGTCAGCACCGCACGAATGAGCTCGGGAAGGGCGGTGAGGCCGCCCGTGCGACCCAGCGACAGGGCCGCCAAGCCACCCTCGCCGCGTGACAGCAGGGACACGAGCAACGGTTCAGCGCCAGGTACCGCTGGCAATCGCGCCAACGCCACCACCTGCGCGCGGGATACATCTTCGTCGTTTTCCAGTCCTTCGTTCAGCACTTCGACCAGCAGCCGGGCCGCAGCCTCAGTGCCGGATGCGCCCAGCGCCAGGGCGGTGTCGCGCCGAAGGATCGGGTTGGGACTGCGGAGCAGCTGTCGGGCGGTCGCGGCAGGCACCGGGCGACCCAAGAATGCGATCTGCCGCAAGGCCCTGACTTGCATGGGTAAGTCGCCGCTTGCCAGCGCATTTCCGACCGGGCTTGGCACCGGATCCGGTCCTGTAGGACCGAACTGGCGGTCCAGCGCGGCGTTGCGCATCCAGGCGTCGTAGGCCGCCAGACGGAAACGCTCGATCGCCTCTCCCTGCGCGTGTTGGGGCTGGATGGTGTCGAGCCAACGCACCAGCTCGGCAGACCGCCCGGCGGCCAGCGCTAGGGTCAGCAGACGCTGGCCAGCGGTCTCCAGCTCATCGGCATCTCGGGCGCGGACCACGATTTCGCGAAGCGCCCTCTCCTCTTCCTGCGAGTCGCCGGCGATGCGGAACAGCGCAGCGAGGCGAGCCGTCGCGCGGGTGTCGCGCGGGTCGGCTGCGGCGGCACGGCGGAACAGGGCGGCGGCGTGGGCGGTGTCGCCGTAGCGTAGGTGAACCTCGCCCAGACGCAGCAACGTGGGACCGTCGGCGCGGACGCCCGTCGAGGGACCCTCGGCAGTCAGGATGCCCTCCGCCGTTGCGGCGACCTGCTGCCGACCTTGGGCCAGTGCCGACTCGACGATGCCGGCGAGCAGCGGGCGGGCGGCGTCCGGGTCCAAGGCGCCCAGCCGGTCGAGAATCGGCAGCGCTTGCTCCAACTCGTTGCGCTGCAGGGACAATTGCGCCAGCGCGGTCAGCAGCTCAGCGTCGCCAGGAAACGCTTGCAGCAACTGTGCGGTCAGCGCAGCCCAGGTCGCGGCGTCGGCAGGCGGCACATCGCCGTCCAGCTGGCCCTCCAGCTCGACCAGCAGCAGGGCCATGCCGAGGTCGGTCTTCCCCCCGCGCACCTGCTCACGCAGTTGGGTGGTGCGAGGTCCCAGCGTTTGGGCTCGTCGCAGCAGCGCAGCCAGCGCCTGACGGGCTTCGGCAGCTCGGGCTCGGTCGCCCGGCGTGGCCTTGTCGGACAGAGCGGCCAAGCCCAGCCACCGACGCTCAGCATCGGCCAGACGCCCTTCTCGCTCGTCCAGCAGCGCCAACAGCCGCACGGCCCGCGGGTCATCCGGCTTCAGCTGTTGCATCCGCAGCGCCGCCGCACGGGCAGCAGCCAGTCGGTTCTGGGCGAGGAGAAGCGACGCCTGTCGCTGCAACCCTTCGAATTCTCCGCCTTTGAGCTTGGCAAGACGTCCCAGCACCTGCAGGGCCTTGTCCTCGTCGGCGCGCCCCAGCAGCCACTCGGCATAGGCTTCGACGTACTGAGCTTCTTCGGGAGCGGCGGCCAGCAGCGCCTCGTACAGACGCTCGACACGGGTCGGGTCGTCGTCCAGCCGCTGCTCGCGGTCGATCAGGGCTTCCAGCAGCACGTCGTTGCGCGGGTGCTTGCGCGCCAGCTCGTCGATCAGGTCCCGCGCAGCCTCGACGTCGCGCACGGCGATGTGGGCATCCAGAACGACCAGCCACGGCATCGGGTCGCCCGGCGTCTGGCGAACCACTTGCGCGACGGCGGCTTGCAGCTCCTCGCGGCGACCCAACCGTCCCAACAGGTCGACCAGCGCCGCTTGCAGGCCACGGTGACCGGGGAACTGCTTGACTGCCCGCTGCAATTCCTCGACCGCGCCGTCGTCGTCGCCGTCCTCTTCGAGCAGCCTGGACGCCAGCACCACGGCATCGGGGTCGTTCCAGCCGCGCAGCTGCTCGACCAGCGTGGTCAGGTCGCCTTGCAGCCGTGCCAGCGCGACCAGCCGCTCGAAGAGCGACTTGCGGGCACCGCGGTCGGCCCGGGACAGGGCGAATTCCAGCACCTTGCGGGCTTCAGCGGCATCACCGCTCGCCAGCAGCGCGTCGGACCAGCCCTCGGCGATGACGCGCCCCAGCAGCCGGTCGCCCTTGCCCGCCTGCCACGCCCGCTGCCACAGCTTGCGCTGCACGGGATAGTCCTGCCCCAACACCGTTGCTGCCTCTGTCAGGATGGACAGGCTTGTCTTGGCAGACGCGGCCATCGCCTCGGCAACCGCAACAGCGAGGGCCATCTGCCGCTCGGTGACAGCTTCGCGCAGCAGCTTCAGCGCCTCCGCTCCCGGCACATTGGGCTTGCGGGCCAGCAGTGCGTCGACACGAACCTGCAACGAGGGAGCCGCGGCCGGCACCGGAGCTTGCGTCGGGGGGGGCTTGGGCTTGGCGGTGGACTTCGGCTTGCCTGGCTTCTTGGGGGGATCGGTCTTGCGGGCGCTCCACGCGTAGGCGGGCGCAGAGGCAACGACCGCCCCCAGACCCAACGCAAGCAGGCAGACCAGCAGGCGAATCGGGCCGCGCTGCCGCAGTGTGTTGGGTTGTCGTAGGCCCGTCGGCATGGTTGCTGGCTCCCCGTTGCCCGGCCAGCCTAAGATCCGCCCGGGCGATGCACAAGCGCTGTGGTTCGGTCCTGCGACGGGATCGGCACCGGTGGACGTCGAATCGCCTTGCCCGCGGGATCCGCCGCCCGGATACTCGCCGCCCCGGCCAGCCCTTGCTTCGACGCACGGAGCCCCCGGACCGATTCGAGGTGCGCGTGGCCCGCTTGCTCCTTCTGCAACCTCCGCTGCTGGTGGACGTCGATCACATCGACTACCCGGCGCTGTCTGGTCTGGGGCTGTGGCAGGCTGCGGCCGGGCTGCAGGCTGCGGGACACGACGTGACGGTGCTGGACGCGTTCTGCCTGCCGACGTCCAAGCTGGCGGTTGAGCCCGACGGCCGGCTGCGGTTCGGCGTCGCGCTGGCCGGGTTCCTCCACCACCTTGAGGACTTGGCGCCCGACGTCGTCGTGATCGCCAACTCGCCCTGGCTGTGGGCTCGGGTGGCGTCGGCGGAGATCCGGCGGTTGACCGACGCGCTGCAGCGACGCTGGCCCGGCGTTCCACGCGTGCTGGCCGACTGCGACGTGGGCGGGATGCACCGGATCGCGTGGGATGAAGCCGACTTGGACGAACTGGGCTGCGATTGGGGGCAGGCGTTTGAGGCGGAGGGCACCCTCGAGCCTCTGCTGCGCGCCTTGGCGGTCGGCCAACGACCAGAGCAACGCATTGCGTCGTCGGGGCCTGCCGAAGCCGCACTGGACGATCTGCCGCCGCCAGCCTACGACCTGATCGACTTCTCGGCGTTTCAGCGTTTTCTGGCGCGGGTGCAGGAAACCCTGCCCAAGCACTCGATCTTCTCGCATCAGCCGCCGCTCGCCCCGTTCAAGACCAGCCGCGGTTGCGCATTTCGCTGCTCTTTCTGCACGTCGAACCCGTGGCAGCGCGCCGGGCACAAGGGGCAGGCCTACCGCCGTCTGAGCCGCGATGCACTGCTGCGTCACGCCCGGCTGTTGCGAGACACGTACGGCGTGCGGCGCCTCGTGGTACTGGACGAGCTGGCGAACCCGACGGAGCAGGCGCTGACTGACCTTCTCGACGTTGCGGAGTCGCTCGATCTGCAACTGGATTTGCCGAACGGCTTGCGTGCTGACCGCCTGACACAGGCCCAAGTGCAGCGTCTGGCAGCGCGGACGAGGCAGCTATCCGTGTCGGCTGAGAGCGCAGCGGATCGCGTCACCAACAGCCTGATCGGCAAGCGGTTCGACCTGGCGGCGACGCAACGCGTGGCCCTTTGGGCGCGAGACGCTGGGTTGCCGCTGGCGGTGCATTGGATGGTGGGGCTGCCGGACGAGACGCGGGCTGAAGTTCGCCAAACGCTGCACGCCGCGGTCGACCTGTACGACAGCACGGGGGCCACGCCGCTGCTGCAGTTCGCGGTGCCCATTCGCGGCACGGCGCTGCATGACGATGTGACGGCCCGCAAGCTCTGGATCACGCGGGAAGATCGCGACATCGGGCCCTTGTTTCAGGGGCGATCGGTGCTGCGGGGGCTGGACTGGACGCCCGAGGAACTGCAGGTGGCCAAGCAGGCGCTCGCCGTCCGCGTCGCCTCAGCGCAGCCCCGCAAGGTCATCGTCAACACGACCTACGTCTGCAACAACCACTGCGCGTTTTGCGCTGTCGGCAACCGCAGTCAGCACCATGCGGACCCCGAAGCCGTGATCGCCGCCTTGCGCGAGCACCGAGACAAGGGCTTCGATCTCGTGGACTTCGACGGGGGGGAGCCCACCACCCATCCCAAGCTTCTGCAGCTGCTCGGGGCGGCGCGTGACCTCGGCTTTCGCGAGATCAACCTGACGACCAACGGCCGGATGCTGGCGGTGCCGCGCAATGTCGAGCGGCTGCTGCGAAGCGGTCTGACCCACCTGCTGGTGTCGCTGCACGGTCCGGATGCTCAGGTGCACGACGCCAACGTGGGGGCGCCGGGAGCGTTCGCCCAGACCTCGGCCGGCATCGCGCAGGCTCGGCCGCTGGCAGAGCGGTTGGGCGTGGGCTTTGGCGTCAACGTGACGCTGACCCGCAGCAATGTGCCGCACTTGTTGCGGATGGGGCCGCTGCTGGAGGCTTGGGGCGTCCGCGCGTGCAACCTGCAGTTCCTCACGCCGTTTGGTCGCGCGTCGGCGGATGGCCAGCCGGACCCCCACGACGCTGCTACGGCGGCGATGGCGCTGATCGATCAGCACGGACAGAAGATCCGCTTTCAGATCGTAAACTTGCCGCTGTGTTATCTGCCCGGCTACCAGCAGCACGGTCTGGCCGACTTGGGCAAGCGCGAGCGGCACATGGTGTTCGTGGGCGGCGATGAGGTGAACCTGCGGGACTACCTGCAAGCGCGGCGGCGGCATGAGGCGGCCTGCGAGACCTGTCTGTTCGCCTTTGCTTGCGAGGGGTTCTACTTCTTCCCCGACGAGTGGCGCGACTCGGCCCGCGCGCGCTTCGGAGATTGAGGCGGGCGGCTACTTGGCTTCGGCGTCGACCGGCGTGGCATCCGCGGCCGGAGGCACGGCGGTCGGCAGGGACTTCAGGCCAACCGGCAGCTTGCGACCCTCGACGACCGCGTTCCAACCACCCAAACCGAAGACACCCAAGGTCGTCTTGCCCTTTGCGTCGCGAACCACGTCGATGGTCACGTTGCCGCCCTGCAGCCGGATGCGGGTGAACTCGTCACCGTTCTTGTCGACCACGGTCTCAGTCGTCTGGGTCATGCGGCCAAACGTGGCGTCGTCGAGTCTGACGTAGTCGAATTCGGCAAGTCCGACCATGCGCTCGACGGCCACCAGCGCCAGGGCCGGCAGCCGCTCATCCACCACCACGAAGGGCTGCTTGACTTGCACAGGCACGACGCGGGGTTTGGGCCCGTCCGTCGGCAATGCCACCTTCCACGCACCCTCGTACTGGAACAGCTTGGCCTGAGTCGTGGCTCCGGTGACGTCGACCCAGCGGTCGAATTTCACGACCTCGCCCTGCAGGTTCAGCACCAGATGCGCGCGCTGGGCAAATGTCCGCACGGTCTTGCCGACCTTGCCCTCCAGATCTGCCTCGATGGCGTAGTACAGGCCCTCCTTGCCGGCCAGGGTGCGCAGCGTCGAAGTGCCTGCGGGCTTTTCCTTGTGCAGGATCTTCAGCTTCAGCGCGTCGGCCTTGGCGGCTTCAGGCGCGGCGAGTGCGGCGGGAGCGAAGATCGCCGCGGCCAGCAGGGTCGCCGAGACAGTCAGGGCGAGCGCGGACGAGCGAACGGTCGACATCAGAACACCTCCGGTTGCGTGTACTGTTCAACACGCACGGCGGGCGTCAAGGATTCGCGGGGATTCAGGGATCGGCGGTGGGCGGCACCGGAGCCACATGGGCGGGCGTTGAGGCCGGCGCAGCGTCGGGCAGCGCGGCGGGCTCAGGCGGTGGCAAGGGCGAAACGACGCTCCGCAGGTCGACCCGCACGGCATAGCTGCCCTGCGTCGTGCGCAGCACGTCCCGGTCTACCCGTCCAAGGGCGCGCACAGCAACGGGAAGATGCTCGATGGGCGTCGCGTCCAGCTGCGCCAGCCACGCCGCGCCGCGCTCGACGTCGTCGACGTTCACTTCGGCGCGGACCCAGGATGTTCCCAGCCGGATCTCGAACAGCGGGCACTCGCACGGGGCAGGATTGAACCGCAGCTCCAGCGGAGCATCGGCGACGATCGCGGCAACGCCGGCCGCGATACCGCGCCGCACCTCCTGCGGTTCGGCAGGACGTGCGGGAGCGCTGCCGCACGCGACGAGCGCGCACGCGACCACCGTCAGCCCCAATGCCAGCCGCACGGTCATGGCTCAGCCCCCAGCAGTCCGTAGATCACCACCACCACGATGACGCTCCACGACGCCAGGTTCACGGTGAACGGCAAGTCCCGCAGCATCCGCTCGGTCGGGCTGTGGACGCTGTCGCGGGCGTCCATCAGACGCATGAACCGCCACAGACCGAACAGGGGAAACGGCACCGTCCACGGCAGCAGGTGGGTGTGAAAACGCGCTGCGGTGCCCGGGTCCAGCGTGTAGCCCAAGTACGTCGCGGTCGTGGCCACGGCCAACGCCGCCAGCGCAAGGTTCAAGTGCGACTCGCGGTACAGGCCCAACGCCGCACGGTGGGAGCCGCCGGTCGTCCGCAGCTCGTGCTTGCGCTTGCCCAGCGCCAGAAACATCGAGAGCAGCACCATGCACGCGATCAGCCACCCCGACAGCGACACCTGCGCCGCCGCACCGCCCGCGACCACTCGCAGCAGGAAGCCGCCGGAGATGACCAATGCATCCACATAGGCGACGTGCTTGAGACCCTTGGAGTACGCGGCGTTCAGGAGGAAATACGCGAGCACGCAGGACAGAAAGAACGGCCCCGACACCAGAGACAGCAGCCCCGCCGCCGCAAGCAGGCCCCAGAACCAGCGCCAGGCCGTAGCGATCGGCAGCAGCCCGGCAGCGATCGGCCGCATCCGCTTGACCGGATGGCCGCGATCGGCCTCGAGGTCGTGGATGTCGTTCATGAAGTAGGTGGCGCTCGACGCCAGGCAGAACGCCACGAACCCGGCCGCCACCCGGATCAGCAGACTGGCGTCGACCTCATGGTCCCGCAGCAGTTCGGGTCCCGCAAACACCAGCGGTGCCACCACGAACGCGTTCTTGACCCACTGGTGGGGGCGGGCCTCCCGCCAGATCGCCTGGATCAGCAAGGGCTTGGGCGTCTGCACCGGCACCGTCTGCGGCGTGTCCGTCATGGCGCCTCCACTGAAGAGACGGCCGAAGCCAGCGGAATCGGGGTCAGCGCGTGCTGGTTGGCGACGCAATAGGCCGACAATTCGCTGCGGTAGGCGTCGACGGCACGGTGCAGGCGGGTGCGGACAGGCTCAAAGGCACGCAGACCGGCGGCCTCGGTCAGACCGGCCTCGAAGGCGTCGACCTCCTGTCTGGCTTTGGCGTAAGCGGCGAGCAGTCGCGCATGGATCGCCTGCAGCTCAGGCGTGTCGGCCCGCACCGCCGCAAGGGTGCGCAAGAATTCATCCATTGCTGGAAGGACTTGCGTGCGAACCGCGGCCTTGTAGTCCGGCAGATTGCTGGCTTTGGCTGCCCGGGCAAAGGCCGCCAGAACCGTGCCATGGGCTTGAGTCGCCGCTTGCGCCTGCGCCGAGTAGTGGTCGATGGCGGCGACTGCCACATGAAGCGCCTGCGAGTGCGCGCGATCGGTCTCAACCTTGTCGCAGCTGCCGCCAAGCGCGACCAGAACCACCAGCCACGCCCCGGCAAGGCCGAGACTTCGCTGCGTGTGTGGTTGGCGTGGGGGAAGCGCTGCGGCGGAGGGCATGGGGCTCCTGACGAGTGGGCGCTGCATCTTGGCGCACCCGGCTGTACCCGACAAGTCCGCAGGGGACCCGCGGGCGCGACGAGCCGACGCATCCCCGCACGGGCGCGGCATTTCGTCCCGGTCCGGTTGCCTTGACACCTCTGGCAGGCGCGGCCAAAGTAACGGTTCACGGTGACTGGTCTCCTCGCTGCCGACCGGCGTTCTGCGCCGTCCTGAGGCCCAGGCCCCCGCTGCGAACCGCCTTGCGGCCACGGAACCACATGCACCCGCTTGCGCACTCTTCGAACCCGGTCCGCCGCCACGCTTGGCTGGTCTGCCTGCTCTTGGGAGCGGTGGGGTGCGGGTCCGTCACGGCAGCGACCTCGATCAGCGACGCCACCCGCGACCTTGAAGAGGCGCAGGGCTTGGACGCCGAGAAGAACGCTCCCTACGAGTACACCCGCGCCGACACGCTGCTGACCAAGTCCAAGGAGCTGCGCGGCCGCGGCAAGTACGAGCAGGCGGCCGACTTCGCCCGGCAGAGCCAAGCAGCATCGGAAAAGGCAGTGGACGTTGCTCGGCTGGCCCAGGACCGTACGAAGCGTCGCGAGAAGTTCGCCCCCAAGGCCAAAGAAGAGCCGCGCAGGGAAGAACCTCGCAAGGGCCCGCCCGCCTTCACCCCCTCTGGCGACGACTAGCTTCAGGACCAACCATGCACAGGATCGTGACGAGGCAAAGCAGCAGAAGCGGAGGCGCCTTGGGCACCTTCGCGCTGGGCTTGGCTCTGGCGTTGGCGGCGGTCGGGTGTGTGACGTCCGGCGAGGTCAACAAGACGACCGAAGAGTTGAACGAGGCGGTGCGTGTGGCCAAGGTGCCGGCGTACTACTGCGCTCCCAAGGACTTGGCGCTGGCCGAGGCGAACATCGAGTTTGCCCGGGTCGAGTCTGCGCTGGGCAACACAATCGACGCTGCGGAGCACCTGGAGCTCGCGAAGAAGCACACCGCGGCCGTCACTGCGGTCAAGGACCAGAAGGGCTGCTGTCCGGATCGCGACGGCGACATCATCTGCGACGCAGACGACAAGTGCCCTGACGACCCCGAGGATATGGACAAGGACCAGGACGACGACGGCTGCCCCGAGTATGACCGGGACGGCGACGGCATCCACGATCAGAACGACCGCTGCCCCGACCAAGCCGAGGACAAGGACAAGTTCCTGGACGAAGACGGCTGCCCGGACGAGGACAACGATCAGGACGGTGTGGCCGACGCCAAGGACCGCTGCCCGAACATCCCTGAGGACAAGGACTCGTTCGAGGACGGCGACGGCTGCCCCGACTTCGACAACGACGGCGACGGTATCAACGAGTACCCGGTCAAGTCGGACCAGTGCCCGGACAAGCCGGAGGTCTACAACGGCTTGGACGACATCGACGGCTGCCCGGACGAGCTGCCCGAGGCGCCGCCTCCGCCCAAGGAATTCAAGAACATCGTGGTCGAGGACGACCGCATCGTGTTCAAGAAGCAGATCAACTTCGCGACGAATTCGGCCAAGATCGTCGGCCAGTTGTCCGAGGAGATCCTCGACGAGGCTGCTGAGGCGCTGCGCGAGCGCACCGAGGTCCGCGTGCAGATCGAAGGTCACACCGACGAGCGCGGTCCCGACAAGAAGAACAAGAAGCTGAGCCAGTCGCGCGCCGAGTCGGTCGTGAACGCCATGGTCAAGCGCGGCATCGCCCGCAGTCGCCTGGTTCCGGTCGGCTTTGGCGAAGAGCGGCCGCTCGATCCGGGCCACACGAAGGAAGCGTGGGAGAAGAACCGCCGCGTCGAGTTCAACTTCCTGCAGTAGTCAGGCCGCACTACCCGACTCGTGCGGACAGGGCACCCAGCGTTAGAAACCCCGCGCTATCACACGGGAAGCCCACCTTCGTGGGCTCAGCGGCCAGGCAGCCCGCGAAGGCGGGTTCCCCGACGGATAGCCCACAATTTCGATGGTGGGTGGGCCTACAGCCCGAGACGCTTGGACATCAGCCCGCGCAGACGCGGGTTGGCTCGCACCAGATCCATCGCCAGGTCCGCGTGGCCCTCGACGAAACCGTTGCCGATCAGCAGGTCGATGTCGGCGCCCACGCCCTCGGCGCCCAAGGCGACGCGCGAAAACGACGTGGCCATGCCGAAATACAGACAGGTGCCGCGTTTCCGGGTCGCCAGAATGCCGGCCATCTCGGTGCCCGGCAGGCTGGTCATGTGGATGACGGCGTCGGCGAGCGCGCCGCGGGTGAACTCCTGCACCGCCGCCCGAACTGCCAGCGCATCGGCAGCATCGACCGCGTGGACGCCGTCGCACAGACCAGCGGCATACGCCTCGTCCAAGGGGCCCTGGTAGCGGTCGATCGCCCACAGCTTCAGGTCGGGCCGCACCGCACGCGCCGCCGCCATCGACAGCACGCCGGACTTGCCAGCGCCGATGAACAGCATGTGGCCGTTCTGGGGCACGCGCTGCACCATCCGGTGCACGAGCGCCGGAGCCCCGCAGACGTCCAGCACCGACAGGGCAAGCGTCGGCGCGAGGTCGTTCGGCACCACCGCGGCGGGGGCCGATGACGGCAGCATCGCAAACGCCTCGACTTCGACCTGATGCGCGTGCGGGTGCACGGCCAAAATGCGCTTGAGGTGCAGGGGCGTCAGCGTCAGCGACACCAGCGTGGCGACGGGCGTCCCGACCGGCAGGCCCTTCAGGCACCCCTCGTAGGCGGGACCGATGGCGGCGATCCGGCCCAGCAGCATGCCGCCCGAGCCGGTGACCGGGTTCTGCATCTTGCCGCGCTGCTTGACGATTTCCTCGATCTGCTGCGCCACCGGTCGCCCGGTCGACTCTAGCTGGGTGAAGGACGCAGCGTCGACGTTGAGGCGCTCGACGGCGATCTGCACCTCGTCCTCAAACGGCGGCAGGCTGTTGTCCAGTCGGTCGGCGGCTTGCGGCAGCGTGCCTTGCGGATGAAGAACGCGGTGGCAGCCGAGCGGATCGCGGCCGGTACGGAACGCCGTGGTCATGCAAACCTCAAGGGGGGGCAGGAGGGGGGGGCAGCCTGACGCTAGCTACTTGACCTGATTACTGAATTCGAATGCGTTGGGGCCGGGGCGGACTTCGACGGCGCGCTCGAACGCTTGCGACTTCGGGGTCTTGCCACAGCGCACGACGTGGGGGCCCAGCAGGAGGCGCAGGCGCACGAGCTCGAAGCCGTGCATCTGTCCATCGATGAAGACGTCCGCGCCACCGGGGCAACGCACGCTGACGGGGGCATCGGGTTCCTCACGCTCCAGCCGGATCTTCATGTCCTTGGGCATGTCGGCGCGGCTCGAGTTCACCACCACCGTGTTGGGCTTGAAGCCAGCGGTGACGGCCATCACGTCGGCGGCACCGAACGGGATCAGCACGCGCATCGGCGACACGAAGGGCATCTCCTTGCCGTTGATCGTGATCGTGGCGCCGGGAGGGCTCGTCTCGACCAGCACGGCACCGTGACTGGCGCGCAGCTGGGCGAACACCGTGTCGATGTGGTTGGTCACGATCTCGCGCTGACGGGGGTCCAGCGGCGCGCGCAGCGTCTGATCCAGATACGGAAAGGCGTCTTCGTACTGGCGCAGTGTGTAGAGCATCGAGCCGACGTTGAAGATCGCGTTCGACAGCGGGTAGTACTTCAGGGCGGCGTGGAACTTCTCCAACGCTTCCTCGTACTTGCCAGCGGCGACCAGACGCTTGCCTTCCTCGTTCAGGCGCTCAGCGATGCGGTCGGGGGACTCGCTCTTCGAGGCTTCGGGGGCTGGCGCTGGCGCGGGTGCCGGCGCTGGTGCAGGCGCGGGCGCAGCTGCGTCGGGCGCGGGCGGGCTGTCCGGTGGCGGCGGGCTGGCGTCGGGAGCCTGAGCGTAGGCTGAGCCGAGCAGGGCAGACAGCAGTACGAGCGTGAAGACCAGAGACGGGAGGTTGCGGAGCATGGTCGATTCTCCAGGCGACGCGGGCCGATGCGGGCCAGACGTCTCGGTGCGCAAGGTAAACTGCTCCAAGCGCTTAGGCAACCCGCGTCAGGTCGGGCCGCCTCGGGGCGGTCGCTTCGGGTCGGTGCAGCCGACATCGGCCCGCGCATGGAACCGGACGTTTCGCACGGCGCGCCGATTCACCGACCGCGACTCGCGCTTGGTCGCGGCGTGGGGCAGAATCCGCCTCCGCCGTGCGGCGTTGTGCCGTCACCCCGTGCAGCCGAGGTCGTCCTGATCCTGCCCGCCGCCCCACCCGCTGCCCCTTGGCGCCCGACGCTCCGGTCGCTGTTTTGGCGCCATCCAGGGCTTGTGCTGGTTCCGACTATCGTGGCCGCCGCCTGGTTTCTGGACGCTTGGGCCGACAAGGGGCCGATCCTGTGCGCGTTTCGCTGGACCACCGGCCTGCCGTGCGGCGGCTGTGGCATGACGCGGGCGTTTGCCGAGCTGGCGCACGGACATCTGGTCGCAGCGGTCGGGCTCAACCTCCTGTCGCCATTTGCTTTTCTGGCGATGATCGGCTGGTGGGGCGCGGCCGTGGCGGCGCTGTTGCGGAGGCGCGAGGTGCCGCAGATCCCGACCCGGCCGGCGCTGTGGGCGGTTGCGGTCGTGCTGGGCTATTGGGTCGGGCGGGTCGCGTGGTTCTTCGCCCAGCCCGATGCGTGGCAGACGATGCAGCACGACTCGCCGCTGATGCGCTGGATCGGCACCTGGCTGAGCGGCTAGCTGGCGAACCAAAGCCGCAGATCCACAGCCAGCTCGAGCACTTCTGCCAACTCCATCTGAACCAGGCGCCGGTCGATCCGCTGCTGGGTCGCGAACCACGTGCGCTGTCGCTTGGCGTACTGGCGGTGGGTGCGCACCAAGGCCTGGGTGAAGGCCGAGGGCTCCAGCTCGCCGCGCACCACCGCCACGGCCTCGCGGTAGCCCAGGGCTTGCATCGCGGGCGCCTCTGGGGACAGGCCTTCGTCAAGCAGCAAGCGGACTTCCTGCAGCAGCGGGGCGGCCATGGATTGCGCGCGCGCGGTCAGCCGGGCGTCGTGCGCCTCTCGCGGTGGGTCCAGCAGCGCCGTCCAGCAGGCGAAGCGGTCGGGTTGACTCGCATGTTCTTGATGCCATTGGGAAAACGGCTTGCCTGTCGCGTGGAAGACCTCGAGCGCCCGCAGCACCCGCTGGCGGTTCTGGGCAGGCACGCCGGCAGCGTAGGCGGGGTCCACCGCGGCGAGCTCGGTGTGCAGCGCGTCGGGGCCGCGCGTGGCGAATTCGTGTGCCAAGGCGTCGCGCAAGTCCTTGGGCACGGGCGGGATCTCTGCGAGGCCCCGCACCAGTGTTCGCAGGTACAAACCGGTGCCGCCGACCAGCAGTGGCCAGTTGCCGCGCGCGTGGACCTGGGCGATGGCGGCGCTCGCCAGCTCGGCGTACCGGCCGGCGGTCATCGGCTCCGTGGGCTCGGCGACGTCGATCAGGTGGTGCGGGACGGACGCGCGCTCCGCCGGGCTGGGCTTGGCCGTGCCGGCCTCGAGTCGGCGGTAGACCTGCAGCGCGTCGCAGCCGATCACCTCGATCGGCAAGCCGAATCTCGCTGCCAAGGCCAAGGCGACCGCGGTCTTGCCCGACGCCGTGGGACCGACCAACGCTGCGATACGCAAGGGCTTTTCGCTCATGTGCGGTGGAACCAGCGCGCGACCTCGTCGAGCCGGGCGCGCAGCACGACGGGGCGGCCGTGCGGGCAGTGGGTGGCCAGGTCGACGCCGTCCATTTGACCCAGCAATTCCGCCACTTCCCGAGCCGTCATCGAGTCCCCCGACCGGACCGCGGCGTGGCAAGCCAGCGTCGCCGCGACCCTTTCCAGCTTTTCGACCGTCGCCTGCCCGCGCCCGCCTTCCAGCAGCGACGCCGCCAGCGACTTCACCTCGGCACCCAGATCGAGCGCGCGGGCGACCGACGGTTGGGCGCGCACGCGGATCATGCGCTCACCGGATGCCTCGAGATCGAAGCCCAGCGGGCGCCACACGTCGTCGGCCTCGATCAGCGCCGCGACCTCGGCAGGGGCGAGAGGAACCGTTTCGGGAATCAGCAGTTGCTGGCTGGGAAAGCCGCCTTGGCGAAACGACTGCACGAACCGCTCGAACAGCACCCGCTCGTGCGCCGCGTGTTGATCGACCAGCACCAGGGCGTCGGCGGTCTCGCACACCAGGAAGCAGCGCCCCACCTGGCCGACATAGCGCAGCGACGCGAACGTGCCCAAGGGCGCGGCGGTGTCGAGCGGCTCAGTCACGGTGTCGGGCGGGGTCATCCAAGTGGCCGTCTCGCTTGAAGATCCTCCACCGCTGCCAGGTGCCCGCCAGCCCGA
>JBMOIG010000044.1:0-32570 GCA_049317445.1 Myxococcota bacterium | reverse complement strand
AACGTCAAGATCGGGCAAGTGCTGTATCCTGCTGCGGATTTGTCCGAGCAGATCTCGACCGCGGGCAAGGAGGCTTCGGGCACCGGCAACATGAAGTTCGCCCTGAACGGCGCCTTGACCATCGGCACCCTGGATGGCGCCAACGTCGAGATCCGCGAGCTGGTGGGCGCCGACCACTTCTTCCTGTTCGGGCTGACGGCGGCAGAGGTCGTGGCGCGCAAGGCCGCGGGCTACCAGCCGTGGGAAGTCGTCGCGCAGGACCACGAGCTGCAACGGGCGCTGGAACTGCTGGCGGGCGGGGCGTTCTCGCGCGGTGACCCGGACATGTTTGCGCCGCTTGTGCGCAATTTGCTGGATCGAGATGATTTTCTGGTGCTCGCCGACTTCGCCGCCTACCGCCGCGCGCAGGCCGAGGTCGAAGCGCGCTGGGTCGACCCCGAGGCGTGGACCCGGTCGTCGATCCTGAACACCGCCCGCAGCGGTTGGTTCAGCTCGGACCGGTCGATGCGCGACTATGCTGAGCGGATCTGGGGTGTTCGGGCCGAGCGGGTGTCGATTCGCTAGCTGTCTGCGCCCTTACTGACCCTCACCGCCGCCACCGCCCGAGCGACGGAGCCAAGTCCCGTTGCGCACGGCCGGATAGTGCTCGTGCCACTGCGCCATCATGAAGGCGTGGGGCACATCGGCGTACGTCCCATGGTCCTGCACGTACTCCATGAATCGGCCGCCATCGGTGGAGAACGCTTGGAGAATCGCGTGGCTCCTGCCGTCCCAGTCCAGCGGGGGGACCTTCAGGTAGTCACAGAGCTCCTTGTTGAACGCCGGGGTCGCTGCAACCCAACGTCCCTCCAGATACAGCTCCGCGTAGCCGTGAAAGACCAGCAGATCGGTGCCGAGCATCTGCTCCAGCTTGGCGGTCCCGATGTGGTTGCGCACATTGGCGAAGTGCAGCCGACTGGGGATCCCCAACGCGCGCGCACACGCGGCGAGCACCAGCGCTTTGTCGATGCAGTGGCCACCGCGGTCATAGGTCCGATCGACGACCTCGCTGGCCCGGAAGGCCTCGGGCTGCAATTCGAGGTTCCAAGGGTCGTAGCGATAACCGTCGCGCACCGCGTAGTAGAGCGCGACGGCGGTCTCGACCGCACCTCGTTCCGAGCGGAATCGCTCGGCAAACGCCTGAATGCGGGGGTGATCCGAGTCGACGTAGAAGTTCGGCGCAAGGAATTCGCGGGCAGGCTCGGTCATCGCGGGTCAGCCCCCAAACCAGCCGACTTTGGGCGTCAGGTAGAGCTCGGCAGCGCCGTGAAGCCAACGGACACCCACGGACAGGGAGGCAAAGGGTCCCGGTGTCGTGTCCGCCATCGCCATTCCGGCCCACGTCCCCCCGGCGAAACCGATGTCATCGTCCGCCGACGATGTGGTGAACCCGAGGGTGGCGCCGCCGAAGTACCAAGGCTCTGCGGCGAAGTAGGTCACGGTCTCGTCGTCCGTCACCCGCACCCACGGCGTCGCCGCAGTTCTTCGGCCCACGCCAGAGGTCGCCGGAGCCCCACCCAAGTCCGTGGCCGGTTCCCCTGCCCGTGTCGGGGTTGGGTCGGCCGCCCGCACCGTCTGTCCGACCGCACCGTGCAGGAACAAGTGGCCGGCGCTGACCTCCCAGCCATACGTCCCGCCCCGCGTGGGCGACCAGCCGACCACTGGACCGACGGCTCCCAGGCACCCTTGCGACAGGCCAACGACCGACAGCGCGAGAATGGCATGGTGCAGCTGTTTCATGAGGCGACGATACCACATGCCCGGCTTCGGTCGCCAACCGGTCCAGACCGTCGCCTTGACCCTTCGCGCCTGTTGGTCCAGCGTGTGCGGGTCCACGTCTCTGACGGAGGCCCCATGCGCTGCCCGTGCATCCTCAGCGTCCTGTTCGTCGTGGTGCCGGCCATCAGCGCGCCCGCCGCAGTCCTTGCCGACGTTGCGCCGCCGACGCCAAGCAGCTTGCTTGTCGGCGTCGCGGAGGAGACCGCTGGGCTTGAGGTCGGGGTGGCCGTCAGTCGCGAATCGGCCACCGGCCCGCACTCGCAAGTTGGCATTCGCGCTGGGATTATCGCGGTGCTGGCTGGGGCGTTTGCTCCCCTCGCTCCGGGCGTGCAGGTCTCTGTCGAGGCGCGTCGTCTGTTCCACAACCGTGGCTTTCTGGCAGCCCACGTGGACGCTTCGGCGATGGCGTTGGGGCAGGACACCTTCGCAGACGTCTACGTCGACGTCCGTCCCGGGGTGCGCGTCGGCTTCCGGTTCGGCGACCCGTCGCCCATCGTCTTCACGCCGTGGCTGGGCCTCTCGTTTCCCTTGATTTTTGCAGTGCGCGACGACGGCGGCTGGGAGGGCCGCTTCGCAGACGGCTACGGCCTGCCCTTCCTGATGGCCGGCCTGCGCTGGGACTGGCGCCCGTGGCAGGAAACCGTGCGCTGACCCGCCCCTGGCGACGCCCCTTGAGGTCGGTTTGCCAGTCGCGTCAGGACTTTGTGTACGTCTTGCCGCCGGCGCCCATCACGCGACCCTGACACGCGTCGCTGACCAGCGTGAGCGTCATCTGCGCCCCCGACACCGCGAATGCGTAGACCCCGACTTGGCTGGCCGGGCAAGCGTTGGTGCCGGTCAGGTCGGTCAGGCTCAGCTGGCAGTCCGCAACCGTGTAGGTGCCGGTGACGTCGTACATGGCCTGATTGGCGCCGACCGCGTGGAAGGTCCCGTCGCCCTTGAGGGTAAACGTGACCATCGTCCCGACCCACTTGCCCACGAGTCCTGCGGCGTTGCAGGTCTGGCCGACCGTGTCCGCGACGACGTCCTGTCCGGCGGTGTCTTGCGGTGCCGTTGCATCGCCCGCCACCGTGTCGGTGACGGCCGTGGTGTCGTTGCCGGCGAGGGTTCCGGTGCCGTCGCTGTTCTCGCACCCCAGCCCGCCCCACGCGGCGAGCACAAAGAACACCAACCACGACGCCACGTTGCGCATCTCGGGCATGGGAAACCTCTCTAGCGGAAACCGCCGATATCGCCGCAATGTGAGGGGGCGACCGGGCGGCGTCAAGCTGCGGTTTGCGGCAGCGTTGCGGTGCTTATCCCCCGACGCAACCTTCCAGCTGCCGCAGCCGCGCAATCTCGTCCAGCAGCGCGGGGTCCTGCACCAGACCGCGCAGGAACTTGCCCTTGAGGTTCAGCTGGGGGTTCGACACGCTGCGCTGCAGGTAGAACCAACCGCGTCCCCACAGCTGCAGGGTGGTGCGTCGCCAGCAGGGGCTCTCGCTCAACGACTTGTAAACACTGGGGTAGTCCAGTCTGGCCATGTGCAGGTAGCGCTGCATGTACCACAGAAACGTCAGCAGCCCGTCTTCGGCACTGGTGCTGTACGACGACTGGTCGGCAAAGGCGTAGTCCACGGCCAGGGAGTTGACGTACTGCATCACCTCCTCCAGCACCATGTCGTAACCCTGGTCACCGCTGTCGAATTTGCCGTCCTTGGGGTCGCCGTCGAGATAGATGGGCGCATAACCGTCGCAGCCCTGCATCCCGAAGCTGGCGCAACCCGGCCAGGCGGCGGCAAACGCGTCGTCGTGGATCAGGCTGCGGGCAAACGAGGCGTCGGTGCCTTGGTAGCTCATGCCCTGACAGGTGGACACAAGATCCTTGGCGATCCAGTACTTGTGACTGCCAAAGGTGCCCCAGCCCAGCATGTGCCCGCACTCGTGCACGACCACCGACGCTTGTCCCAGGGCCGCGGCAAGCGTCGATGCCTTGGCCGCATTGAAGAACGCCTGCGTGCACGTCTTGCCGCCGCCCAGCGCGACCTTGTCGCCTTCGAGGACCAGCGTTTTGCCAAACGGATAGCGAGCTTCCAGTGCCTTGAGCATCGCGGGGATGGCGTCGGCCGCGCTGTATCCTGCCTGCGCTGCGGACAGGTCACCCTTGGGATCCGCGGCGGCCTCGGTGTAGTCGCCGTCGGGGCAACCGGGCACGGTCAGCTCGCTGGGAGGCACCGTCGTGTCCGCCGTGACGTCGGGTTTGGTGGTGTCGGGGGCGGTGTCGGCGGCAGTGTCTGAGCCCTGCGTGACGTCTCCCACCGCGCCGTCTGCAAGTTGTGCGTCGCCGGGGTAGTAGCCACCGCCGCCCAAGCTTGCGTTCGACGAACAGGCGGCCAGCATCAGGGCGGCAATCGCGAGGAGTCGGGGGTGGTTCACAAAGACCTCTGGGTGGCAAACGGGTCGGGCGTTCCAGCGCCGCAGTGGTCGCGCCGAGGCAGGCAGAATGCCGACAGCTTGCGGAGTTGTCGAGGCACAGGGCAGGGCGGCTGCGGTCTGCGGATGGCAGGAAACAACTGCCTTGACGGTCCTTTGGCGGGTGGCGTACACGACGGGGCCCCTTCGGCGATTCGGTGAGTGAGGGTTCGAGCCATGCATCCGTTGAAAACCATGCGATGCGCGCCGTGCCTGCTGCCGTTGCTGGTCCTTGTCGCCTGTCAGGGCCGGATCGCGGATCAGGCGCTATCGACCTGGAGTTCCGCGGGACGCTACGCCCGTCTCGAGGTGACCTATCCGCTTGCCGGTACCGTGTTTCCGCCCGACCTCGCGCCACCCCAGTTTGTGTGGGCCGATGCCCAAGGCAGCGCCAACGCTTGGGTCGTTCGCGTCACGCTGCCGGGTCTGGCCCGGCCGCTAGTGCACTCGGTCCGCACCCCGCAGTGGCGGCCAACGGAGTCCGAGTGGGCGGCGATGCGCCACGCGACCCAGGTCACCCCGGGTCGAGCCATCTTCATCGGGGTCAACGCTGACAACCCCACGCAGATCCTGTCGACCGGCGGCACGGACTGGACGACCTCCAAAGACCCTGTGGACGGCTCGCTCTTCTACCGTGAGGTCAACCTGCCGTTTGTCCGCGCCGTCGCCGACCCCAGCCAGATCCGTTGGCGGTTCGGTTCGGTCGCCAGCCGCAAGCCCCCGCCCATCGTGCTGACGGGGCTGCCCGTGTGCGGCAACTGCCACTCGTTCTCCAAGGACGGCAAGACCTTGGGCTTGGACATCGACTACGCCAACGACAAGGGCTCGTACGCGTTGGCGGATACGGCCACCCAGATCGACCTGACGCCGGACCGCATCATCACGTGGTCCGACTTCCGGCGCGAGGACAACAAGCCCACCTACGGTCTGCTGTCTCAGGTCTCGCCCGATGGCCGCTGGGTGGTGTCGACGGTCAAGGACCGGTCGGTGTTCGTGCCGATGCCGAACCTCGCCTTCAGCCAGCTGTTCTTCCCGGTGCAGGGCATCCTTGCCGTGTACGACCGCCAGACCCGCACGTTCGCCGCGCTGCCCGGTGCCGACAACCCCGACTTCGTGCAGAGCAACGCCTCCTGGAGCCCCGACGGCCGCACGCTGGTGTTTGCCCGCGCGCCGAAGTTCGATTTGGCCCTGCGCCACGACCGCGCGTTGCTGGACCCGGAAGAGCTGGCGCCGTTCCTCAAGCAGGGCAAGAAGTTCCGCTTCGACCTGTACACGATTGCCTTCAACGAGGGACGCGGCGGTGTGGCTCAGCCGCTCGCCGGGGCGGCGAACAACGGCAAGTCCAACTACTTCGGCCGCTATTCGCCCGATGGCCGCTGGATCGCGTTCACGCAGTCCGACAGCTTCATGCTGCTGCAGCCCGACAGTCTCTTGCAGCTGGTTCCCGCGCAGGGGGGCGTGGCGCGGCGAATGACGTGCAACACCCGCCAGATGAACTCGTGGCATAGCTGGTCGCCCAACGGACGTTGGCTGGTGTTCTCGTCCAAGGCCAATGGCCCCTATACGCAGCTGTGGCTGACGCACGTGGACCGGGACGGCCGGGATGCTCCGCCGGTGCTGCTGGACGCGCTGACCCAGCCTGAACACGCCGCGAACATTCCGGAATTCGTCGCGCTTCCCGCCGACGCGCTGCGCTCGATCCGGGAGCGTTTTGCCGATCAGGAGTCGTATCTGCGGGCAGGCGAGACCGCGCGCAAGCTGGGCAATCGCGAAGACGCCTTGGCACGCTACCGCAAGGTGCTCGCGCTGGACCCGAGCAACGTCGAGGGGATGCGGACGATGGGCGCCGTTCTGGCCGAGTCCGGACGCCTGACCGAAGCGCTGCAGGTGCTGCAACGGGCCGAGCAGCTGGCTCCCCAGGACGGCGGCGTGCAGGGCAACTTGGGGACCGTGCTGCTGCAGCTGGGCAAGCCCGATCAGGCCGCGCGTCATCTGGAGGCGGCGCTTGTGCAGATGCCCGACGACTTGGGACTGCTCGAGTTCACCGCGCTTGCGTGGATGAGGCAGCAGCTACCCGAGCGCGCCGCCCCGCACTTGCGACACGCGTGCGAGCTGGCGCCCCAACGCGCTGATCTTCACGAGAAGTATGCCAAGGTGCTTGGCTTTTCTGGCAACGCCGATGCTGCGGCGGAGCAGTTCCGCATGGCGCTTCGCATCGACCCGACGTCGGTCGAAGCGCAGAAGGGCCTGATTCTGGCGCGTCAGCTGAAGTCGGCGCCGCCCTGACCCTCGCCCCTACACATCCAACTCTTCGGCATCCGCGCTGCCTTCCATCACGAACCGAAACCGCGGCGCCGCATCGCGTCCCATCAGCTCGCCCAGCAGCTTGTCGGTCGCCGGTCCGTCGGTGATCTGCACGCGCAAGGCCCTGCGCTTCTTGGGGTCCAGCGTGGTCTCCTTCAGCTGCGCGGGCATCATCTCGCCCAGGCCCTTGAAGCGCGTGACCTCGGGCTTGCCCTTGTGCTGCGCGAGCAGGCGGTCGCGGTGGCGGTCGTCGTTGGCCCAGTAGGTCTTGCCCCCCACATCCACGCGGTACAGCGGCGGGACGGCAAGGTACAGGTACCCTCCCTCGATCACCTTGCGCAGGTGGCGGAAGAAGAACGTCAGCAGCAGCGTGGTGATGTGGTGCCCGTCGCTGTCGGCGTCCATCAGCAGGAAGATGCGGTGATAGCGCAGCTTGGTCAGGTCGATGTGCAGGCCGGAGCCCGCCCCCAGCGCCTGGATGATGTCCTGCAGCTCTTTGTTCTGCATGACCTTTTCTGACGACGCCTGTTCCGCGTTCAGCACCTTGCCGCGCAGCGCCAGGATCGCCTGGGTCCTGCGGTCACGCCCCTGCTTGGCCGACCCGCCGGCGCTGTCACCCTCGACCAGAAACAGCTCGGACTCCGTGGGGTCGTTCGACGAGCAATCGGCCAGCTTGCCGGGCAGGTTCAGGCGGTGCGAGACGGCGGTCTTGCGCGTGACGGTGGCGACGGCGGCGCGGCTGGCCTCGCGCGCCCGAGCGGCCAGCGTGATGCGGTTGACGATGCCTTCGGCGATGCTGGGGTTGGCGGTCAGCCAGCGCTCCAGGGCCACACGCAGGGCGGCATCAATTTCCGCCGTGATCTCAGGGTTGTTCAGCCGGTCCTTGGTCTGGCCTTGGAACTGCGGCTCGGCGATCGACACCGACACGACCGCGACCAGCCCCTCGCGCACGTCTTCGGCCGACGGATTCGGTCCCTTGGGCAGCAGCTTGTGCACCTCGATGAAGTTGCGCACCGCCTTGACGACGCCCGCCTTCAGCCCCGACTCGTGCGTGCCGCCGCCGGCGGTGGGGATGCCGTTGACGTACGAGACGATGTGCTCCTCGGTCGCCTCCGTCCACTGCAGCGCGGCTTCCAGCACCAGACCGCTCTGCTCGCGCTCAGCCGACAGTGCAAACGGTGCGTGGACACTGGGCTTGCCGCGCTCCTCGACAACCTTGGCCAGCAGCCCTGTCAGGCCCTCCTGGTGCTGGTACACGATGCGCTCGCCGGTCGCTTCGTCCTTGAAGATGATGCGCAAGCCCTTGTTCAGGAAGGACTTGGCTTCCAGTCTGTCGCGGATTTGCTCGGCGTCGAAGTGCAGCTTGACCCCGAAGATCTCCTCGTCCGGGCGAAACGCGATGGTGGTGCCCGAGCCACGGACTTCTGTGCGCAGCGTCTCCAACGGCCCCGTCGGAACGCCTTGCCGATAGCGCTGCTGCACCTCCAGGCCATCGCGGCGCACCGTCGCCACCAGCTCGGACGACAGCGCATTCACGACGGAAGATCCGACGCCGTGCAGGCCACCCGCGTTCTGATAGCTGCCCCCGCCGAACTTGCCGCCCGCGTGCAGCGTGGTCAGGATGATCTCCAGCGCCGACCGCGTGGGGTCCTTGGGGTGCGGGTCGATGGGGATGCCGCGGCCGTCGTCTTCGACCTGTGCCAAGCGGTGATCCTTGGACAGCTCGACGCGAATCGTCTTGGCGTGTCCACCGATCGACTCGTCCACGGCATTGTCGACGATCTCCCACAGCAGGTGGTGATAGCCGTGCGCGTCGACGCCGCCGATGTACATGCCCGGTCGCTTGCGCACCGGCTCCAGCCCTTCCAGCACCGTGATGTCGGCGGCGGTGTAGCTGTTGCGGGTCAGCAGGTCCGCATCTTCGATCTTCTTGCTCATTCGTCGTCGTCCCGGTCGTCCAGCGTGGGCGGAGCATCCAGCGAGAACAGCGCCATCTGGCTGCGCGAAGTCTTGCCGCGGCGGCCGGGCACCTCGACCTCGACCGGCGCGGGCACCAAGGCCACCAGCTCGACCGTCGCGACGCCCTCGTCGACGGCCGACTGCAGCGGTTGTTCAGGGTTGGCAGCGGGTTGGAGGTCGTCGGCCAGCAGCACTTCGGGCGAGGCATCGGCCAGAGCCGTGGGCGCAAGCGCAGGCGTTTCCGCAACCTTGCCCGGCACCCCTGCCAGCGCCGTCACCGACCCCAGCGCCGACTCCGGCACCTGAGCGGCGACCTCGATCACCTTGGCAAAGCCGTCGCGCCGCGCCTCGGGTCGCCCCTTGCCGCCGCGATGCGAAAGCGACCGCACCGAGGGCGGAAATTCCATCCGCTTGCCCTTGCCGGTCTCGACTACCAGCGGCGCGTCCACGCTCAGCCCCAGTACCTTGTCCTTGGCTTCCAGCTTCAGCAGCGTCGAGCCACGACCGGGTCCCAGCAGCTTGGGCACCTCGCTCGCGCGGACCTGCAGGACGTGTGACCCGCGGCTGGCCACCACCACAATCGCCGTCTCGAGCACCGGCACCACCGTCAGGATCGCGTCGCCGTCGAGGACCTTGGCAAAGCGCCGACCGGTGCGCGTGGTCGTCTCCAGCTGGCTGTCCAGAGGCAGACGCAGCGCAAACCCGCCGACAGAGACCACAAGCAGATCAGTCGCTTGCGGCCGGTGACGCGGGTCCAGCGACATCGCCGCCACCACCTGCTCGCCGTCCGAGAACTTGAACAGCTTCTGGATCGGCTCGCCGTAGCCGGTCGACGGCGCGATGTCGCTGAACCGGCACACGTAGGCCGACCCTTGGTTCGTGAAGAACGCGAGCGCCTCCTTGGTGTTGCCGGGCAGCACGGCCATGACCTCGTCGCCCTCGCGCACCCGGGTCGTCCGCACGTCCTTGACCTCACGCACGCGCTTCAGCCAGCCGTCGCGGGTCATCACCACCTGAGCGTCCTCGTGCATCACGTAGGCGTCGGGGTCGAAGGCGATCTCCTCGACCGCCCCCACCCGCGTGCGTCGCTTGTCGGCATAGGCCTTGCGGACCTCGACCAGCTCTTGCCGCACCAGCGTCCACCGACCCAGGGGCGAGGCCAGCAGGTCCTCGAGCTCCCGCGCGCGTCCCGCCTTCTCCTCCAATTCCTTCATCACCGCGGCCAGTTCCATGCGGGCGATGCGGTGCAGCTTCAGCTCCAGGATGGCGTCGGCCTGCTCGTCGTCCAAGGCAAACCGCTCGATCAGCTTGGCGGCGGCGTCGGCCTTGCCCTCAGAAGCGCGGATGATCGCGATGGCCTCGTCCAGCGCACTCGCCAGAATCTCCAGCCCCTCCAGAATGTGGATGCGCGCGTCGAGTTCCTGCAGCTCGAACTGCAGTCGCCGCGTCACCACCTGCAGACGAAAGTCCAGGAAGTACCGAAGCATTTGCTTCAGGTCCAACCGCTCGGGCCTGCCCACTTGGGGGTCGTCGGTCGGCACCAGACACGTCAGGTTGATCTGCACGGTCGCTTGCAGCGGCGTGTGGCGAAACAGCCAGGCCATCACCGCACTGGGGTCGGCCCCCTTGCGCAGCTCCAGCACGATCCGCACGTCGTCGGTCGACTCGTCGCGCACGTCGACCAGCTGCATCAGCTTGCGATCGATCACGGCGTCGGCAATCTTCTCGACCAGCGTCGACTTCGACACGCCGTAGGGAATCGACGTCACGATCACACGCAGCGGCGGCGCCCCACGCGCGTTGGGCTCAGCCGGTGCTTCGATCACATACTCGCCGCGCAGCTTCAGGGTTCCGCCGCCGGTCGAGTAGATCTGCTCCAGCTCGGGTCGCGTCGCCAGCAGCCACGCGCCGGTCGGAAAGTCGGGCCCCTTGATCCACCGCAGCAGGTCCGTCACTTCGAGGTCCGGCTTGTCGATCAGCGCGAGCGCGGCGTCGACCACTTCGGCCAGGTTGTGCGGCGGAATCGACGTCGCCATGCCCACGGCAATGCCCGACGACCCGTTGATCAGCAGATGGGGCAGGCGAGCGGGCAGCACCACCGGCTCAGAGCGCGTGCCGTCGTAGTTCGGCCGCCAGTCCACCGTGCGCAGTCGCAGCTCGCTGCACAGGTCTGTCGCGATCTTCTGCAGGCGACACTCGGTGTAGCGCATGGCCGCGGCCGAGTCGCCGTCCAGCGAGCCGAAGTTGCCGTGCCCGTCCACCAACGGATACCGCAGCGAGAACGACTGGGCCATGCGTACGAGCGCGTCGTAGACCGAGCTGTCGCCGTGCGGGTGGTACTTGCCCAGCACGTCGCCGACCACGGCCGCGCACTTGCGAAAGCGCCCGTCGTGCAGCAGCCGCAGGTCGTTCCACATGTCGAAAAGGATGCGCCGCTGCACCGGCTTCAGGCCGTCGCGCACGTCGGGCAGGGCCCGCGAGGTGATGACGGAAAGCGCGTAGTGCAGGTAGCGGCGGCGGGCTTCGGTGTCGAGGGCGATGGCGTTCTTTTCGAGCATCTCGGGGCCTGTGTGCGGGGCTCGTCGGGCGAGCAGGCGGACTGTAGGCTGGGATCGGCGATTCGGCCAGACCCAGCTTCGACAAGGACGCTGTGGTGCACGCTTTGGGCCCCTTCAGCGCCGCTTGTGTGAAGAAGTATGTAGAAACACCACCGCAACCCGGCCAACCCCTCGACGCCCGTTCCTGTGGGCGGTACAGTCTGAACCTTACGGGCTTGCTCTTTGGCAGGTTCGGAGACCGAGCGCGACAGGCGTCGGTCAGCTCTTGAGCGCTGAACCCGGATTATCCCACTCGCGCTCGGGTTGACCCTGCCACAGCGGCCGCTGACCATCCGGGGGGAGGGTCAGCGGCCGTTCGTGTTTCGGGCCAACGCCGCGCCGACCCCCCGTCTGCCCAATCCAACCGCGCAGTGCGAATCGCATTTGACGCCGCCGTGCGTGCGCGACAGCATGGCAGGTACGCTGCGACTCGCCCACGGTCTCCCGTTTGCGGTTCGCCTCCCCCCTTCTCGCTTGGTCGAGGCCGACATGCTGCACGTGCCTGAAACACGCAACCCGATGAATTGGCTGGCAGGTTTGGTCGCCGCGATGGCGCTGACGGTCGCGCTTCCCGCCCACGCCGCGATCCCCTCCCAGGTGTCGATCGAGGGCTACATGCAGTCGACCGGCGGTGGTCCCGCGTCGGACGGCAACTACGCCATCACCTTTGCCCTGTACAAGGTCCCGGCGGGCGGCGTGGCGGTGTGGAGCGAAGGCCCCGTGACCGTCTACGTCAAGGGCGGCATGTTCACGCACGAGCTGGGCAGCAAGACGCCTTTGACGGCCGCGGTGTTGGGAGGCTTCAGCGGCTCGGCCTGGCTGGGCATCCAGATCGGCAGCGACCCCGAGATCACGCGGCGGCCGACCCTGTCGGTGCCGTTCGCCCTGCGCGCTGCAACGGCAGAGGGGCTCGACTGCTCCGGTTGCATCGGCCTTGCCCAGATCGACGCCCAGCTGCTCACGCCCTACGCCAAGGCCTCGGCGCTGGCCAAGGTGGCGACCACGGGGCTGTTTGCCGACCTGTTGGGCGCCCCCGACCTGGCCACCTTTGCCAAGAGCGAAGACTTCGCCAAGGTCGCATTCTCAGGCTCTTACTTCGACCTTGCCGGCGCACCGGACCTGACCAAGTACCCGAAGACGTCCGCGCTTGCCACCGTTGCGCTGTCGGGCGCGTATGCCGATCTGTCGGGGACGCCGCAGCTGTCCAAGGTGGCGTTCACCGGGTCGTACGGGGACCTGAGCAACCCGCCGACGCTGGCCAAGCTGGGGGTGTCGTGCGGCACCGGTCTGGTCGTCAAGGGGCTGAAGGCGGACGGCAGCTACGAGTGCGTGGCTTCGATGGACGCAAGCTCGCTGCCGCCGGACGGTCTGAACGAGATCTCGAACAACTTGCTGACCAACCAGTTCTCGGACACCCGCACGGGCACCCCGGGGCTGAAGCTGCTGGACAACAACCCGGTTGGCGTCTCGGACTTCATCGACTTCCCGGACATCGGTGTGGCGCAGAAGCTGACGGTCTCGATCGACATGGCCAATTCGAACCTGGCATCGGTGACCGTGAGCTTGTATGACCCGAACGCGGTCGAGTACGTGCTGCACGACAAGGCCGCGGTGGGCTCGATCCTGAAGACCAGCTGGCCGGAGCCGACCAAGACGGTCAAGGGCGATCTGACCACTTGGCTGGGCAAGAACCCCAAGGGCAAGTGGTTTCTCAAGGTCGTCGATGGCGCCTACCTGAACAATGGCTTCGATGGACAGGTCACGTCGTGGTCGATCTCGATCTCTACGCTGTCCAGCAAGAAGGTTCAGGTCAAGGGTGACCTGCTGCTCGAGGGCGACGTCCAGTTGGCGCCGGGCAAGCAGTTGATGGGCCAGGCGACCTTTCACGACCTTGTGACCTTCGAGAACTCGTGGTGTCCGACTCAGCCCAACGGGGCGAAGTCGATGGTGGTGGGCGGTGTTTGCACGCCGGGCGTCGGCACGAACATGACGTGGGAGGAGGCGGTGGCGTTCTGCTCGGCCAAGAAGGCGGACCTCTGCTCGGACGCACAGGCACTGGTCCTTCGTCGGTATGGCCTGTTGGGCAACTACACGTCGTATGGCAATTGGACGAACTCCTGGGCCGACAACGACAGTGGCGTCCACAACGAGGCGACCGGCAACATCGGCGATGATCATAGCGCCGGCGAGCGGTGGGCGGCACCTTGCTGCTACAACGCCACTCCCGCGCGGGATACGGACCAGGTCGTCAAGGTGGCGGCCGGTGACAAGGGCATCCGCGTGACCTACATCCACCCCACGAAAGACGCGCCGTTTCAGTATGCCGCAGCCTATTGCGCGTGGCTGAACTCCGACTTGTGCACCAAGTCTGACCTCGCCTACCTCAGGACCGCAGGAGCGATTCCGTCGGCGCAGACCTGGCCCAACGACGGTCAGGACACCGACGCCTATGCGGAGTACGGCACGGGCGGCTTGGCCAATGACCTCACGTTCCACCAGCCCTATGGCTTTGCGTGCTGCGCGGGCGAGCGGAGCGCGGCGGCTTGCCCGACCGGCGCGACCGAGACGAATGGCGTCTGCACAGTCAAGGTCGTCAACACGGCCACGGTGAACTGGATCAACGCCGCGAAGGACTGCGGTGCCCTTGGTGCCCACATTTGCTCGGTGTCGGAGAGCACGGTGCTCCGCAAGGCTGGCGTCCTGACCGTGTCCGGCAACTGGACCGCAGGCATGACCGACGCCGACGGCTACAGCTCGGGTCACCCTGGCCTTGGCAGCGTCGGCAACGACATCAACCCCGCCGCCGGTTACGGCTACGCCTGTTGCATGTAGTGCTTGATGTTGGGGGGAAGCGGGTCAGTCCGGCAGGGGTCCCCGACATCGGCCGGGCGCTCCCCATCGTCTGGAAGCACCCGGCCGGTCGGTCGTTGGGGACCTACTGCACGTAGACGCCGCAGCGGTAGTAGCGGCCGGCGATCTTGGCGTCGACCGAGCCCGCCTGCACCTTCAGAAGCAGCTTGGTCGCGCCGTTCGGCACCGGAACTTCGGTGAGCGACGCATTCTTGGTCAGGCTCTCGGACGCCGCGCCGTTGGCGATCGCTGCGCCGGCCTCATTGACCAGATTGAGCTGGAACTGACGCAGGCCCGAGCCGATGCGCTGGGCACTGCAGGTCGCTGAGACAGAGACGGCACCCGACGGGATGTCGAACGAGTAGAAGTCCAGATCGCCGTCGGGGTTGAGGTCGCCTTCGACGAAGTAGCCGGCCAGCGCGGCTTGGGTCTCGCTGGGGCTCAGCACCTGGGCTTTCGCGACGGTCTCGTTGTCGCCGGTCTCGACCGGGTTCGACCCTGAGATGTAGGCATACGAGAAGTAGAAGTCATTGTCGCCCTTGTCCTTGCCCGGGTGGCGGACGAACAGCAGGTAGTCCTCACCAGCCTGAATCGGCGGGGTCAGCTCGCCACCGGCGGCGAAGTCGGTCTCTGCCAGGATGGCGTCGGGCGTCGCGGCCGAGGCGAGGGACACCACACCGATCGGGGTCGTCGAGCCGTTGCCGTCCGCACCGGCCGCCATGGCTGCGTAGTACAGGATGCCGCGCTCACCCGCGTCTGCCGAAAAATCGGCAGGCACCGAGATGGCGAAGACGTCGAGGTCCGTGATGCCCTCGAAGAAGCCCCACAGGACCGTCATCTGGTAGAAGCCGTTGGTGCCCTTGATGAACTTGATCGCGGTCGCGTCTGCGGCGGTGTTGCCCTTCTCCTCGTCCTTGAAGAACGTGTCGGCCGTGGTCGAGATCTCACCGACCAGCAACTGGTACGCGGTGGTGACCTTGTCCTTCGGGTCGGCGCATGAGGCGTTGACAGCGTTGTTCTCGACCCAGGTCCAGCACTCTTCGACCGTGACGTAGTAGTCGCCGTCGGCGGGCAGGAACATGAAGATCTGGCTGTCGTTGGTGACGCGCGGCTCCATGTCGTCGTTGCGGGCGATGACGTTCTTGTCGGCGTCGTACACGGTCACGACGGTGTCGATGGCCTCGGGGTCAAACGCGGTCTCTTGAGCCTGAAGAATGATCGCGATGCCCTGACCTTGGGTGCCAGTGAACTTGTAGTAGTCGACTTGGCCCGTGGTGAAGAGGTCGCCATCGATCGCCTCGCCCAACACCAGTTCGACGGCGTTGTCGAAGCTCGCCTCGGGGTTGGTGTCCGTGTTCGAGTCATCGATCGTGTCGCCCGGCGTGGTGTCGGTCGCTGCGTCAGTCGTCGTGTCCGTCTTGGTGTCGCTGCCGATCGTGTCGCCGGCAACGGTGTCGGTGGCGGTGTCCAAGCTGGTGTCGCTCGTATCGGCCGAGGTCGTGTCGGGGGTGGTGGTGGTGCCGGAGTCACCCGAACTGCCGCACGCGGACGCGAGCAGCAGCACGGGAATGGCAAGGAAAGTGAGTGGGCGCAAGAACATGGGACCTCCTGGGAGTGGCCCCGCACCTCTGGGGATGGGGGGGCGGGGGCGAAGAGTGTCGCAGGCCAGTCGGGCGACCTCAAGCGGTCGAGCAAAATGCTGCCCCGGCCACAGCCCGAAGCCGTGTCGATGCAGGAGGGTTGGCCGTGACGGATGACTGGGCGGGGCAGAGGAAAGGAAGGCGGCGCGAAGCGGGGGGAACTACTTCGCGATCGTACACCAGGCGGGGAACTCGACTGGCAATTGGGCGTATGGCGCGGCGGGACCGTCAAACGTGACGTCGTTGAACAGCTTGCGCACGGCCGCACTCATTTCCTGGGGGAACTTGTGGCCCAGTGCGTGCTCGCACGAGACGGTGTACTGGCCGTTGGAGACGAAGACGCCGACGAGCTGCTTGGCCAGCGCTCCGAGGTCAACTCCGAATGCCTTGTCCTCTGCCCCGCCCTGCACCACGATGGTCGGGAACTTGTGCTGCGGATTCGAGTACTTGACGCCGTCGATCAGGCCGCCTGAGAAGATTGCCACCGCTGCGAGCTTGTCGGAGCGGAACGAGCTGAGCCACGAGGTCCACATCCCGCCGCCCGAGAAGCCCACCGAGTACACGCGCTTGGCGTCGATGCTGTAGGCCTTGCTGGCGCAGGTCAGCAGGTCGTCGAACAGGTAGCTGTCGGGCGACTCGCTGCTGGACACATACGACCACTGGGTCGGCACCTTGTCGGTCGACTGGCCCTGCGGCACCACCAGAATGAACTGACCGGCCTGCACCTGCTTGTCGAACCCGGACTGCTGCAAGATCACGTCGATCGAGTCGCCGATGCCGTGCCAGAGGAAGACCAGCGGGGCGGGCTTGGTCTTGTCCAGGCCCTCGGGGGTGAAGACGCGGAAGGTGCGCTTCAGGCCGGCGCTCTCGATCTCGCCGTCGCCGTCGGTCATGGTCGGGCACTTGGCGGCATCGATGTGCTCGAGCGCGACAGGGCAGCCCTCACCCGAGCAGGAGCTGAGCGGCGGGTCGGTGGCCTTGTCGGCGGGCTGGGCAGCGAACTCAGAGCCGGCCAGATCCGCAGCGAACATGGCGAGATAGCCGGTGGCGCTGCCGCAGAACAGGTCGGCCGACTTCACCGAGCCGTTCAAGGTCAGGTCGATCTCCACGTCGGAGCCGGTCGGCGAGTAGGCGGCCGGGAACTTCAGGCCTTGGAACACGAGCGTGGCCTTGCCGTCGGCGTTGACGGCCACGTTGTCCAGCTGCATCAGAGAGTTGCTGACGCCGCACTTGGAGACGGAGTGCAGGCGCACCCACTGCAGCGTCTTGCCGGCGGCGAGCTCGCCCTTGACCTCGAGCACCATCGTCAGCTTGATGCAGCCGACGGGGGCGATCTGGGCGCCCATGATCCAGGGCGTACCTTCGTAGACGGGTGTGGTCGGGACGCACTCGCCGGTGTCGGGGGCAGTGTCGGCCACGGTGTCTGCCGCGGTGTCGGGCGCGATCGTGTCCGCAGCGACATCGCTGGCGATCGTGTCCTCGTCGGTCGTGCCAGAAGAGTCACCGAGGGTGTCGGCGGTGTCGGTCGTCGTTGTTGCGTCGTCGGTTCCTCCGCAGGCGGCCAGCCCCAAGGAAAGGACTACGGAAAGGACGAGCCACCAAGAACGCAGGGAACGCAAGGACATGTAGCCTCCGGCAAGGGTCGAACTGCAGTGGGGGGAGGGCAATAGCCTACAGTTCGACGTCGTCGAGAGCAAACCGGCGCAGCGAAAGCCCGGCGCCGTTGACGACCGCAGGCGCGGGCCCCAGCATCCCACCGCGACGGAGGAACCCGGTGCGCGTGCTGCTTCTGGACAACCGCGACAGCTTCACGCGCAACCTCGAACACCTGCTGGTGGCCGCGGCGGGTGCCGACGTGACAATCTCTGCGCATCCGCAGGCGGCCGACGTTGCCGCGCAGCGTTGGGACTTGGTCGTCATCTCGCCGGGACCGGGGCGCCCTTGCGACCACCCCGGCTACGGGCCGTGGATCGACGGCGGCACGCCTTTGCTGGGCGTTTGCTTGGGGATGCAGATTCTGAACGAGCACTTTGGCGGCACCACAGAGCCCTTGCCCGGTTGCGTCCACGGCCGCGCTGAGCCGGTCGAATTTCTGGGGCGCACCCTGCGCGTCGCTCGCTACCATTCGCTGCACGCGGCCACGGTCGGCAGCGGTCTTGAGGTGCTGGCCCGCACCAAGTCGGGCGTCGTCATGGCCCTGCGGCACCCTGAGCGACCGCTGCTGGGCTTTCAGTTCCACCCCGAGTCGTTCCTGACGGAAGATGGCGGTTCTCTTGTCCACAGCGCCCTTTGCCTCCTCGGTCTGCGCTGACGCTGCGCGGTTTGCCCGTGTCGCCGGCTGCCTTGCCCGCCGCTGCGACGCCGACGTGCTGTTGCCGGGCGGCAGCGGACCCGCGTGGTCTGCGGGATGGGCGGCGTTTGCTCCGACGGACGAGTTGGACGTTACCGCCGCCACCACGCCTGACGACCTGAAGCACTTCGCTTTCGACAAGCCCGGATTGGCGCTGGGCTTTCTGGGCTACGGCTTTGGCCTGCACCTGCGCGGCGTGCGGTCGGTCCGGTCGACGCACGGGCGGCTGGGCCATCTGCGGCGCTATGCGGCCACCGTGCGGTTCGACCCGGTCGCGGGGCGGCTTGAGTGGTCGGCGGACGAACCTGCGCTGGCGGCTGAAGTGCAGCGGGCCCTTGCGCAGGCCGACCAGCGAACGGAGCCCTCGGGGCCGCTGCTGCAGGGGCCGACCGGACCGGTGACGGCGTCGCTGGGGCGCGAGGCCTACGAGGCGGCGGTGGCCGAGACGCTGGCGCACATCCGCGCGGGCGACGTGTACCAGCTGAACCTTTCGACTTTGCTGCGCATGCCCGTCCCTGCCGTGGACCCGGCCGCGCTACTTCAGCACCTCGCGCGCCAGCGGCCGGCCGGCTTTCAGGCGTTGTACCGGGCGCCCGGCATGGCGGTGGTGTCCAGCTCGCCAGAGCGGTTTCTGCAGGTGCGCGAGGGCCGCGTGCTGACCCAGCCCATCAAGGGCACGCTGGCGTTTGAGCGGTTTGCCCCGGGATTGGTCGAGCGGCTGCGCGATTCTCCCAAGGAGGACGCAGAGTTGTCGATGATCGTCGACCTGCTGCGCAACGACCTGTCGCCGCACTGCACTTACGGGTCGGTCAAGGTCGACCGGCACAAGGCGTGGTTTCGCGTCGGGCACTTGCTGCACCTGTACAGCGACGTGGTGGGCGAGCTGCGGTCGGACCGCGATGCGCTGGACCTGCTGTTGGACGCGCTGCCGGGCGGGTCGGTGACGGGATGCCCCAAGTCGACCGCACTCGAGCTGATCGACGCGCTGGAACCCCATGATCGCGGGGTGTATTGCGGCACGGTGCTGGCGCTGCGGGGGCCGCGGGAGCTGGACAGCTCGGTCGCGATTCGCACCGCTGTCTGGCACGAGGACCGGCGCGAGCTGAGCTACGGGGCAGGCAGCGGCATCGTGGTCGACTCCGATCCGGCGCGGGAGTATCTGGAGACGATGGCCAAGGCGCGGCCGTTCTTGCAGTGGGCGAAGCGATGACGATTCCCGGCCTGTACGAGACAATCGCTTGGCGAAACGGCGAGCTGCGACACATGGACCGTCACCTTGCGCGGCTTGCGGCCAGCCTGCGGGTCTGGGACCGAGCGCCGCCGCCCCTCGATCTGGCCGAGCGAGCCCGTCAAGCCGTTCGCGGCGGTGGACTGCAGGATGGCGTTGCGCGGGTGAACCTGTTCCTCCGCTTTGGTGCGCGGTCGGTCGACGACGGGTGGGAGGTGGCCGCGTCCCGGCACGACGCGGCCGATGACGGCCCGCTGCGGCTGGCGCTTGCGAGCGACGAGCGGAACCCCCTGCACACGCGGCACAAGATCCTGCACGCCGCTGAGTTGCTACGGCTGCGCGGCGACGCACGGCAGGGCGGCTGGGAGGACGTGGCACTGCTGGACGCAGCAGGCCGGCTGACCGAGACGACGACGGCCGCGCTGCTGTTTCAGCGGGACGGGCGGCTGTTTCGCATGGCGAGTGTCGACCGGCTGCCGTCCGTGGCCGAAGCGGTGCTGGTGGACGTCCTGGGCGCGGAGCTGGCAACCGCCGAGGTGCGTCCCGACAGCGTGGACGAGTGGGACCATGCCTTTGCGATCAATGCGTTGCGAGGAGCGCGGCCTGTCGTGGCCCTGCAAAGCCATGCGCTTGTCGCGGACCTGCCGACGTGGGCGAGGCTGAACCGGATCCTCTTGCAGTAGAAGCGGTTGCGGGGCCTAGCCGAGCTGCAGCGACCGCCGGGACAAGCTGCCGAACTCCCAACCCGTGACGGGAAAAGTGACCGGCGCGTCGCCGCCCGCGCCGGCTGCCACCAGAATCGGCGTCCAGTGCTCGACCGACGGGTGGTTGGTCCGGAAGGCGGGCGCCTTGTTGGGGGCGTCAGCCAGCGTGTCCCAGTCGCGGCGGGCACTGGTCTCTGCCAGCCAAGTATCGAATTCTACTGCCCAAGCTGGCGGCGGCGTGCGTCCCTGAAAGTCGACCCTGCAGAGGTTGTGCGTCGCGTTGCCGGACGCGAGGATGAGGACGCCCTCGTCGCGCAGCGGCGCCAGCTCGCGGCCCAGCTGCAGCAGGGCGTCGGCGCTCCACGTCGGCAGCGAGATCTGCAGCACCGGCACGTCGGCTTGCGGAAACAAGGGTATCAGGGCGGTCCATACGCCATGATCCCAACCGCGCGAGTCCGCCCGGGTCACGCCCGAGGGGCCGACCTGAGGCATCGCCTTCAGCAACGCCTGCACGCGCGGGGCGAGATCGGCGGCCACGGGCGCATCGTAGCGTACCCGGTACATCTCGTCCGGGAACCCATAGAAGTCATAGATCAATTCTCGCGTGGTGGTGGTGCCGATCTGTACCGCACTGCTCTCCCAATGCGCTGACACTACCAGCACCGCTCGCGGTCGCGGCAAGACCTTGCCCCACTGGACGAAGTCGCGGCCTGCCTGGGCGTCGAGGACGCGGGTCGGGGCGCCGTGGCCAAAGAAGACGGCGGGCATCCGCTGCCCCGTAGCACCAGAGGTGGCAACGGAGGCAGGAGCGGAGACCGTGGGCAAAAGAGGGGGCATCGGGTTCTCCGGCCGCGGGCGGGCGGGCGAGCAGGCGGCCAGACCCAGCAGGGCAAGTAGTCGTCGGCGGCTCAGTTGGGGGAGGCTGTTCATCTCTTCAAGTTAGCGTTTCCCAAGCAGGCCGCCAGATGGGGTTGAATGGACGCACTGTTCTCTCCGGGAGAACAAAGCGACAGGAACAGCGGCCTTCTTCTGCCGCAATGGAGGCGGATTGTTCGCGTGGGTAAACAAACTGTTCTCAAGTCCGTTCAAAGGTTCCCCTTGACCCGTTCAATAGCTGTTCATACATTGTGGTTCGTGAACACCCCGGAGGCCACTTTGAACACGTCGACCGCCCCTCGCTCTGAAGAAGTCCTGCTCGCCGGCCTCGCCCGGCATGACGCAGCCGCCGTGCAAGCGTTCTACACGCAGTACCGTCACCGCATCCTCGCGATTGCGATGCCCATCGTGCGAGACGACTGGGATGCCGAAGAGGTGCTGCAGGATGTGATTTGGACCGTCGTGCGCAAGGCGGACAGCTTTCGCGGCGACTCTCAGTTTTCGACTTGGCTGTACCGCGTCACCCACAACAGCGCCAAGATGCTGCTTCGCAAGCGCAAGCGCGTTCCGATTCCGACCGAAGGCGAGGCGCTTGAGCGGGCGATCCTCGATGGCAGCGACGACCCGACCTCGCTGCGTCCCGAAATCAACTTCCAGCATCGTCAGCTCGCCCGACGCTTCGAGACCGCGCTGGACCAGTTGGACCCGGTGAACCGCGACATCCTGATGCGTGTGGGCGTCGACGGAGAGACCGCGCACGAGTACTCGGTCGACACCGGACTGTCGCTGGCCGCCGTCAAGGCGCGCCTTCACAGGGTGCGGCACATGCTCCGCAGTGAGTGCGAGTTGTCGTTCGCTTAGGCTGCGCTGCTGCGCACCGACCCGAGGTTTCATGACTCGCGCGATGACCGTCCCCGATGTCCCCGCCGACGGCACGGCACGGCTGTCGATCGGTGCCTTGGCGCGTGCCGCCGGCATTCCCGTAGAGACGCTGCGGACTTGGGAGCGCCGGTACGGATTTCCCTCGCCTGAGCGGTCGGCCTCGGGCCAGCGCGAGTACACCCCCGACACCCTCGAGCGACTCAATTGGGTTCGGCAAGCGCTGGAGGCTGGTCACCGCGCCTCACTGGTCGTTCCGCTGCCCCAAGATCAGCTGCAGAAGATGCTGGGGGACCGCACCGCCGCAGCAGCCCCGGACACCTCGAAAGACGAGGACATCTCCGGCGATACACACGAGAACGCCTGGTTGCGCGTCTGGATGGTCGCCGTCAATCGGTTGGATGCACACGCGCTCGACCGCGAGATGAACCGCGCTCTGGGCCAGATGGGGGTGGTGCTTTGCCTGACCCAGCGGCTGGCGCCGTTCCTGCAGGAACTGGGACGTCAGTGGGCCGACCGGCGGATCTCCGTTGCCCACGAGCACTTTGCGACCGAGCGGGTGCGCGAGCAGCTGGCCCGCACCTGGATGCCGTTGGCCGCCGACAACCGCGGTCCCGTGGTCGTGCTGGGCAATCTGCCGGGAGAGGAGCACGTGCTGGGTCTGCACATGGTCGCGCTGGTCCTCGCACTGGCTGGCTTGCGGCTGGTGTTTCTGGGCGCCAACGTGCCCTACGCCGACATGGCCAAGGCCGCGACGCAGTCCAGGGCGACCGCCGTCGCCGTCAGTCTTGCGGCGTGGATGCCAGTGCAGCTCGCTCGTGCGCGTCTGGCAGAGTTGCGCCGGGTACTGCCGGCGGATGTCGACCTCGTCGTCGGTGGCGGCGGAGCTCCCCGAGCCGTACCCGGCGTCGTGGACCCCGGCGGTCTGGAAGGCCTGAGCGGTTGGGCTGCGACGCTGGCGCACGCACACTAGGACTCATCCGCACTTGCACGAGCATCGATGCCGTACAAGCCGGTGAGCGCGACGTGCAAGTCCGCGTCATGGGGCCGCGACGAGAACGACGCCTTGACCGACAGCCCCACCGCCGGCACCAGTCCCAGCACCTTGCGCCAGGTCGAGACGTAGACACGCCCAAACAAGGCGTGACCGGCCCGATCCCGCAGCCGAGCGCCGATGCGGCGATACAGCCATCCGGCCGCCGCAATCGCGACCCGGCCGCGCCACGGGATGTAACGCAAGCCTGCGAAAGCACTTGCATAGTATCGATCTGCCAACGTCAAGACTCCCAGCACCCCGTGGGCCACAGCCTCCAAGGGAGCGGTCCCGGCAAGCACAGATTCTGGTGTCGTTCCAGCAGCTTGCAGACGAGTCCGCGGCAGGTAGACACGGCCGCGCCGGGCATCCTCGGCCACGTCCCGCGCGATGTTGCTGAGCTGCATCGCCACGCCCAGATCGATGGCGAACGCACGGCCCGCCGGGTCTCGGACACCCAACAGACCGCACAGCAGGATCCCGACCGTGCCCGCGACGTGCCAGCCATAGCGCACGAGCTCGTGGTCGTCGGCCAGCCGCACCGGGTGCAGGTCTTGCCGCATGCCGTCGATGAGGCCCAGCACGGCTTGGGGCGGCAGGTTCCGGCGCGTCGCCACTTCAAAGTAGGCAAGGGTCAAAGGGTCGGTCGAAACGCCGGTCTCTACCTGACTTCGCACTGCACGGAGCAGGCGGTCGGCTTCGTCGGGGTCAGGCGTCTCGTCGGCCACGTCGTCCAGCCAGCGGCAAAACGCGTACACCACCGCAACGTCATCGTGGACGTCGGAGGGAAGCCACCGGGCAGCGAAGCGGAAGGTCTTGGCGTGCCGGCTGAGGATGGCGCGGGCATCGAGCTGGGGCTGCGAGGTCACATCGCACTCCGATACTTATGCGTCTCGACATGCACGACGTCCGCCGTATCGGGTTCAGGAATCACGCGGTCCAGTACCTTGGCCGACGACAGCACGCCCGGCATGCCCGCACCCGGGTGGGTACCGGCACCGACGAAGTAAAGGCCGCCCACGTCCTCGGACCGGTTGTGATAGCGGAACCATGCGGACTGGGTCAGCAGCGGCTGCGGACCAAACGCCGCACCGTCGTACGACCGGAGGTCCTTGGCGAAAAACCGTGTGTCGATGAACGACTTGGTCACGATGTTGTCCCGCAGGCCAGGCAGCAGACGTGCCTCCAGCGACTCGAGAATCTTCTCCTGATAGGCCTCGCCCTGCCGGTCCCACCGAATCCCGCTGCGGTTGTTGGGGATGGGGGACAGCGCGTAGAACGCCTCGTGTCCCGGCGGGGCCATCGACGGGTCGCTGCGGGTCGGCGCGTGCAAGTACAGCGAAAAATCGTCTGCCAGCACCTTGCGATTGAAGACGTCGTCCAGGAGCCCCTTGTAGCGGGGGCCAAGCACGATCGTGTGGTGCTTGAGGTCCGGGTACGTCTTCTTGGTGCCGAAGTAGGTCACGAACGCGCTCATGCTCTGGCGTATCCCGGCCACGCGAGCGTCGTTGTGCTTTGCGCGATAACGCGCCGAGATCATACGAGTGTAGACGACGGAAGGATCTGCGTTGGCGACCACCAGGTCACACGGCCACGACTTGCCCGTCACGTCGTTGACGGCCACCGCATGATCGCCCTGGATCTCGACCTCGGCCACCGGGGTGTTCAGGTGCAGCTCACCGCCTTGGCGGACCAGCAGGTCGACCATCGCCTGAACGATCGCCGCGGTGCCGCCTCGCGCCCAATGCACACCCCACTTGCGCTCCAGGTAGTGGATCAGCATGTAAATCGACGAGGTGTCGAACGGGTTTCCCCCGACCAGCAGCGGTTGGAACGTGAACACCTGCCGTAGCCGATCATCCTGAATGTAGGACGACACCAGCTGGTACACGCTGCGGTGACTCTTCAGCCTGAGCATGTCTGGGACGACCCGAAGCATGTCGGAAAGGCGCTCGAAGGGGACGTCGGCGAGCTTGAGGTAGCCGATTTCGAAGATCTTCTTCGCGTGCTCGACCATCCGGCGGTAGCCGTCGACGTCGGACGGGTTGAATTTGCGAATCTCTTCAAGGATCCGCTCCTCGTCGCCCACGTAGTCGAAGTGCTCGCCCGTCGTGAACTGCACGCGGTAGAAGGGGTCGACCGGCGTGAAGGTCAGGTGGTCTTCGCGGCGCTCCCCGAACAGCTGCCACAGCTCGTCGAACAGGTAGGGCGCCGTGACGACCGACGGCCCCGCGTCAAACTGGAAGCCGTCCTGGCGAAAGACACCGGCCCGGCCGCCCGCCTGATCGCGAGCCTCCAGCACGGTGACGGCATAGCCTCGGGCGCGCAGCCGCAGGGCAGCCGCCAACCCTCCTAGACCGGCACCGATGACGACGGCTCGCGAAATGCGGGGCATGGGCTGGCTCTCCGAATCGGGGGGAGGCTGGCGGATCCCTTCAGAGTACGCGGGATTGCGAGGAGCTGGAGGTGGTCAGGTGGCAAGCGTGTCGTGGGCGCCTGAGTCGTCCGCCACGCGGACCAAGTCAGCCCCAGCAGGATAGCCTGAAACCGCAACGTTCTGCACCCGGTCTCGCCGAGTCGCCGTCCAATTCTCCGGTCTTGCGTGCCCGCTTCCGGTGGCGACGACCGCGACGGGCTTCGCTTCACCGTTGGATGAGCCGTCCCGGGGCGAAGAAGCGGCGCAAGCGTCTTTGCGGGCAGCACGATTGTCCGGCGCATCTTGGGCGTGCCGACGATCATCGAAATGTTCGCGGTGTCGGGTGAACCCGTGCAACCATGCGCGCCGCAAGGTGGCCGTCGGACACGGCAACCCAGCTGAAGGGAGAAGAGCCTCGTGATTGTGCTGGACGACGCCCGCTATGCGCCCACACCAGCCCAGTGGCGGTCCCCGGGCGGTTTCGCTTGGTGGTATCTGGAGTTGCTGGACGACACGACCAGCGGGCTGATCGCGATCTGGTCGTTCGGCCTGCCTTTCCTGCCGGGACAGGCCCGTTCGGTTCGGCGGGAGGAGGCTCAGCTACCCGACCGTCGCCCCAGCTTGAACCTGTGCCTCTACGACCGCGGTCGCCTTGTCGTCTACTGCCTGCGCGAGTTCTCGGCCGACGAGGCGCACTGGGACGGCGCCGGTGCCTGGACGTTTGGCGACACCCACATCACGCAAGTGGACAACGGAGCCACCCGCTCAGTCCGGCTGGAGATCTCGTGTCCCGTCAGCGGCAGCGACAACCCTATCGCCGGCACTGTCGTCGTGACCGGACCGGTGCCGCAGCGCAACGGAGCAGACCTGGCGTTGGGCGATTCGCCTCACGCTTGGACGCCCCAGCTCGGCGTGGCCTGGGGCTGCGTGGCCCTTCGCGCCGGGGACTTCAAGTTGCGGACGCATGGCCGTGTCTACCACGACCGCAACGTCAGCTCGGTGGGTCTGGACCGGCTGGGCATCGCGACCTGGCTCTGGGGCAGGGCGGCACTGCCGGACCGCGACCGCATCTTCTACGGCTTGTGGCCTCAGGAAGGCGGTGGACCTGTCGTGCGCGGTATCGAGGTGGACAGCGAGGGCCATGTGACGGTGGTTCGGGACCTTGCCGTCGAGCTTGGGGGCGCCCACCGCACCGCATTCGGCATGACCGGCGCCCGATCGGTCACGTTGCGGCAGGGCGACCGCGAGTGGTTGCACCTCGACCTGTCCCGGCGGGTCGACCACGGACCGTTCTATCTTCGGTACTTGCCTGAGGCTCGGGCCGGCGAGACCGCTGCGCTTGGCGCGAGCGCCGAGATCATCGTGCCGTCGCGGGTCGATCTGGGTCTGCACCGGCCGTTTGTGCGGATGCGGGTGGCCACCGGACACGGCAACTCCCCGTGGCTGCCCCTGTTCGACGGGTGGCGCGGGGACCGCTGGTCGCGCTTGTTGAAGCACTTGTCGGGGCACAAGTCGGCGAGTCAGGGACGGTCTGTTGGCGGGCCGAGCGCGTGAGTCCCCTGGCCGTGGTGTGCTTTTCCCTCAAGACCGCTTGATCGCGCTGGCGTCCTGTGGAATGTCCACGGTCGGTCCGGGTTCGGGCCTTGGCTCCCACGGCGAGGTCAACGTGAAAAGGACGTGGTCGGTTGCACGGCAGCTCGTGGTCGTCTCCCTGATCTCGGCTTGCGGCGCCGTTACCGCGCCGGTTGTGCAGGCACCGCCCGCGCCGCCCCAACCACGCCAAGTCACCGGTCTGGATCTGGGGGACCCGGCAGAGCGCGAGGCCAAGCTGTTCACCCTGGGCGACAGCACCTTTGTCGCGGTCAAAGCGACCGGCGGAGACGGGTCGCCGGGTGCGCGCTGGTACGCTGTCGGTCCTGGCGGTCGCGGCGAGTGGGTGCGCTGGCATCCTTGCCCGGATTTTCGCGGGCTCGAGACGGTCGACACCGTCGCGGGGCTGCTGGTGTGCAAGGTCGACTACCGCATCGTCGCCGTGAAGCCGCAGGATGGTTCGGTCGCCTGGACGTGGACCAGCGACCAGCGCCTGTACATCACGGCTTTTGCGGCGGGTCGCATCGCCGTCAGCGAGGCCAATCGCGCGCTGGTCGTGCTGGACGGCGCCACCGGCAAGCCGCTGCGGCGGTTTGCCCCGATCGACCACGTGCTGGAGGCCACGACCTTGACCGAAGACGGTCGGCCGCTTGCACTGCTGGTCGGCAACGGCGAACCCCGCGCCATGCTTGCGCAACCGATCGACGGCGGTGGCGCGTCCCCGCTGGTTGCCGAGCCTCTGTCTCCGCTGTGGCGCAAGCCCTACGCAGGCTGGTCCTACGAGCTGCGCCCGACCGGCCATCTGGTCGTCGGCATGCCGCGCGAGGGACTGCTGGTGGCGCGCGACACGACGACCGGCCATCCGCGCTGGGCTGAGCCGTCGTCCATCGAACCCAACACCTCGTTCGGCCGCACCCACGCCGCCGTCAGCGGTCGACGACTGGATGGAACAGCGTACGTCGGCTCGGTGGACCCCCTGTGGCGCACCATTCGTTGGGAGCGGGCGTGGCCCTTTGCGTCGCTGCCGACCGCCATCGATGAAGTGAACGGGGTCACGTTGTACGCCTCGCACGACGGCTGGCTGGCCTTGCGGTCGTCGGACGGGCAGCTGCTGACCGGTGCCGCGGCGGGCAAGGGGCAGGAGCTGGAGCATCTGGAGCTGACGTCCGCCGAGGCCTCGCTGCTCTTGACGGCTCAGGGCCAGCGTCAGCTGTGGCAAGTGCCGATGGGAGCAACGGTTGCGCTGCCTGCGCTGCCGCCCACGCCGACCGATGCGAGGTGGCTGCGCGCGGGCACGCGGCTGGAGTACACCTTGGTTCCCCACGGCGGCGTCGACCCAGAGGCGGGGGACTATGGCGTAGTGCCGCCGCAGCCGTTGGTGATCACGATTGAGTCGATGGGCCCCGACCTCGTGTATCGCTGGGAGGCCTCAGAGGGGCGCACGGGTACGCGCACGGTCCCCGCCTCCGTGCTGGCCTCTGCGCATCAGCACTCCGATGTCCACACGACGCGGCAGGGGCAGTCCGTCGACCGCACGTCGCTGGTCCTCAGCCGCGAGGTGTTTGAGCACCTGAACACGACCGGCACCACGCCGTTTCAGGATGAGTCGGTAGGGCGGGCGTCGGCGCTGACGAAGAAGGGTTGGGCGTGGCACCGCGTGTGGCAGGGCGAGGGCGACGACGGGCCGGCCGCCGACCTGGTGGCGATGTACGCCGAAGATGAGCAGCGTCAGGGTCGCTACTGGGTGCTGCCCGTTGCTCGCTCTCCGTTGCTGCTGCGGGCAGAGCGGCCGGGCGTGCTGCTGTACCTGACCCGCATCGTCACGCCGCCGGCCGCGTCAGGGCTTTGAGGTCAGGATCCGCACCGAGCGCGGGGCAAGCGCAGCGGTAGGGCCCGTGACGGTCTCGCCCGTCAGTTCGTCCTGCCAAGTGCCGGTCGGGGGTAGTCCTGAGGCCTCGACGACCGCGTCGCCGCGGTTCAGCGCCACGTAGACGGTCTCGTCGCCGCTTACCATGCGATAGACCCAAGCATCGGTGCCGACCCATTCGGTCGTCCGCGTACCCAGTCGCAACGCCTTGTGCTCCTTGCGGATCTTGCCCAGCTTGCGCATCTGGTCCAGCAGGCTCTTCTGCGGGTCGGTCCAGCCGCTCCACTGCATTGGACGGCGGTTGTCCGGGTCGCCAGCACCGGGCATGCCGACCTCGTCGCCGTAATAGATCAGGGGTACGCCGCGGTTGGTCATCAGCACGGCCATCGCGACCACCAGCCGCTCGTACGCCGCCTCTTCCTGCACGATGCCAGGCGGATTGTTCCACGCCGAGCCCTTGCCCGCGTCCCACACGCTGCCGAACAGCGGTGGGTCGGTGGCGTAGTGGATCATGCGAGGCAGGTCGTGGTTGCCGGCAAAGGTCGACATCAGGGCGTTGGGTCCATAGAACGAGTCGTTTTCGTTCATGAACAGTTCCAAGTCCGCCAGCTTGCCTGTCCGCAGCAGCAGCACCTCGTCCAGGACAGCCCTCAGCGGAAAGTCGAACTGGCCGTCCAGCTTGGCGCAAGGATCGACGAACGACTTGATCAGACCCTTGTCGCCTGTGTAGGTCTCGCCGACCAGCCAGATGTGCTGGGCGCGTTCGGGCTCCAGCTCCTCATTCAGGCGCTTGCGCAGGTCGGTCAGCCAGCTGCCGTCGATGTGCTTGATGGCGTCCAGACGCAGGCCGTCGGCACCGCTCTGTTTCATCCACCACATCACGTTGTCGATCGACGCCTTGCGCGCGTCGGCCTTGCTGAAGTCGAAGTCGGGCAGGTAGTCGCGGAACCAGCACCAGATGCCCGACGGGCCGTCCCAGGGGCAGACGTTCGAGCCGCAGATGCAGTCGCCGCCGCCGCCGTTGAGCTTGAAGAACCAGTCCGGGTGCTGCTGGAAGACCGGCGAGTCCTTGTGGACATGGTTCATGGCATAGTCGAGCACCACCTGAATGCCTTTGCCATGTGCGGTGGCCACCAGCGCCTGCAGGTCGGCCATGGTGCCGAAGCGCGCCTCGGGCTTGTCGACGTCGCGCGGCCAGTAGCCGTGATAGGCCGTGTAGAGCTTGCCGTCCTCGCCGAACTCGGCCGCGTCGGTGTTGTCCATGGGCACGGTCAGCCACAGGACGTTGACGCCCAAGTCGGTGAACCAGCCCTCCTGAATCTTCTGCGTCACCCCCTTCCAGTCGCCGCCGTACCAGTTGGAGATCTCGGGCAGCCCCTCTGTCGCGTTCTTCTGGTCGTTGCTCGGGTCGCCGTTGAAGAAGCGATCGACGAACACGAAGTACATGACCCCGTTGCGCCAGTCGAAGGCGTCGGCCTTGGCCGGGATGCCGCAGACCGTGGTGGGGGGCGGGCAGCTGCCGTCGTTGGGACAGCTCAAGGGGCCGACCACGCTGTTCTTGCCGCCATAGCCGTCGTCGACGCGGGTCTCGGGGCTGGATGGGTCGGGCTTCCAGGTGCCGTCGACCACGAACTTGTAGTGCAGGGCCAGGTTCTGCGGCAGCGTCAGGGCCACCGACCACAACCCGCCGTCGCCCAAGGTCATCTCGACGGCCTTCCAATTGTTCCAGCTGCCGGCGACCTGAACGGTCGTCTCACCTCCGGTACCCGCAAAGCTGAAGGTGTGCGCGCAGTGCTTCTCTTCCGGCAGGCACGTCGGGGTGACGTCGGATTGCGCGTCGGGCTCGACCGTGTCGGTTGTGACATCCACGCCGTCCGCAGTGTCCGTCAGGTCGGAAAGGTCCGTCGAGTCAGGCATATCGACAGCATCGGCAACAACGTCGACAACCGTGTCGGGCACATCGGCAACGACGACGTCGGTTGTGTCGGCGACATCCGAAACCGGATTGGTGTCCGTCAGCGACCCGTCACCTTGGACTGGGGCGGCGCACCCGACCGCAAGCCAGGCCAGCAACGCCCAAAAAACCGGAACTCGGGGCACTCCACGACCGCGTGCCTGCACCATTCACGACCTCCGACTCGTCCAGCTTGGGGGGAGGGCGGTGCGGCGCGAACCGAACAGCCCTTGCGGCACGATGCCCCCGGGCCCGCGGGGGGTCAAGGTGAGGCGGCCTGCGGCAAGGTGGGGGCGGGTCCGGCACTCCACAGCAGGGAGAAACGCCTTCAGTGTCAGCAGGCACCGCCCGTCACTTTCGCTGCCAGCATCCCGCACGCTGCGTCCCGTCCTGCGCCGCCTGAATATCGGCGCACCACCGGAACGCCAAGGGCCCGCAGTGCATCGCGAAACTGTCCCAGCTCGGCAGCGTCGGGCGGTCGGAAGCCGTCGAGGCGCGGGTCGTTCACGTCGATCAGGCTCAGACGCAGTGGCACGCCCCCCAGCAAGCGCTGCAGTCCCTCGACCTCCCGCGCGTCCATGTTGACGCCAGACATCATCACCCAAGCGACCATTACGCGACCGCCGCGGTCTTGCGCGTGGTCGGCGATGGCCTGGGCCAGCTCCTCCAGATCGTGGCGGGCGGCAACGGGCAGCAGCCGGGCGCGCCGCTTCGGGACCGTCGACGTCAGCGAGACCACCAAACGATACGGATGCTCTTCTGCGGTGTACCGGCGGATCTGCGGGACCAGACCGACCGTGGAGATCGAGATCGCCTCCGCGGAAATCCGTCCACCGCACGGGTGCGACAGGACCCGCGCGGCTTGAATCACGGCGTCGTAGTTCGCGAACGGCTCGCCTTGGCCCATGAACACCGCACCCGTCACGCGGCCCGGTGTCTCGGCGCGCACGGCCAAGAACGCCGCAACCATCTCCCAGGCCTGCAAATTCCGCCGCAGACCCAGCCGCCCCGTTGCGCAGAACGCGCACTGCATCGCGCAGCCGACTTGGGTCGACAGGCACACGGAGTAGCGGCCTTGGGCCTCCAGTGGGATCCGTACCGCCTCGCACAGCGCCCCATCCGGCAGACGCAGCAGCAGCTTGACGAAGCCGTCCTGAGGATCCGTTGCACGATCGAGCACTTCCAGCACCTGACGATCGAAGCGCGCGGCGACCTCGGCCATCAGGCGCGCGGGCAGCGGCCGGGCGGTCGGAAACCCCAGCAAACCGTGCGACACCGCGTGCGCGAGCATTCGCCGGGTCTCTGCCGCACGGACCGCGACCCCTGCGCGCACCAGCAACGCCTCGAGGTCTTCCGGCAGCAAGCCCAGCAAATGCGGAAGGGTCATGGGTGGTCGATCCGGCAGCGCGGGCAATGGCAGAAGCGGATGACGCCGCCGCGTTCCCCGCAACAAGGGGGGGGCGAAGCGTCGCAAACAGGCTCGCCTCACACCGTCTGGGTCACGCTTTGCACTTGCAATGTCAAGGCATCCGGCCCAGACCGCCGTCGCGCCTCAAAGCGGGTCAGATTGGTCCTACTTCGAGGGTGTCCAACCTATTCTCGTTGACGGGCCAATATCTATCCGTACAGTAGACATCCCTTCCGGCGTACCCCGGTAAAGGTGGCCGCCTTTTCATCGCGTTGCCCGCCAACTTTCTACTCTCGGACCGACATGAACCGCAATCCATCGCACGTCCTGTTTGCCAAGCCTGCAATGACGGCCGCGTTCGTCCTCGGCCTGCTTGCCGTCAGCGTTTCCGCTCAAGCGGGACCGTTCGTCAACGGCGACTTCGAGACGGATGCCATCGGGACCACGCCGCCCACGGGCTGGACGGTCCTTGCCTACCTGAACAGCAGCGGCGTGTTGGGCACCGCAACGGCCCCGCCGACAACGTATGCGGCACTGCGGCTTGGATCGCCGGGAGCGGGCAAGACCATCACCTCCGTCGTGGGTGGGGCGGCCGCGTCGCAATCGGACCCGGACCTGGGGGCAGGCCAGGCGTTCCGGTTTCCCCT
>JBMOIG010000043.1:0-32810 GCA_049317445.1 Myxococcota bacterium | reverse complement strand
CCGATGTGCCTACAGCGCCGTACCCGCGGGCTTGAGGGTGTCGGTCAGGTCCAGCGTGGCTCGCATCTTCGCCAAGTGTTCCTGGCGCAGGCGGAAGTGATTACGGATCACGTAGTCGCGAAACGGGCTGACTTCACGGGCCATTTGGTCGGATGGATCCAGCGTAATGACCTGCGGGTTCTGTGCGTCGTCCACGGTGTCGGTCACCACCGCGGCCAGCAGGCGGCCGCCCCGCGCGCGCCGCTCCATCATCACGATGTCGCCGGGCTCGAAGCCGTCCCGCTGTCCGGGCAGCACGGGCACAGCCTCGGCAAACGACTGCAGCAGCACCGTCAGGTTCTCGTTCGTCACGGCCCGGCGGCGTTCTTCCTGGGTGGCAGCAGGACGGGTGGCCAGACCGTACAGGCGCGGCTCGCGAAAGCGGTGGCGAACCAAGGCGTTGCGCAGTGGCACCATTTCGCTGACCGCGCGATCGACAAGATCGAACGAGCTTCCCTTGCTGGCGCGCGGGTCGTCCTGCGGCACCACGATCGCTTGAACCTTGCGGGCCAAGTGGTCGCGCGCCGTCGACAACAGCGCCTGTACCACGGCATCCGAGCGCGAGAAGTCCGCGAGAGGTGGCGCGGCGTTGGCAGGGCCACCGGGAGCGGCGCGCGGCACGACGGCGGCCGCGAGCGCGGCGACATCGGTCGCCTTTCGGGCCGCGTCAACCTCGTCATGGGTTGCGTCGCGGTGGGCGCCGCGGGCGATGTCGCCGCCGATCACGTCGACCCAGAGCCAGGCGGAACCGCCCAGCGCCGCGAACAACGCGATCATCTGCAGTGACCACAAACCCTTGCGGCGTCTGCGGCTGGACCCCAGCACCGGTCCCTTGCGATACCAGTTCGCCATCCACCCTCGTCGCAAGGAGCTTTCGGTGCAGATCGTTGCACCCGAGGCTCTTGCGTGCGGCGGAGGTATCGACCCGGGGATCGCGCGTCAACGACGAGATCGCAAGCTGGCGGAATTGTTCAATCCGCAAAATCCTTCGTGGGATCCGCCGGATAGCGAGGATCGCAAGCGATCGGAACGGCTGGACAAAATGTACTTATCCACAGGCGTCCACAGTCGGGACTCCGCGCACGGGCTCCACCGGAATGCCGATGCGGTGCAGCCAGTCGGGCAGGTCCAACCGGGCGCGGTCACGCATGCCGGCCTTGCGGTCGGCCTTGTTCGGCTTGCGTCCCACGACGGCGGGGTCCAGGGCGGGGAACAGGCCGAAGTGCACGTTGGAAGGCTGGAATCCCGACGGGCTACCCTCGCGCACATGGCGCAGCAACGCCCCCAGCGACGTGGTCGGCGGCGGCGGTTGCAGCTCAGTTCCCCGCAGGTCGGCGGCCAGACGCGCCCCCACCCACAGACCGCTCGCCGTCGACTCCAGATAGCCCTCGACGCCGGTGATCTGGCCGGCAAACCTGAGCTGCGGCGAGGACTTCAAACACATCGCCTCGTCCAGGAGCTTGGGGCTGTCCAGAAAGGTGTTGCGGTGCACAGAGCCATAGCGCAGGAACTCGACCTGCTCCAACCCCGGAATCATCCGCAGCACCCGCCGCTGCTCGCCCTGCTTCATCTTGGTCTGGAAGCCGACCATGTTGTAGGAGGTCTTGTCGCGGTTCTCGGCCCGCAGTTGCACGATCGCGTACGCCCAGCGACCGGTGCGCGGGTCGTCCAGACCGGTGGGCTTCATGGGGCCGAAGCGCAGACTCTTGGGTCCGCTTGCCGCGATCACCTCGATGGGCAGGCAGCCAGGAAAGTAGTGGGCATCCTTCTCGAATTCCTCGGTCACTGAGGTCTCTGCCTGCAGCAGCGCGTCGATGAAGGCCAGGTACTGCACCTTGTCCATTGGGCAGTTCACGTAGTCGTCGCCGTCGCCCTTGCCCCAACGCGAGGCGCGAAACACCTTCTCTTCGTCGATGCTGGGCGCGTCCAGGATCGGCGCGATCGCGTCGAAGAAGCTCAAACGCTCCTGCCCGGTCATCCGGGCGATGTCGGCCGCCAGCGCGTCGGACGTCAGCGGTCCGGTCGCGGCCACCACCGGCAGCCCCTCGTCCAAGGGCAGGCGCTCGACCTCAGTCCGCACCACGCGAATCCGCGGGTGTCCGGCGATGTGGGCCTCGACATCTGCTGAGAACTTCTCGCGATCTACCGCCAGCGCGTCGCCCGCCGGCACCCGGTGCACGTCGGCCAGCCGCAACATCAGCGACCCCGCGCGACGCAGCTCCTCATGCAGCAGGCCCACCGCATTCTCGGGGGCGTCGGAGCGGAACGAATTCGAGCACACCAGCTCACCCAACCCGTCGGTCTGGTGCGCCGGGCTGCGGCGGTGCGGGCGCATCTCGATCAGCCGCACGGCGACCCCGCGTTCTGCGAGCTGCCAGGCGCACTCGCACCCTGCCAAACCGCCGCCGATCACGACAACCTGATCGCCTTGCGGGTTCTTGTCCTGCGTGTCCTGAGTCACCTGGCCTCCATGCGGGTCGATACGTTGGGGGCGTGATCCTCGCTGCCAGCGCTCGCCGCGGCAAGCCTTGGGGGGCGCTGCAAGGCCACAAAGGAGGGAATACCGAGCGGAAGAATCGGTTTGCTTGGGGGCGCTCCGCTTGCGCCCGGGACGATCCGTCCTATATTTCCCGCGCGACGCGGCCCTGCCGCACCCGACTCCGCGCCCCCGACGGCCGCTTCGTCCGGTTCCCAGGACAGGAGATTCCCCCATGGCCAAGTCTACGTCCTCGCCCGCCACGCCCGCCGCCCCAACGACGGAAGGTCTGCCCGGCAACTCAGGAATCCTCTATGGACTCCTTGCTGCGCTGCTCGTCGGCCTGGGCGTGTCGGTCTACCTCGTCTACCACAAGCTCAACCTGCTGTACGACCCCGCGTTTGTGTCGGGCTGCAACTACGGCGGCGCAGTCAACTGCGACAAGGTCAACCTGTCGCCGTGGTCGCAGATCTTCGGGGTGCCGATCTCGCTGTTCGGCATCGCGACCTATGCCGCCATGGCCTACATGACCGTCGTGGCCGCGCGTGCGGTGACCTCGGCCGATCAAGCCGTACGCGCGACCGGTACCGTGGCCCTGAATGCCGTCGCGGCGTTGGCGGTCGCAAGCAGCCTGTATTCGATCGCCTTGGCGCTGTACTCGTCGGTCGTCGTCGAGGCCTGGTGCCTGTACTGCATCTCGCTGTACGTCGTGAACTTTGCTTCCGCGGCGTTGGCCATCTCTGCCGGTCCCAAGACGGTTGGCCGCGCGATCCAAGGCTCGCTGCAAGCCATCGCTGGCCTCAAGGAGCCGATTGCTCTCGCGTTTGGCGTGTGGGTCATCGTCGCCGGCCTCGGTTGGTACGTCTATGACGTCAGGGGCGAGTCGATGCGCGCCAACCTGGATGCCGAGGCCCTCATCAAGGCCCGCGCCGCGTTCGGCGAGGCCTCTGCAGCTGCTGGCGCAGCCGCCCCGGCCAACAACGCCCCCGTCGCGGGCGTCCCTGAGAACGCGCCGCCCGTGCAGCCCGTCGGTTCGGCGCCGATCGGCGTGCCCAGCGGCAAGAAGACCGAAGATGGTTGGACATTCTTCCTCACGCCCCTGCGCGACGACGAGTACTACTACGGCAACCCCAAGGCACAGGTCACGGTCGTCAAGTACGCCGACTTCGAGTGCTCGTACTGCCGCTTCCTGACCATGACCATGGAGCCGCTCAAGGCCAAGTACAAGGACAAAGTCCGCTTCGTCATGAAGCAATTCCCCATGAATCCGTCGTGCAACCCGTACATGGCGGGCTACGACAAGCACCCCAACGCCTGCAACGCCGCGGTTGCCGCCGAGTGCGCAGGGCAGCAGGGCAAGTTCTGGGATATGCACGACAAGCTGTATGCCAACGCGCCCAAGCTGGACCCCGAGGCCAACCGCGCCATCGCGCAAGAATTGGGGCTGAATCTGACCAAGTACGACGCCTGCGTGAAGGACCCGGCGACCCCGGCCAAGCTGCGCAAGGACATCGACATGGCCTACGCCGCGGGTATTTACGGCACGCCGCGCACTTACATCAACGGCCGCTTGGTCACGGGCTCGGCCTCGACGGCGATTCTCGAGTACTACATCCAGAAGTCACTCGAAGCCCCCGTTCCCGTCGCCCCCGGTCAAGTGCAGATGGCGCCTCCGTCGGACGGCACCAAGATGGTTCAGGCCAAGACCGCGACCAAGACCTTCTTCATCGACCCGTACGAGTCCGCCCTGACCAAGGACGGCAAGGCCGTGTCGGTGCCTGGCGAAACACCAGCCGAGGCCAGCTGGACCGAGGCCAACGCGGCGTGCGGCAAGGCCGGCAAGCGACTGTGCACGGAAGAAGAGTGGGTCTCGGCCTGCACGGGCACCCCCGCCATCGACGAGAACCAGAATGGCATGTGGGCCGAAGACAACGTCGAGGGGCGCATGTATCCGTACGGCGACTTCTACGAAGCCGGCACCTGCGTCGACATGGAAGATAAGTACAAGGGCAAGGCCCTGCCGACCGGTCAGAAGGCGCAGTGCCGCACGCCGTCTGGTCTTTTCGACATGGCCGGCAACATCGGCGAGTGGGTCGGTCCGCAGGAGAAGGCGGCGCTGCTCGGCGGCCACGCGTCCAGCGGCGAGCGGGCGGCGTGCAACCAGCGTTCGGCTTCGTTCGGCCTCGGCAACCGCAACCTGACCACCGGCTTCCGCTGCTGCGCCGACACCAACGTCACCCGAGGTCCCATCGACAAGGCGGCTCTGGCGGCAACAGGACAGGATCTGGTCGGCAAGCCGGTGCCCGCGTTCACCGCCAAGGATCAGAATGGCAACGTGATCGACAGCGCCCAGTTCAAGGGCAAGGTCACGCTGATCAACTTCTTTGCCTCGTGGTGTGGTCCCTGCAAGAAGGAGTTCCCCGAGCTCGTCGCCTTGCAGAAGGTCAACAAGGCCAAGGGCTTCCAGGTGATCTCGATTGGTGTCGATCGCGAGTTCAGCCGCTCGCTCGAGTTCGCCAAGGGCTTCGACCCGACGTTTTCGATCGTCGCGGACGAGGAGTCGGAGCTGATGGGGCTGTTCGACGTCTACTCGATGCCAGCCACCTTCATCGTCGACCGTCAGGGCGTGATCCGCTTCAAGGACACGGGCTTCAAGCCCGAGGAGCAACTCGCCAAGCTCCGCGACATCGTGAGCGGGCTGCTGCAGTGATTCGCGCGGCCACGCTCGTGGTCGCGTCGACGGCGCTCTTGGCCGTCGGGGCGGGCTGCGGACGTTGGTCCGGCGATCGTCCTCCCCCGTGGGTCGAGATCCAGCCAGGCCTGTCGTATGCCTTGGCCGATGCCCCCGCTGGCAGCGGCATCCCCTTGCATCTCGTGCGGTTTTCGCCCCAGCGCTTCACCGCCGTCGTCACTCCCGCAAGCAGTCTGGACCGCGCCGTTGCCGTGGCTGAGGACTTCCGCCGGTCGGTGGGTGGGGTCGTCGCGGTCAACGGCGGCTACTTCGACCCGCAGCTCAAGCCGCTGGGTCTGCTGGTCAGTCAGGGGCGCGAGATCAGTCGGCTGCGGCGCGTGGACCACGGGGTGTTCTATCTGGCGTCCGGGGTGCCGGGGCTCGTGCACGCACGGGACTGGCGGCCACCGGCTGGACTGGAGTTCGCCGTCGAGTGTGGCCCGAGGCTGGTAGTCGACGGCAAGCCCCTGACGTTCAAGCCAGGTTTTGCGCGACGGGTGGCGATCGGTCACGACGCGGCGGGGCGGGTGCTGCTGGCCGTGACCGAAGCCGAGCTCTCGTTGGCCGAATTCGCCGAGCGTCTGGCGCAGTCTGAGTCGAGGGGTGGCCCGGGGCTTGTGTCGGCGCTGAACCTCGACGGGGGCTCGTCGACCATGCTCGCGATCGCCGCCGGTGACCTGCGGGTGTCGCTCGCGTCGGCCGTGGCCGTGCCGGTGGGGCTGGTGGTGGTCCCCCGCAGTCCGGTCCGACCGGTTCTGCGCTAATCGCGTCGCGTGACGGTTGCGTCAGACCATGGAAACCCGCTATTTTGTTCCCGCGCTCGCGGTCGTGCGGCCGCTTGTCGCCTGCGGGGGGCCGAGGTTCCCCGTGCGCCGTGCAAAGCTCGCGCGCAGCCGTTGGGTTGCGGCGCGTTTTCATGCACACTACTGCACTGGCTCGGTGTTCGGGTGTGACGGTCACCTGGCGAGTTGCGGTGGGGAGGTCTAACGTGCGGTTCGGCTCAAAGACTGCGAATCAACCGCTTCGCGCGGTGTCTCTGGCGGTGCTTCTGCCCTTCCTGGCGGCGACGCTGGGCATTCCGGGCGGCATCGGCTACGGGTCCGGCGTCGCTTACGCTCAGGAGCAGAAGCCCTATCTGGGCATCCTGCCACTGGCGCGTCGGGGCGACGTGGGCGTGCTGGCAAGTGCTCGTATCGAAGAGTACATGCGCGCCATGCTCGAGGCCGGCGGTTCCGTGCGGCTGCTGACGACCAAGACGATCGACCTTGGCAAGGCCTCTGGCTCTGCGGCGGTGGCTGCGGCCAAGGATCGCCCGGCCAGCCCCGCGCTCAAGGCGCTGGACAAGGCCGACACGCTGGCCGTCACCGGGCGCACCATGCTCGAGGAAGGCGAGGATACAGCCGACGCCCTCAAGCTGCTGGCAGCCGCGATCGACCGCTACGAAAAGAACTTCGTCGAGCTGGCCGACTTCACCAAGCTGGTCGACGCGTACGCACAGGCGGCTTCGGCCTCGCTGGCATTGAAGCAGGACAAGGACGCCCGCGCGTTCGTGACCAAGGCGCTGACCATTCAGCCCACCTTCGTCGTCGATGCCCGCAAGGCCAATCAGGACTTGCAGGCACTGGTCACCACTGTGCGCGACTCGCTGCAGAACGCCACGCTGTCCGATCTCACCGTGACGAGCAACCAGCAGGACGCCGAAGTCTTCGTGGACGGCGTGCGCATCGGCACCCCGCCGGCCACCGCGCGCGGTCTGCTGCCAGGCGACCACTACGTTCAAGTGCGCAAGGATACGGCGACACCGTGGGGCCAGGTCTTCACGGCCAAGGGTCGGCCGCAGACGGTCAACGCGTATCTGGTCGTCGACGACCCCACCAACGAGATTGAAGTCGGCGTGCAGCCGGACGACATCAAGGCGTTTGCCTCGACCGGCAAGTTCCACGAGAAAGTCTTCAAGAACATGGCCTTCCTGTTCTCGAAGCAAGTTCGTGCCGACTACCTGCTGTTCGGTGTCGTGGCCCGCAGCCCCCGGTCGCTCGAGCTGCACCTGTTCCTCTTCAGCGCCCAGCAGAAGAAGGTCGTGGCGCTCGAAAAGGTCGATTTCAACCCTACGCTCAGCGACATGCAGATGAAGATGCTGGATGCCGAGGGTCGGGTGCGTGCCGCCGTGACCACTTGGCCGCTAGCGCGCGAGGTGCTGGACCTGCCGATCGTGTACGGCGGCACGGGTGAACCGACGGTTGCGCCCCCCGAGATCGTGCCCGAGCCGGAGCCTGAGCCGGAGTACGTGCCGCCGCCCAAGCCCAAGCCGGTCCCCGAGCCTGAGCCGGAGTACGTGCCGCCGCCCAAGCCAAAGCCGGTCGATCCGCCCAAGCCCGCGCCGGAGACGGCGTTGCCCGATCCCGAGGTCGACCCGTATGCCGGCCTGCTGGGGCCGGATCCGGATGAGGAGTCGCATTGGTACTCGTCGTGGTGGTTCTGGACGACCGTTGGCGTCGTTGCGGCGGCAGGGGGCGGCACCGGCGCCTACTTCGCGTTGCGTGCGCAGCCCACCAACGCGGGCTTCAAGGCCGTCGCGCTGGTGCCTTGAGTGAGGCCGCGCCGAATGCGTGATGCCCTCTCGGTTCCCGACCTCTTCAACTTGGGGAAGATCAGCATGTGCAAGGACGCTAGCCGAAGCAACGGTGCCTGGGCCCGCAGGGTTTCGGGGGCAGTGCTGGGGGTTTCGGGGGCCCTGCTGGGGGGGATCCTGCTGTTGACCGCCGGCGCGGGTTGCTCGCAGACAGCGGCCGACGTCGACGGCATCCGCCTGGTCGTTCGCACCCCAGATGGTGAAGAGAATCCCTTCGGCTTGGCCGAGGCGGCGTTCGTGGCCATCACTGCTGAGGGACCGGGCGTGGCCGAGCAGTACATCGTCAAGGTGTACGACCCCGGCATGATCATCGAGCTGCCCGGCATCCCGTTTGGCCAGCAGCGTCAGGTTCGGGTCGAGGTCTGGGGCGCGGATGAGTTTGGCAAGCCCAGCGAGCCCCTCGGCATGGGGCGCACGATGCCCGTCAACGTCGCCTCGGGCCAGTCGCCGGTGGTGCTGGATGCCTACGTGACCCGCGTCAATCGGTTTGCGCCGGTCTACGACAACGGGGGCGGCCTCGCCACGTCCGACTCGCGCGTCGGCGCCAGCTCGGTGGTCATGCCCGACGGCAAGGTCCTGCAGTTCGGCGGTGGCACCCTGGCGGCGGGCAAGTCGCCCTACGACCCGGCCAACTACAAGACCATGATCAACAGCATCTTGCAGTACGACCCCGAGACCCGCACCACCTCCTACCTCGGTGACGAGAACGAGGCTGCCGTGCTGGACCGGGGTCGCGTCTTCCACGCCACGGCGGTGGGCGCCAACGGTCTGGTCGCCATCGCTGGCGGCTATGTCAAGGAAGGCACCAAGAACGTGGTGACCAACAACGTCGAGTTCTATGACCCGGTGCTCAAGGCCGTGCGTCACAGCGAGGCCCAAACCCCCGACCTCGTCTTTGCGCGCGCCGGCGCCACGATCACCCAGATGTACGCGGGGCAGAACTACTTCCTGATTGCCGGCGGCACCGGTCCCGTCAGCTGCGGCGACGACGGCCAGACGCCCTGTGCTGCGAACACTTGGGAGATCTGGCATCCCGACGGCGGCTTGGCGGCTTACGGCCGGTTGAACGAGCCCCGCTGGAACCACGCCGCGGTGCGCGTTCCCGGTCAGGATGGCGGCTACCTGCTGTTGATCGGTGGAGAGAACGACAGTGGCACGTTGGCCAACTTCGAGGTCGTGCAGTTCGCCGGAAGCTACGTGTCGCAGAAGAACCAGACCGAGTGTCCGGACCCCGTCGGAGCCACCTGCCCCGACAACTTCCTGTGGGAGCCGCAGACCCGGCCCATGCCCGTCGCGCGCACCATGCCCGGCGCCGCGTTCGTGTCGTATCCGGGGCCTCGGCACTACGTCTACATCATCGGCGGCTTCACCGACAAGGAACGCAGCTCGGCGGTGGCGCGCGTCGACGTGTTCGACATCGGCAACGGCGTCTACGTCGAGGAGGCCGATGGGTTCGCGATGTTGCAGCCCCGCGGCGCACCGATGGTCGCAGCGGTCACCAAGGGTCCTCGCGTCGGACAGGTGCTGATCGCCGGTGGTAGCTCGAACGACACCACGCATCACGCCTCGGCAGAGTTCATTTACTTCCCCGACCCGACCACCTCCGGCGCGCTGCCCCAGCTGGTGCCCGTCTACAACGATCTGGTGGGCGGCAAGCGGACGATGGGGACGGCCACGGCATTGCCGACCGGCCATGTGCTGCTGTCGGGTGGCACTTCAGGTTCGGCCGACCAGCTGGACATGATGGTGTGGAACCCCTTGTAGTTGCTGGTGCGTTTCCGGCTGGTCGGCTCCTCGCCGCGCCAGCGGGGGCCTGAAGCCTGGAATTGCCCGTGGTCGAGGCGCACATCGACCCGGAGATGAGCTTGGACGCAAGGGTGCTCACGACGAGTGCAGGTCGCGCCGGAGCTGTCCGGTTCGGCCGCGCCGTGCGTCGGGCGTGCTGGCTTGCGTTGTGCGCCGTGCTTGCGGGCCTGCTGCTGGCCGCACCCGCTGGCGCCAAGGTGCTGGGGCAGTACCCGGCCACACCCAAGTCTTGGAAGGTCTACGGCAAGTCGCTGCAGCTGGGGGCGTCGCTCGTCACCAACTTCACGGACTATCGCTTCAACGACAACCTGCTGCCGCAGAGCTCCGACACCGTCAAGGTCAGCCAGAAGCTCCCTGAAGATGCCGTGATCATGGGGGCGTTTGTGTTCTGGGGCGGCTCTGCCCAGGGCTCGGCGGCGGACCAGACCATCGACCTGACGCTGGCGGACGGCGCCAAGGTCTCCCTGTCGGCCGACTCGTGCGACCTGCGCAACGACGTCGAAGGCGTGGGTTTGCATTTCTATTGCCGCAAGGACGTCACCGCAATCGTCGCCCAGCATCCGGGGGCGTCGTACTGGAACGGCACCTACACGGTCGGTGGCGTCAATGCCAAGGCCGCGTCGATCCGGTTCGGCACTTCCGGCAATCCATGCCCCGACAAGCCCAACGGCACGCCGGACTCGATTTGCTGCGCGGATTCCGACCCGAACTGTCAGGCGCGCCACGCGTCATGGTCGATGGTCATCGTCTATGACACCAAGTTCAGCGACACCACCCAGCGCGACGTGTTCCTGTACGACGGCTTCGTGCTGCTGGACGAGCAGGAGTACGGCAAGATCGTGCCGTTCACGCCCGGCCAGATCTCGTTCGGGATCCAGGACTTTCTGGTCGGCGACCCGCCTGAGGCGCAGCTGTCGTTCTATGCGCTGGAAGGCGACAAGCACTTGGGCAACCCGGCGCAGGACTTTGCAGGCGACAGTCCCAAGTGCCTGACCTGCTATGACTTCGTGCAGTTCAACGGCACCAAGCTGACGGGCGGCGCGGGCAACAACGAGCCGAACAACATCTTCAACTCGACGCCAGAGCCGGGCGTCGATCTGGACACGTTCGACATCTCTCCCCTGGTCAAGACCGGCGACACCACTGCGAATTTCTTGGTGTCTTCCGGCGACGGCAAGAGCAACTCGGTCGAGGAGCAGCTGGGCGGTTGCGGCGAGCTGTTTTTCTACGGCTACACGCTGCTGCAGATCAACCGCAAGGCCCCGAATTTCAAGAATCCGGTCACCAAGTACACGGTCAACGCCTCCGAAGCCGCCCCGGGCGATACGCTGACCTACACCATCGACCTGATGAACAACGGCCCGCTGGACGCTGAGCAATCCCTGTTGAAGCTCGACCAGTTTCCGCCGCCCGGCACCGAGTACGTCGCCGGTTCGACCAGCATCGACACCAAGCCCGTGGCCGATTCGGGGGGCGTCAGTGCGCTGGCGACCGGCCTGAGTCTGGCCAGCATTACCGCCCCCGCCGGTGGCAACCCGGTGCGCAAGGTGGTGTTCAAGGTCAAGATCAAGCCGACGCCGGGCGTGCAGTCGGTCGCCTCGTACGCGCTGATTGCCTACAAGTACGTCAACGGCAAGTACTCGGACAGCGTCGAGACCAACACGACCTCCGTCAAGCTCGTGCAGGCCACGCTGGCTACGCCGCTGCTGACCGTGCAACCGACGTCGATCGGGCCCGGCGGCGTGGTGCAGTGGACCATTACGCTGCAGAACGTCACGCCCGCGACCGTGTCGGTCGACTTCTCGTTCGACGCTCCGAAAGAGGCGCAATTCCTTGGCGCAACCAAGTGCGCTGGCTACGCGATCCTGCCGGGCTTCAAGGTCACGGAGAACCTGAACGGCGGCGTCAACGGACGCGGTCGGCTGGACGTAACGGCGATGGGCGTCGGGCCCAACGCGACGGCGTCTTGCACCTTCCCCGGAAAGGTGTTGGACATCGCGGCCTTGACTGCATTGGGCATCGCGCCGATCAACGGCCACAAGGTCTCGGTCCAATCGCCTGTGACGATTGCCGGCAAGGTGATACTGACGGACGACCCGAACCAGTCCGGCACCGCGGACCCGACGGCCTTCACCATCGTGGTTCCGGCGAATTTCACGGCCTCGTCCAAGACCGCGCTCGACATGAGCCCGTCGACGCCGTTGCGGCCCGGCGACGACGTGCAATTCACCATCACGCTGACGAATTCAGGTCCCGGCGACGGTGTGGTGACGGTGACGGACCCGCTGCCTGGCGCCTTGCAGTTCCTGTCCAGCCCCGATGCCGAAGTCCAGGTCAGCGGTCAGGTCGTCACCATCGCCAACATCGCGGTGGCGGTCGGCGCGACCAAGAAGTTCACCTTCCTTGCGCGCATCCGGCCCGAGACCACGCCCGGCACCAGTTTCGCCAACATCGCGACGCTGAGTCCGTCGGACGGTGGCGCGCCCACGGTGGTGCAGACGCCTTTGCTGACCGTGCAGGGCGGCCCCGACCTCTCGACGACGGTCAAGACGGCGCAGGACTTGAACGGCGGAGCCCTCGAGCCGCTGGACGTCATCCAGTACAACATCGCGATCGTGAATTCGGGTGTTCTGCCGACCGGTAGCCTGCAGGTGTCGGACCCGCTGGATCCGTCTCTGGAAAATGTCGCGAACATCAATCAGGGCGGCGTGTTTGACGCGGGTTCGGGCAGTGTCCTTTGGAGCCTGCCGTCGATTCCCGCAGGCGGCCAAGTCACGCTGACGTTTACCGCGCGGGTCAAGGCGACCGTGGCCAACGGCACCTCGATTGGCAACATCGCCACGGTCAAGGCCGCGGACCTGCCCCAGCCCGTGCAGCCGTCGGTCACGCTCAAGGTCCAGGCGGCGCCGGTCATCAGCGTATTCACCAACACCGTGGTCTCGTCGTCGGGCAGCGTGTTCAAGCCAGGCGATACGGTGACTTACACCCTGACGGTGCAGAACACCGGCAAGGGCGCGGCGACTCAGGCGGTCGCGAAGTCGACCTACGACCCCCTGCTGCAGGTGCAGTCGGCCAGCGGCGGCGGTGTGGTCGCGGGTCAGCAGGTCACGTGGAACTTGGGGACGCTGCTGCCGAACGGCTCTGCGCAAGTGCTGACGGTGGTCGCCAAGCTGCCCGCTGCGGCGCCGCAGGGCCAGCTGGTCTCGAATCAGGCGTCGCTGACGGCGGACGGTCTGGGCGCGCCGGTGCTGAGCGACGACCCGGTCAAGCCCGGCACGGCAGATCCGACCGTGTTTGCGGTCACTTCCGCCCCCAACTTCTCGACGGCCAAGAAGAGCTTCACCGATGCGAACGGCGGCTTCGTCCAAGGCGGCGATGTCGTCACCTTCCGCATCGAGGCCGGCAACACGGGCGACTCACCGGCCTCAGGCGTGGTGGTGACCGACACGCTGTCGACCGCGCTGACCGATGTCGTGGTCAAGGGCGGCACCTTCGACGCGGCCACCCGCAAGGTCACGTGGACGCTGCCGGCGGCGCTGCAACCCGGCGCGGCCCCTGCGGTATTCGAGCTGCAGGCCACGGTCGCCAAGTCGACACCGTCAGGCACGACGGTCACCAACCTTGCCAGCATTGGCTTCAACGAGACGCCCAAGTCCGCAACCACCAACACCATCTCGTTCCAGGTCCAAAACCTGCCCGACTTTGCCGCATCGACCAAGGCGGTGTCGGCGCAGATCGTGAAGGCGGGAGACCCGGTGACGTGGACGCTGTCGATCACCAACACCGGCAATCAGGCGGGTACCGGCGTTGTCGTGACCGACGTGTTGCCGCCCGAGCTGACCGACGTCGTGGTTCAGGGCGGCACCTACGACCCGGCGACGCGGACCGCGACGTGGAATCTGGGCGCGGTGGCTGCCGGGGCTACGGTTGTGCGGACGGTGACGGCGGCGGTCAAAAAGCCTCTGGAGTCGGGCACTCAGGTCTGCAACCAGGCCAAGATCCAGTCGATCGAGACGCCCGCCGCCGTGCTGACGAGTCCGCCTGCAGTGCCTCCCACACCTGCCGGGCAGCCCACCTGCTTCAATGTCGACGCCAAGCCGACGCTGACCTTTACCAAGGACGTCTTCCACGCCTCGACGGGCGTGCAGATCAATCAGACGGTGGTCAAGCCCAAGACGCCGGTGCGTTACGCGCTGAAGGTTCGCAACACCGGCAACGCGCTGGCGAAAAACCTGGTGGTGCGCGACGTGGTTCCGCAGGGACTCGACGCCATCGTAGCGCTGGACGGCGGCAGCTACGACGCAGGCACCCGCACGGTGACATGGCCGGCGCTCGCGACGCTGGGTGTCGCGACGGGCGATGAGCTGGTGGTGCGCTTCGAGGCGGCCGTGACCGTGGGGCTGGACGATGGCGCAGCGCTGCCGAATCAGGGCGAGCTGACCTACGACGGTCTGGCGTCGCCGCAGAAGTCCGACGACCCGACGACGGCGGCGCAGGCAGACGCGACCGTTCTGACCGCGTCGTCCAGCATCGACTTCTCCAAGACTACGCTGACGGTGGTCGACACGAACGGCGCCCCCACCAAGCCCGGAGATTCCCTCGGGTACACGTTGACGTTGAAGAACGAGGGCGACGGCACCGCGAAGAACGTGGTGGTGTCGGTGCCGCTGGATCCACGGCTGCAGGACGTCGTGGCGGGCCAGGGCGGCGCCGTGCAGGGCGGCGTGCTGCAGTGGCAGGTCGGTTCGCTGGCGCCGGGTGAAGGCGCGACGCTGACGCTGCAGGCCAAGATCACGATTCCGCAGCTCGACGGCGCGGTCGTCACACTGCAGGCCCAGGTGGCGGCGCAGGGGTTGGGCGCGCCGGTGCTGTCGGACGCGGACTTGTCCACAGCGGTCAAGGAACCCACCAAGATCACAGTGGTTGCCAAGCCCAACTTGTCTGCAAGCGCTTGGACCTACCAGGACTTGAACGGCGGACTGATCGAGCCCGGCGACGCCATCGCCTTCCAGCTCACCCTGAAGAACATGGGGGACGCCATCGCCTACGGCACGATTGCCAAGGCGCTGCTGCAATCCCAGGACTTCGCTTCGATCAAGCCGATGGACGGCGGTCAGCTGGCGAACGGCGCCATCGCCTGGGTCGTGCCGGTCGTGGCGATCTCCCCGCAGGGCGACGTCACGGTGACGTTTGTCGGCACGCTGGCCGCGACGCTGCTGGACGGCGCCAAGGTCACCGTGCAGGCCGAGCTACCCGGCGTCACCCAAGCGCCCTCGCTGACGCTGACGGTCGACGCCAAGCCCCGGTTCGAGACCTCCGTGCTGTCCGTCGAAGACGAGACGGGCTGGCAGGGTCAGGTGAATCAGACCGCACCCGGCCAGACGCTGCGGTTCGACCTGCTGGTCAAGAACAGCGGCAAGTCCGAAGCGAACCTGGTGGAGGTCAAGCTCCAACTCGCGGCGCAGCTGCAGGCGATTCAGGCGGTGACGCCCGGTGTTGTGGCCGGCACCAACGTGACCTGGACCGTGCCGACGCTGCCTGCGGGTGGGTCAGCGAAGTTCGTGGTGCGCGCCCAAGTGTCGCCCGCGGCCAAGGACGGCGACGCGCTGCCGACGCTTGCCACCGTGCGGTCGCAGGAAGTGCCGGACCTGACGCCGATTCCGGGCCCGACCCTGACGGTGGTGCTGCGGCCGATCCTCAAGGTGGTCAAGACGTTCGAGGACCTGACCGGCAAGCACCTGTTCCCCGGCGACCGGCTGCGTTTCTCGATGACGGTGTCGAATCTGGGCAACGCGCCCGCACAGGGCCTGCTGGTTTCGGATGACGTGGTGCCGGCCCTGACCGAGCTGCAAGCCGAGAGCGGCGGCCAGGCGGTCGGGCAGGCGCTGTCGTGGTCGGTGCCGACGCTGGCGGCGGGTCAGTCGGTGACCGTGTCGGCGCAGGCCAAGGTCGGATCCGCGGTGCCCAACGGGTCCTCGCTGCTCAACGTGGCTCGAGCCCAAGCGCAGGGCGTTCCGGCCGTGCCGTCGAACGAGCTGCAAGTGCCGATCTCGTATCCGGAACTGCAGGTCCTTGCTTCGTTCGTTCCGGAGGCGCCCGCGCAGCCGCCCGTGCAGCCCGGTCAGTCGGTGTCGCTGCAGGTGATCGTGCGCACGGTGGGCCCTGAGACGGCGTCCGGCGTGCAGGTGGTGGCGGGCATCGACCAGAAGGTGTTTGATGTCGTGACCTTGCAAGGTGCGACTTGGGACGCTCAGAGCGGCACCGTGCGGTGGACGCCGACCGATACCGCCCAGCTCGCCTCGATTCCGCCCGGTACCGACGTGGTGCTGCAGGTGGGGCTGCGGGTGCGGGCGCTTGCGATTCACGGCACGGTGGCGGAGTCCACGGCGACCGCGCGCGAAGGTGAGACGCAGCTGCCCTATCAAGCCGAACCAGCGACGGTCAAGGTCGCTTCGGTGCCCGAGCTGACGATCCACAAGACCGTGCAGGACATCGACGGCGGCAAGGTCGGCCCGCTGGACGTGCTGCGCTATCGCATTCGGCTCGAGGTCAAGGGCGGCGCGGCGGCGCAACATGTGTCGGTTGAGGACGCCATCGACCCGTCGCTCGAGGTGCTCTCGGTCGGTCAGGGTGGCGAGGTCGTGCAGGACCGCGCCGGGCTATCGACGATTCGCTGGACGGAAGTGAAGACCCCGGGACTGCTGGCGATTCTGCCCGGCGCCCAGGTCGCGCTCGACGTCGAGGTCAGGGTGCGGGCCACCGCCAGCGACGGCACGATCATCCCGAATCAGGCGATGGTGAAGGCCGATGCGCTGACCGAGGCCCAGCCCAGCGACGACCCCGTGACGGCCGTCGTGGGCGACCCGACAACGGTGACGGTGCGGGTGCAGAGCGCACTGGAAGCGTCGCAGAAGTTCGCGGAGGACGAGTCGGGCGGCACGCTGCTGCCGGGCGACGTCGTGCGGTGGCGCATCCAGCTGGTGGCAAGCGCGGACTCGGCGCTGACGGGCGTGACGCTGGTCGACCCGGTGCCTGCCGGCATGGATTACGTGCCTGGCTCGACGCTGGTCAATGGCCAGCCGGTTCAAGAGGTTCCGGGCGAGTCGCCGCTGTCGCTGGGGCTGCCGGCCCAGTCGCCGGGCGGTCAGTCGGGCGTGCTGCAGCCCGGGGTCGACAAGGCCGCGACCGTCACCTTCCGCACCCGCGTGCGGGCCGACGTCCCGACGGGCACCGTGATACGCAACACCGCCACCGCTTGGGCTGACAGCGCGCCGCCCACGCCGATTGGTCCTGCAGAGTTGGTCACCGGCCCCGGCGCCTCGCTGCACCAGACCCGCAAGACCGTGCAGGTGCTGGACGCGAACGGCAACGGCACGGCGGATTTGGGAGAAGAACTGCTGTATCTGGTGCGCGTTGCGAATGCTGGTCAGGCGCCTGCGCAGGACGTTACCTTCGAGGACCCGATCCCCGACAACGCCCAGTACGTGCCGGGCTCGCTGTTGCTCGACGGCCAGCCGATCACGGATGCGGTGGATGGCGACCTCGGCCGTTACGACGGCGGGGCCAAGGTCGTTCGGCTCGCCTTGGGTACGCTGGCCACTGGCGCGGTGCGTGAGGTCGAGCTGCGCGTGCGGGTGGTGGGCGGACCGACCGTCAGCAATCAGGCGATTCTGAAGGCCAAGGGTCTGGACCCCGAGCCCAGCGACGCGGACGACGACGACGGCAACGGCGACCAGCCCACGGTGGTGCAAGTTGGCTCTGGCGCCCCCACGCTGCGGGTCGACAAGGTCGCGCAGGACGAGAACGGCGGTCTGGTGCAGGCCGGCGACTGGCTGCGCTACACGGTGACGATCCACAACCTGTCGCCGACCAATCTGGCAGACCTGCGGCTGACGGATGCGCTGCCGCAGGGGATCCTCGATCCACAGGTCACGGACCTGCAACCCCAAGGCGTACAGGCACCTGCGGGCGTGCAGGTAGCGTTGCAGCCCGCGGATCAGGGCGAGCCGGCGGCGCTGATTCTGGACGGTCTGGCAGTGGACACAGGCGAGTCGGTGACGGTGTCGATGCGGCTGCGCGTCGACCCCAAGACGGCGTCGGGACAGGTGATCTGCAACACCGCGGTGGCCGAAGGCAGCGGGCGGCGTCGCGGGCAGAACTTCGCCGCCGAGTCCAAGCCTGCTTGCGTCACTCTGGGCGCGATGGTCGGTCAGGGCTCGCTGGGCGGCGCGGTGTTCGAGGACGTGGGTCCGGACGACGCGGTGTATCAGGACGGAGCAGACACCGTATTCCCCGGCTATCAGGTCGAGCTGGGGCCCATCGCGGACCAGCAAGGGCCGCTGCAGACGGCGATTGCCGATGCCAAGGGCATGTTCCGCATCGCACCGGTGACGGACGGACCGCGGCGGCTGCGGGTGCGCTCGCCCAACGGCACCGTCTACCTGGACCGCACGATCGACGCCAAGGACTTCCCCGACGGCCGCATGGACCTGTCGCTGCGCCCCACCGGCCGGGTGTACGACGCCTCGACCGGAGCCTTGGCCGCTGGCGTGCTGTTGCACCTGTTCTACGACCAGAGCGACCCGCTCGCGCCCGGCCAGCTGGTGCCCGCCGACGCGCTGCCGTCCGGTCAGCAGGGCCAGCGCACCGACGCGACCGGCGCCTACCTGTTCTCGCCCCCGGCGAACCACGCCTACCGCATCGGCGTGGCGGTGACCTCGTCCGGTTGGGCTTTCCCGCCCAAGGCGCGGGCGCCGGAGCCGGGCCTGCTGACGCTCGACGGGGATGGTCTGGTTGTGGCCGAGGCGTTGCCCAAGGCCGGCGCCGCACTGCCCAAGTACCTGACCCGCTTCACGTTGCAGCAGCCGGGCGCGGTTCCGCCGCCGCCGCCTCAAGACCCCGCCACGCCTCAGGCCGGTGCGCCCGTGTCGCCGCGCCACAATCATCTGCCGGTGGACCCGCTGTCGAAGTCGGTGCGCGTCGCCGTTCACCTGTCCAAGGCTGAGGCCGCGGTGGGCGAGGTCGTTCACGTCACCGTCAAGCTGATCAACGACTCGACCGCGACCCTGCTGGCCGACCCGGTGACGGGTGCTGGCGGTGCCGAGCTGCGGTACGTGCTGCCGGCCGGTCTGGGACTGGTGCCCAACTCTGCGCGGCTGCTGTCGCTTCCGGGCAACGGACTTGAGCTGTCCTGGCCCGTCGCCCCGCTGCAACCGCCGCTGCTGACCGTTCGCCGGGTGTCGCCGACGATGGGGCAGCCGGTCGGTCTGGATATGGTCCCGGGTGGTGAAATCACCTTGCAATTCCAAGCGATGGTGCTGCCGTCGGCTCGTATCGGCGAGACACTGCGCAACGTGGCGCAGGCCTTCGACACGGGTGGCGGTGCCCTGAGTCGCTCGGCCGAGGCTTCGCTGCTGGTGCAGGCAGACCCGCTGTTCGACCGCGGCATTGCGCTGGGCAAGGTCTACTGCGACGACAACGCCAACGGCCAGCAGGACGAGGGCGAGCAGGGATTGATGGGCGCCCGGGTGTATGCCGACAACGGCTACTACGTCTCGACAGACCCCTATGGTCGCTTGCACTTCGGTGACCTGACCCCCGGCAACCACCTGTTCAAGATCGATGTCGAGACGCTGCCGCCCGGCTCGACGCTGACGACGCCTGAGCGCATGGTCCTGTACTTCACGCGAGGCGTGCCGTTGCCGCTGAGCTACGGTGTGCAGTGTGCAATCGCGCAGAGCGGCCCGACCAAGCTCGAGCTGGCCCCCGCCGCGGCGCCGCCGGCCAAGCCCGCTGCCGGCACCGGGCTCGTGCTGCTGGAAGCCACGACCGCCACGCTGGACATCGCGCTGGACGGCAAGCCCCTGCAGCCCCGGTTCGTGCGAGCCAAGCTGGTGGTGCCGCCCGCACCCGGCGCGCCTGCACCCGGTGGGCTCGCACTCGGCCCGCCTGCCCCTGCTGCAGCACCCACGAACGAAAACTCGGCCGCGCGCTTGGACCCGAAGGGCGAGCTGGTGCTGTCGGTGACGGCCAGCAAGGGCTTTGCGCGTCACGTGTTGGAGATTCGCGAAGTCGCTGAGGGCGGCACCCGCGGCGCACTGGTCTACGAGAGCGCGCGCGGCGGCGACCCCACGGACCGTGTCAGCGTTGCCTTTGCAGAGGTCCGGCCGCTGGCGCTGGTGCAAGGCCGTGTGTATTTGGCCCGGGTCCGCGCCGAGACGCCGCACGGCAGCCGCGCGTGGTCGGCCCCCATCGCTTTCGAGCTCGCCAGCGACGTCGCCAGCCAGTGGAAGCGCACCGCGCTGCGCCCGCTGCTCGCGCTGAACGGCCACGAGGTCGCACTGGATGCCCAGGGCCGCGGACAGGTGTTCGTGCAGCGGCCGGCGGATGGTCGGTTGCTGATCGGGCTGCGCGCGCCTGACGGCTCGGGCCGCGACGAGTACATGACGCTGGGTGCCACGGCCTCCGCGCCGGGCTTTGCTCCGCCGACGCCTGCGCTGGACATGCCTGCGGTGCAAGCGCCTGTTGTTCCTGCTGTTTCTGTTCCTGCTGTTTCTGTTCCTGCTGCTTCTGTTCCTGCTGTTTCTGCTCCGGCTGCGGTGCCCTCCGCGCAGCCCATGGCACCCGCACCGACCCCGACACCGGTGCCGGGCCCGGTTCCTCCGACTCCCGTGCCTGCCCCTGCGTTGCCGCCTGCTGCTGCCCCGGCCGCGCCGCCGCCGCCGCCGATCCTGTCCGGGTCCGTCGTTGCGCCGCCGCCGTTGCCGCTGCCTTCTGCCGCCGCTCCTGTCGTCACCGTCACCCCGGCAGCACCCGCGCCGCCCGCAGCCACCGGAGCACGCATGGCGGTGCCGCTGACCGGGACCTTTGGCACGGGTTTGGCGATCGCGGGGTCAGCCCTGCAACCGATGGCGCTGACTTTGAAACTGGTCGGCCCGACGGCTCCGTTGCCGGTCTCTGGCGGGCGGATTCTCGGTCGCGTCATCCTCAAGGCCGATGGCGTGCCGACGGGTGCCCGCTCCGCAGCGGTCGTGCTGGTCGACTTGAAGGGCAAGGTGTTCGCGCGTACGCCGTTCGGCGTGCCGCTGCCGCGCAGCTTCTCATGGGACCCCTCAGAGGTCCGCGGCCTCGAGCCCGGTCTCTACGGTCTGGCGCTCGAAGTCCTGGACTCGGATCCGATGGCACCCCAAGGAACCCGCGGCTGGCGGTCGGCCCCGGTGGCGATCGAGCTGGCCGCTGCGGGTCTGGCACTGGTGCCGCCGGGTGACCCCGATCGCGTGGTGCGCGCAGAGCTGTTCGACGCCAATGGCGAACCTACTGACTCGATGAAGGATTGGCTGGGCAAGACCGCTGCGCAGATCAAGCTGGCGCCCGACCGGCTGGCTGTGGTGTCGGTGCATGACCACGGCACTGGGGACGGCAAGGCCCGCTCTGACCGCGCCGCCGCCGCGGTGGCCAAGGTGCTGCTGGATCAGGGGGTTCGCGCCGATCGGCTGCTGGTGCTCGGACTGGGCGCTCAGGTGGCGGATCCGAAGCCGGGTGGCGCCAAGTTCGGCTCTCATCGCGTCGAGGTCCGCTACCGCGGGCTGGTGACCGGCGCAGGCGAGGACGCCGGCACGCCGTTTGCGATGTCGGCGGGGTTGTGGATCGACAGCCAGCGCGTGTGGCCGGGCGTCGGTGCACTGCCCGCGACCGTGCAGGTGCGCGTGGGGGCGATGACCCAGGTGGTCGAGCAGCACGCCGACGGCACCGCAGCCCTGTTCAACCGCGTGTTCTCGCTGCAGCCGCCCGGTGACAAGGCGGCGACCGCTCCGCAGCCTGCCGGGTACGACACCGCCGACTTCGGCGCTGAGCTGCTGGACGCACTGGCGGCCTCGCAGAAGCCTGAGGCGGCGCAGGAAGATCCGAAGGCCAAGGCCGACCCGAAGGCCAAGGTTGCACCACCGGTCAAGGCCGTCGACGGCGCCAGTGCTGGCGTGGTGACGCTTGCGGCCTGTGCGACGCCGACGGTGGCCGCCGCGGACCTGCAGGTCTGGTTGCCCAAGAACACGCTGGAGCTTGGCGCTCAAGAGCTGGCCGTGCGCGGCCGAACCCGTCCGGGCAACCGCATTCAGATCCAGGGTCAAGAGCTGCCGGTCTCCGACGACGGCCAGTTCTACGCGTTGGTGCCGCTGCCGGTGGGTCCCAGCACCCTGCAAGTGACGGCGACGGACCCCGCGGGCAACAAGGCGATTCTAGAGCGGCCGGTCTCGGTACGCGACAAGGCGTTCTTCCTGCTGGCGATTGCCGACACCTCGGTGAGTCACGTCGGCGCGCGGTTGCAGGAGGCCGACCAGCAAGGCGGCTACAAGACCGGGCAGGTCCAGCTGTTTGGTCGCGGCGCCGTTTACCTGAAGGGCCGCATTTCCGGCCAGTACTTGGGCCTGAAGGACCTGCGCTACACCGCCCACATCGACACGGCGCGCGACCCGGATCTGGCCGACTTTGCGACGGATCTGTTGGATCCGACTCGCTTCTACCCGGTCTATGGCGACGCATCGAACCTGGTGCAGGACTCGCCCGGACGCGGCCCGCTTTACATCCTGGTCGAGGCGCAGGACACGCGCATCCAGGTCGGCAGCTTGCGTGCGGCCATTCACGGCATCGAATTGGTCAGGTACGACCGGGCCTTGTACGGCGCGTTGATCGACGTGCGCCGCAAGCTGGCCGATGTGCTCGACACGCGCGTGCAGGTGTTCGCCGCGGGTCAGGACAAGGCGGTCGAGCGTCACACCGACGTCATGCGCGGCACTGGTGGGTCGTTGTACTACTTGAGCAGCCGAGACGTGCTGGACGGCAGCGAGCGCATCGAGCTCGTGATTCGCGACCGCATTTCCCAGCTCGAGATTGCGCGGTTGCCCCAGACCCGCAACGTCGACTACGTGCTCGAGCCGCGTCAGGGCCGCATCATCTTCAAGTCGCCTGTGTCCAGCGCCGTGGACGCCACGTTTGCCATCGGTCCCATGGGTCTGGCGGGCCAGAACCTGCAGTGGAGCGGTCACCCGGTCTTCATCCAGGCGGTGTACGAAGCCCGCACCATGACGACCACCGACGGCGGCACGTTTGGCGCGCAGCTGCAAGAGCGGTTGCTGGACGGCAAGGTGCAGCTGGGGGCGTCCTATGTGCAGGAAGGTCGCGGCGAGGCCACGCCCACCTACCGCATGGTCGGTGCCGAGGCGAGCGTGCAGCTGGCCCAGCGCAGCAAGGCGACGGTCGAGTACGGCTACAGCCAGTCGCGCGACAGCTTGGTGGCCGTGTCGGACGACGGCGGCCTGACGTTTGGCACGCCCAACGTCGCCACGGCCAAGACGCTGGACGGCGCGGCGGTGGCGGGTCACGCGGTGCAAGTGCGGGTCGAGACAGACTTGCGCGATCTGGTCGGCAAGCCCGCCGGGCTGCCGGCAGGGTCGACGCAGACCACCGCTGAGCCTGAGATCGGCCGCATCCGCGCCCACTACCAGTACGTCGGCCAGGGCTTCCAGTCCGGTGGAGTGGTGGCGCAACAGGGTCAGCAGAAGTTCGGGGTGGACTCGCAGTTCGCCTTGGGCAAGCGCAACGCCTTGCAGCTGCGCTACGACGGCAATCTGGTAGACGCCCGCCGCGACCTGTACGCCGGCACCGGGCTGGACTCGCAGTGGGGCGCGGGCGGCGAGGCGACGGCGGGTTCGTTTACCGCCTGGCATCGGCATCAGGTCGGGCTGCAGGACGTGCATCGGCTGGACGAGCGCTGGACCTTGATGGGCTCGACGGCCTACGGCTACGGCCTCGACGGCTCGGGCGTGGGCCACCACAGCCAGACGGTCGCGGGTGGCGCGGCCTGGAAGGCGACCGACCGGCTGACGCTGCGTGCGGAACAGCAGGCGATCTTCCTGGGTGATCAGGCGGAGTTCCGCGACGACGCCGGGCTGTGGGGCACGGCGGATCGGCTGTCGACCAGCGCAGGCATCGACTGGCGCATTCTCAAGGGTCTGTCGCTGACGGCAACGGAGCGGCTGGGCTGGGGCGGCCAGAACGCGACGGCGGCTGGTCTGCGCACCGAGCTGGACGACACGACCAACCTGTACGTGCAAGAGCGACTGGAGGATACGTGGCTGACGGGCCGCGCGGTCAGCTCGACAGTGGTGGGCGCAGAGAGCCGCTACGGCACCGACAAGCTCAGCCGCGCTTACGGCGAGTACCAGGTCGACGCGCTGAACGCCGGCCGGATGAACCGCGCCATCATGGGCGTGGGCAAGCGCTTCGAGGTGGCCAAGGGCGTGACGCTCGACGCCGGCTACGAGCGACAGCAGACGTTTGGCGGCGTGACGGGCGAGGCCTCGCGCGACGCGCTGTCGGTGGGCGGCGAGTGGCTGAAGTCCGACGTGTTCAAGGCCACCACGCGTCAGGAAGTCCGCATCGACGAAGGGGATCAGGCCAACGGCGGCGTGCGCAAGCTGCAGATCCTGACCCTGAACAACCTGCAAGGCGCGCTGAGCCGCGAGCTGACCCTGTTCGCCCGCGCCAACTACGGCCGCACGCAAAACCAGACGCTGAACACGCTGGAGTCCGAGGCGCTGGAAGCCACGCTGGGCACCGCCTACCGCCCGATCGGCCACGACTGGCTGAACGTGATCGCCAAGTACACGCACCTGATCGAGAAGCGCCCGTCGAACCTGAATTCCGGCCTGACCGAGCGCGCCGTCAAGCACATTTTGGGCATCGAACCTGTTGCAGAGCTGCCGTGGCACCTGCAGATCAGCCAGAAGGTGGCGTGGCGGCGGGCGACCGAGCAGCTGGGCGACCTGCCTGCGTTCGACAGCGACACGGTGCTGCTGATCACGCGACTGGGCTGGCACGCGACCGAGCAGTTCGACTTGGTGGGCGAGTACCGCTTCCTGACCACCGCGCTGACGGGCGATCTGGAGCACGGGGCGCTGTTCGAGGTGGCGTGGATTGCTGCCAAGCAGCTGCGCGTCGGGTTGGGTTACAATTTCACGCACTTCGCGGAGTCCACCACGGGCGATATCGTCACGAACGACGACGGCGGCTTCTTCCTGCGCTTGATCGGCCTGTACTAGGCGGTGCAGCGGCAGCGATCTCGGTCCCAGCGCGGCGGACATTGACAAGCCGGGCCGCGGCAGTGAATAGAGAGCGGTACACCACGCGGCCGGATGGCAGGCGCGGTCAAGGACGGGGACATGCTGGGACGCGAGAAAGCGATGAAGGCCAAGGGGTTGGCACTGCTGCTGGCCGTGCTGTCGATTGCCGCGGTGGCGGCAGTAGTCGCAGCGTGCGAGACCGAAACGCCGTTCGCCCCGTGCGAGCTCGATGTCGAGGTCACGTCGAAGAACATCTGCTCGGGAACGGGCGGCGACACCAGCTGCGTCGTCACCAAGCATCCGCACTGTACGCAGGACATTTGCCTGAGCTACTACGGCAAGGCACCCGTCTGCACCCAGACCTGCACCAGCAACTTCGACTGCCCGACGGACAGCTTTTGCTGGACGTTTGCGGAGGAGAAGGGCGAGAAGTACTGCGTGCCCAACTCACTGAAGTAACCCACTTTCCGCGCGGCTGGGCGGTGGCCGCGGGAGGCAGCCCATGCGTCGCGTGTTGTTGGCGGTTGGCTACGTCTTGGGTGCCATCGTTGCGCTTGCGCTCGTGGCATGGCTGATGACAGGTGGACTGCAGCAGGTGTTGGCCTGGATGCCACCGGGCGTGCGGAAGATCATCGGCGAACCAGGCACCGAGAAGGTGATGCCGGCAAGGCCCGATCCCAACGGAGCACCGTGGGAGAAGCGCGGATACCAGCCGAGTGACGACGAGACCGACACACCCATGCCGAAGATGAAGCCCTCGGTGGCTGGCGAACCGGAAGAGTCTGCTGAGGAAGCCGCGACCCCCGAAGAGAACGCCGTCGAGCCCGCCGCCAGGCCGGAAGATGAGGCCGCTGCTGCCGCCGTCCTCGCCCCGATTCGGTCTTTGGACGAGGCCGCCGGTACCGCCATCGAGGCGTACGAACGCAACCCTGAGGACCAAGGCAAGTACCTGGCCGCAGAGAAGGCCGTCGCCACGCTGCGCACCTTCGCCCCCGCCGACGGCACGGCGTCGGCCCTGCGCACCGCTGCCACCGAACTCCGCGACGAGCGGGCGGTGGCGCGTGCCGAGGCATTGACGGCCGCCCGCGCCATGGGTCGCGCCACCCACAAGGTGCATCTGGGCGAAGACCAGGCGTCGCCCTTCCTGGCCGTGCGAGAGGCCGCCAACACCGAGTCGCCACTGGTCGCCGAGCTGCTGGACGGCACGCTGGTCCGCGTCTTTCTGGACAACGGCAACGGCTGGTACCGCGTCGAAGCCGTGACGGGAGAGTCGGCGGGCAAGGGCGGCTATGCGCGCGGCAAGTGGCTGCAGAAGCTCCCTCGCCCCAAGTAGCCGTCCGGCCTTCGGAATACCTCAGCGCTCCACAGCATTGACCGGAAGACCCCGCCGTCGGGGTCTTGCTGCTTCTTGCTGGAGTCCTGCATGCCTCACTGGTTCCTGACCCGTTTGACCACCCACACCGCATCGCTGTCGCTTGCCGCCTCGTTGGCCGTGGCCCTGGCCACACCGGTCGAGGCGCAGTCGGCCTCGCCCGACCGCCTGTGGACGGAGCAGCAATCGGGAGCGACCGGCGTCAGTGCGGACACGCCCGTGACGATGGGGGCGTTCTCCAAGCTGGCCAAGCTGGTGTCGCCTGCGGTGATCAACATCAGCGTCGTTGGCCATTCCGAAGGCGGCGAACAGGGTTACGGTTCCCAGCCGACACGTGGCGAAGGCTCCGGCTTCTTCATCCACGCCGACGGCTACGCGCTGACGAACAACCACGTCATCGAAGGCGCTGCAGACATCTCGGTTCGCACGGCTGACGACCAGATCTTCAAGGCGCGGGTGGTTGGGCGTGACCCTCGCACCGACCTTGCGCTGATCAAGGTCGACGGCAAGGGAGGCTTTCCGATCGCGCCGCTGGGCGACTCGTCGAAGATCGCGATTGGCGAGTGGGTGGTCGCCATCGGCAACCCATTTGGCCTGTCGCACACGGTCACCGCAGGCATCGTCAGCGCCGTCGGCCGCAGCGAGGTGCACCCCGATGGTCGGCAGATGTACGCCAACTTCATCCAGACCGATGCCAGCATCAATCCGGGCAACTCGGGAGGACCGTTGGTCAACACGCGGGGTGAAGTCATCGGCATCAACTCCGCCATCCGTGGCGACGGCCAGGGCATCGGCTTCGCCATCCCGTCGAACATGGTCAAGAAGCTGATTCCGCAGCTGGCCCGGGGTCGCATCGAGCGGTCGTTTCTGGGCGTGTCGGTGCGCGACGTGACGCCTGAGCTGGCGCGAAGCCTGCGTCTGGACAAGGTGTTGGGCGCGGTCGTGGCCGAGGTCGTTTCCGGCAGCCCGGCCGACGTGGCGGGCGTGCGGCCGGGAGACGTGATCCTGTCGTTCGACAACACGCCGATTCGCAACGCTTCCGACCTGCCATGGCTGGCCTCGTCCGCCGGGGTCGCCTCCAAGGTGCGCATGGAGGTCGCCCGCGACGGCAAGCCCACCGTTCTGAGCGTGCAGCTCAAGCCGCTGCCCAGCGAGTACGGCGGCGAAGAGGACATGGGCGTGGCGCCGGAGTCCCAGTCTCAGGCGCCCGGCGTCCTGTCACTGTCGGGGTTGGGCTTGACCGTGACCGATCTGACACCGGCGCTGAAGCAGCGGTTTCGCATCGCGGCGGAGGCGGGCGCGTTGGTCGTGGCGGTCGACCGCGGCGGGCCGGCCGACCAAGCGGGCGTGCGCGTCGGCGACGTGGTGGTGCGCTCAGGTCAGGAGGCGATTGGCGGTGCAGCGGCCTTGGAGAAGGTCAACGGCTGGTTCCGCACGGCGGACGTGGTGCCGCTGTTGCTGCAGCGTGGTCGGCAACAGCTGTTCGTGTCGCCTCGCAAGGGCAGGTAGCGCAAGCGGTCTTCAGGGTTCGACTTCGACGTCCTGCAGTCGTGTGAACAGCGCGAGCGGCACGTGACCGTCCGGCGCCCGGTCCGCCGGGGGGGCTTGCATTCGCCCAAGGCCGCAGACCCGGTGCACGCCCAGCCGCTCCAGCACCTGCAGTGTCGGCAGACGTTGCGCTTGCGGAACGGCCAGCGCAACGGTCGACAGTCGGCCCGCGCGACCCGACAGGCGCCGCTCGAGCTGTTCAAGTCCTTCCACCGCCTGGAATTCCAGCCCGCGGCCACCGGGTCCCAGTGGCCCACTCGCCGTGCCCCGCAGGGCCTCGTCATCCCAACGGCTCGCCAGCCACCAGCCGTCGCCGCTCGCCACCGCCCTGCGTGGGGCACCGGCCGCGGCAAACGCATGTTCCTCAGCTGCCATCGCCCCTTTCGCCTGCCACTGCGGGTCCAGCCGCCCGGCGGGAAAGCGCACCGCCGTCTCCGCCAGGGCCAGAGCCAGCTCCGCGTGCCACTTCGCTGCCCTCGTTTCGTCGCCCAGCGCAAACACCGTCCGCAGCGACATGCAGCCGCGCCCATCGGCCAACAGCGCGTCGTGGGCCAGGGCAAGGGCCTGTGCTCGAAGCGTTGTGGCATCCACGTCGGTGTGCACGACCGCACACGACTGCAGGTCGCCGTGGGCCCGCACCGACCCTGAGAAGCCCGCCCGCCCGGCGCGCTGCAACACACCCGCGACCGCGTCGTCGCCGCCGTAGATCGCCAGCGCCCGTGCGTCGGTCAGGAACCCGCGCCAGGCGTCATCGTCCCCACGCTCGAACGCAACCACCTCGATCTGCTCTGCCACCGCCGGGTCCACGATCCTCAACGCATCCGCAAGGTTTCCCGGCGCGCGTGGGTCGCCAGAGCCCGGCCGCACCCGCACGCGGTTTCCCGCCAACAGCGGCTCAGCCACCGCCTGCCACGTCGCCACGGGCAGGTTGCCGGGCGCCACGACGGCCACCTGTCCCAGCGGCCGCACCGCCTCCGCACCGCCGGACACCCGTCGCAGCAGCCCAAGCACGCCCGGCTCCTGCCACGCAAGCGCCCACAACTGCAGCAGGCGGTCCAGACTGGTCGGGTGCAGGCCGCTCGTCTCTGCCAGCCCGCGCAACAGTGCGGTCCGCACCGGGTCCCGGTCGTCGAGCGCGCGGCAGGCGACCTGGCTCAGCGCGCGGGCGGCCGCGGACATCGGGGGTGAGGGAGAGAAATGCGTCAAGCGGAAGCCTCCAGACAGACCGACAGGATCGTCCATCGCCGCCGCAACGGCAATCCCCGACCGCGCCACGGAGCCGGGGGCTTGCGCTTCCATGTGGTCACCGTTAGACTCCTCGGCCGTTCGATTCCGGTGCGCCCGAGACGAACGCCCGCCCGTGCCCCAGCGGAGCCGGCAAGAATCGGAAAGCGGATCGGACAAGAAAAGAAAGGGGGAGTGGCCGAGTGGTTGATGGCAGCGGTCTTGAAAACCGCCGAGGTGTTACAGCCTCCGGGGGTTCGAATCCCTCCTCTCCCGCTCACACCGGTTCGGACATGAGAAGAAGGGCCGCCCGCCGCGCCTGTGGCATCGGGCGAGCCGCCACGGGGAGGTGGCCGAGTGGCTGAAGGCAACGGTTTGCTAAACCGTCATAGGGGGTCAACCCCTATCAGGGGTTCGAATCCCCTCCTCTCCGCTGAACCCGACAGGCTGCGCGCCTGACACGGGACGACCCAGAAAGCCTGCCAAGCGAAGGCAGCGCACAACGGGCCCATAGCTCAATTGGATAGAGCATCGGTCTACGGAACCGAAGGTTGCAGGTTCGAGCCCTGCTGAGCCCGCCAGATCCCGCAGGGGAGACCCGACTTGGACCCGCCCACCGCCCGGCACGACCGGAATGTGGCGCGGGTTCTTTCGTTTTTGCCATCCGTCCGGCGTCGTGGCGAACACTCGCCCCAGCCCAGGGGATCGGCTGGGCCGTCGCGTTGAGATTGACCCTGTCCCCCCGTACCCCTACGCTGCACCTCTGTTGCATCGTCCACGCGACAGCGTGGCAGGAGTGGGGGGCTACCATGCGAATTGCGACCGTCGCGGCCGTGATCGGAACTTCGCTTTGCTTCGCGGCTGGCCTCGTACTTGCCGGGTGCGGCCAGGCCGAGCCCGCCGGGCCGAACGACATCGCCCAAGGGTTCGCTGACCAAGTCGACACCACCGCGGGATGCGACGGGGACAACCTGTGCGCGGGTGGCTTCTGCGTCGCTCAGGTGTGCGTCGAGTGCCGTGCGGCCAGCGACTGCCCGGCTCAGCCAGCGCTATGCGCGGCGGGCACATGCATTCCCCAGGCGGCGTGCTCGTCCGACAAGCAGTGCGCCGCCCTGGGCGCAGTGTGCGACAAGGAGGCGGCCGTGTGCGTGGCGTGCCTGACCGACCAGGACTGCCCCGAGAACGACAGCTGCAAGGCGCACGCGTGCCAGCCGCCGGCACTCACATGCGCGTCGGCGAAGGACTGCTTGTCGGTCAACGGTGTCTGCGACAAGGTGGCGGGCGTGTGCGTGGATTGCCTGGGCGACGACGACTGCGTGGCCGACCGCTACTGCTTGGAGTCGGTCTGCGTGCCCGACCAGTGCCCGGGCGGCGTAGCCGCGTGCGCCGATCTCGTGACACGCAAGACCTGCTCGGGCAACGGCGGCCAGTGGGCGCTCGAGTCCTGCGTAGAAGGCGACGCCTGCGAGTCCGGCGCGTGCAAGCCGGTGGTCTGCACACCGGGTCAGGCGTCATGCCAGCAGGCCAAGGTCGCCGTGTGCAACCCCACCGGCACGGGCTGGGCCGCCGGAACGGCGTGCGACCCGGGCTACACATGCGTGGGCGGTGGCTGTGTGGTGCCGGTATGCGCTGCGGGCACCCAGCTTTGCGGCGCGGGCAGCATCCGCACCTGCCGAGCGGATGGCATGGGGTGGGACGAGACCTCTTGCGGACCGGCAAGTTCCGGGATCGGCACCAAGCTGTGTACGACGTCTGCGGGCGTGCCGGCGTGCGTGGACCCGGTTTGCACGCCGGGGGCCGGGTACTGCGACGGCAATCTCGCCAAGCAGTGCGACGTGCAGGGACTGTCGGCCGCGACGGTCGACGACTGCACCAAGTCAGGCGCGGACGGCAAGCCGCGCACGTGCGTGGGCGGAGCTTGCGTGTCGACGAAATGCACACCGGGCACGGCGCTGTGTGCGGACGGCGCCACATTGGCAACGTGCAAGACGGACGGATCGGGCTACCAGAAGACGCCGTGCGTCGAGGGCCAGGGTTGCGACGGTGCGAAGTGCTCGGAACTCTTGTGTAACCCCGGGGAATTCTCGTGCCTGGGCAAGGTGGTGCAGCAGTGCAGCAGCGGGGGCACGGCGCAGGCTGCGGTCGAGGACTGCGCGGCGAAGGGCAAGACGTGCAGCAACGGTGCGTGTGCCAGTCAAGCCTGCCAGTCGGGGCAGACAGTCTGCCAGGATGGGTTCTTGTCGACGTGCCAGTCCGACGGCATGGGGTGGCAGAAGAGCGCGTGCGCGGCGGGTTCGGTGTGCGTGGGCACGTCGTGCAAGGTCAAGGTGTGCGCGCCGGGGGCGGCGTTCTGCGAGGGGCAGACGGTGGTGCAGTGCGATGCGACCGGCACGGTCAAGACGAATGGCGAGAACTGCCAGACTGGGGGGAAGAGCTGCAGTGACGGGAAATGCGTCAGTTTGGCGTGTGTTCCACTGTCGAAGGGGTGCCAGGGCGGCGGCGTGGGCACTTGCAAGGCCGACGGCAGTGGCTGGGACGTGGTTGCGTGCGCGCAAGGTCAGTCGTGCCAGACCGGCGAGTGCGTGTCGTGGGTGTGCGCGCCGGGCCAGGGGGGTTGCGAGGGGACCAAGGCGTATCAGTGCAGTTCTGATGGGTTGCAGAAGGGGTTGGTGGCGGATTGCGGGGCGACGGGAAAGGTCTGCGACAAGGGCTCGTGCGTGGTGAGTCCGTGCGGCAATGGGGTGGTCGAGGCGGGCGAGCAGTGCGATGACGGGAATACGGTGGACAAGGACGGGTGTACGTCGGGGTGTCAGTACGAGGGGGGGAAGTTCGTGGGGTATTCGGGGTTCGACTACATACAATGCAACAAGGCGACGACGACGGAGCAAGACGCGAAGGCGCACGCCGCGTGTGCCGCAAAGTGGAATGGAGCGAGGGCAGCGAGCGTGGCAGCGATCACATTCGGCTTGATCGAGGGGCTTCCAGCCTACAACAGCTACACGTCGCGGATCGTGCCAGCTTGCCCAGAGTGCCTTTCGTCCCTGGTAGAGACCAAGTGCAAGGACGGCCTTATCCGCAGGTGGGTGGAAGCCGGCAAGCCCTGGCCGAAGAACCTGGACGCCTGGGATCCGATGGAATACGGGCTCGTGACCGGTATCTGGACCACGGTCTGCATCAAGTGAACCGTTTACTGCCTAGCCGCGGAGCAAGTTCTGGCAGGGGCGCCGCATGTGCTGTCATGAAGGTTTGTAATGGGTGGCGGCTTCTAGGGTTCCGGCCTGCGTCATCTGGTGCGAGGCTTTCGTCAAGACGGAGGTAGAAGGATGATTGGCGAGCAGGCTCCAGCATTTGCGACCAACATTGTCGTCGAGGTCGTGGCAAGCGGGTCCGCGACCGTGCAGTTCAAGGCCGACGAGCTGCGCACGCGAACAGGCGTTCTCACGGGCGCAACGTACACGTGGAACTGGGGTGACGGCAGTCCTGAGGAGTCGGGCAACGCCGCCGGCGGCTACGACGTCCGAACCAAGTACTGGCCGAACCCCGGTCGCTATCGCCTGCGGCTCACCATCACGATCGCTTCCGCGGTGTTCGAGATCTGCGAGCGGACGATCATGGTGGGCCTCGACGCAACGGCGATCACCGCCAGCGGCGACGCCAACCTGACGCACTTCGCCAGCTTCGAGGCAGTCGTCGTCGTGCGCCTCCACAACCCCGACACCGGCCCCCTGCTCGTCGTCGTTCCCCTGCTCGCCGCGAGCAAGCCGTACGATCCCCCGACCATCTCCGGCGGTCCCGTCCAGCCTACAAGTGCCGCGCTCCCCTCTCTGCCAACATGATCTGAGACACGGAAGTTCAGAGAGTTTAGC
>JBMOIG010000042.1:0-33133 GCA_049317445.1 Myxococcota bacterium | reverse complement strand
CCATCGACACCACCAAATGCGACACCTGCCACGGCGCTCCGCCGGTGCTGCCCCATCCGCAGCAGACCAACTGCGCGCCATGCCACGCAGCCACGGTAGGCACCGACGGCAAGCTACTGGCCGCGGGAAGCCATGTGAACGGCAAGGTCGACATGACCCTGCCCACCGCGTGCAACGCCTGCCACGGCTCGGCGGACAGCCCCGCGCCTCCCGCCGACCACAACGGCAAGACCGACCCTGCGTTGCCCTCGGTCGGCGCCCACGAGGCCCACTTGAAAGGCAAGGCGTACTCCAAGGGCGGCATGAAGTGTGAGACGTGCCACACGCTTTTCACCACCGTCGACGCCCCCGGTCACCTGGACGGGTCCGCCAGCACGGTCAACTTCCCCAACGGTATCGCGACGTTCAAGGGCACCACGGCCAGCTACGCGGTCGCGACCCAGACCTGCTCCGGCGTGTACTGCCACGGCGCCACGATGGACGGTGGCAAGGTCAAGACGCCTGTGTGGACGCAGACTTCACTCGCTTGCGACGGCTGCCACCTCAGCCCGCCGCCGCCTGAATCCGGTCACCCGGAGACCGACCCGGCGCAGGGCACCAAGGCATGCGTCAAGTGCCACAGCAAGACCATCAACGCTGACGGCACGTTGAACGTCCAGGGCGGCTTCCACATCAACGGGGGGGTGAACTGATGAACCGCATCCTGTTCGGTGTACTGCTGGCCGCGATGTGTGGCGTCGCGGCGCCCGCGATGGCGGGCGAAAACGGCGAGGGCGCGGCGGAGGGCGGGGCGATCCACTTCTCCGCTCGCAGCGTCACCATCGCCAACCGCGAGCTGCGCCCCGGCGCGTTCAACGAGTCCGAGTTCGCACTTCCTACGTTCCAGTTGCTCAGTTTCGAGGGCGAGAACCTGGGCGGCACCGGCTTCTTCGGCAACTTCTCGGGCTACACGTCGCAGCATCTGGTTAGCGATCTGGGCGAAGAGAAGGCCGGCGACCTGGTCTACGGCTACGTGGGTTGGGAGGACGCGAGCAAGAACGTGCGCGTCCTGCTCGGTCGGCAGCTGGTGTTCGCGGGTGCGCCGCGGTACGTGTTTCTGGATGGTGCATCGACGATCGTTCGTCTTCCCATGGACTTGCGATTGGATGCCTACGCAGGCACAGCGGCGTTCGGCGCGTTCGAGGAGGTCTTTCTGGCCCCCACCTACGGCGGTCGGCTGTCGTGGACGCCTCGGGAGTGGGGTCACGTCGGTGCTTCGTTCCAGGAAGTGCAGGGTCCCGTCACCGCGGCCGAAGGTCAGGAGCCCGAAATCGGTTCCGCACGGCGCAGCGTGGGCGTCGACTTCTCGGTTCGGAAGTTCGGTCCGATGCTGTGGACGGGCTCGTACGCGTACGACCTGCTGGGCGGCGCCATGCAGGAAGCGCGTGTCGACGGCAGCTACCGCGTCAACCAGTGGCTGAGCGTGTATGGCCGTGGCGAGGTGCGCGACCCGCTAGCCTGGCTACCCAAGACGTCGATTTTCAACGCGTTTGTTAGCCGCACGGATGGCATCGTCGGCGGTGGCTTTGACCTGCGCACGCCCGGCGCGCTCTCCGTCAACGGTGGCTACGAGCGTTTCTTGGTCGGCGACGACCAGATCGACGGCTACCGCGGCTTCATGGATTTCGCCCTGCGGATCGATGCAGACGGTCGCTACCGCACTGGCGTGACCGTGTCGCGTTTGTCGAATGGCGACAATGGCTTCACCCAGGCCCGTCTCTATGGCCGGGCCAGGGTCATCGACGGCGTCTCTGTTGCCGGCGACGTCGACACGTACTTCTTCTTCCGCGACATCCGACAAGAGTCGAAGTCGGTCCTGGGCTCGCTGTCCGTGCGCTGGGATGCCAAGCGCGGGCTCGAGGTCGGTGTGGACGGCCAGGTCTGGACCAACCCGTACTACACGTCGCAAGGCATGGGTCTGCTGACCGTGACGCTGACCGACGAGTTCTTCCGAGGACAGGAGACCGTGGCTACCAAGCTGACCTGGAACAAGGCGGCCGCCGCGAAGAGCAGTGACGACGGCGAGGACGAAGACAAGGCTGAGGACAAAGCCGACTCCGAGGAGAAGTCCGACGACGCTGGCAAGGCGGAAGACGGCGACAAGTCCGACGAGGGCGACAAGGCGGAGGACGGCGACAAGGCCGCTCCTGCCCCGGCCGACGACTCCGGCGGCGAGAAGGGCAAGGCTCCGAAGGCCGAGGACGGCGACGAGGGAGGTGCGTGATGGAAGCTCGCCGATTCATGGTCCGGGGACGCACGCTGCTGGTCCTGATCGCCCTTGCGCTGGGTTCGACCGCCTGTTCGTGGCTGGTCGGCAGTTGGGCCGGCGCGCCCAAGCCTGCCTCGAACCGCGACAACATTGTGTTCTCACACAAGTTTCACATCGAGGAACAGTCCGCCGAGTGCGAGGCCTGTCACGAGGGCGTTGAGGAGTCCGAGAGCCTGCAGACCTCCCGTTTCCTGCCACCCGAAGCCGCGTGCATGGAGTGCCACGAGAAGGAAGACAACTGCAAGATGTGCCATGCGAATCCGACGGCACCGCAGACCTTCGTCGACGATCGGATGCCGGGGATCCGCTTCAGCCACAAGAACCACGTCAGCCGCAAGGTGCCAGAGACGGGCGAGAACGGCTGCAACGTGTGCCACAAGGGCATTGAGAAGACCGAGCGCATCTCAGACCACACCCGGCCGCCGATGTTCGCTGCTTGCGGGCAGTGCCACCGGACGACGTTCAACAAGGACAACTGCACCAACTGCCACCTGCCCGGCACGATGCGTGAGGTCTCGCCAGAGATCTACGACCACGGCGGCGACTGGCAGAAGCGGCACGGCGCGGCGGCCAAGAGCGGCGGCGATGTCGTCTGCGGCCATTGCCACAAGCCGGACACGTGCGCCGAGTGCCACAGCCGGTCGAACATCCCGGTTCGCCCGTCGCAACTGAACCTGAATCGCCCAGAGGCGCAGTTTCACCACCGCGGCGACTTCCTGACGCGGCACCCGATCGAGGCCAAGCTTGACAGCAAGGCGTGCACCACCTGCCACGAGCCGACGACCTGCACCGAGTGCCACAGCCGGATGGGCATCGCTGCCGACAAGGGACTGGGCAAGGGCCACAACCCGCATCCGCCCGGCTTCTTGCAGCGCGGAGGGGCCTCGTTCCACGGCGACGAGGTCCGGCGCGACCCGCTGGCCTGCGCGGCGTGCCACGACCAGGGAGCGGCCTCGAACTGCGTGACGTGCCACCGCACCGGCGGTCCCGGCGGCAACCCGCACCCCGGCGGCGCCGCGTACCAGTCCGGCCAAAGCAAGACCGCGCCGGCTTGCCTGCCCTGCCACAAGTAGGGCGTCGGCCACTCTCTCAAGAACCACGCGGCCTTGCCCACGTTGCCCGTTTTTCGGCACCGTCAGCAGCCGTGTCGCTTGGGGGCTCGAAATCCGCCTGAACCGCCTGTCGGCCGGGTCGCCACCGACGATGGGATCTGTTGCCACAATGCCCAGTTGCTGGCCCGGTCGGTCGGGAAAGCGGGGTTATCCACAGATGCCGAATCCCCGGCGGCGGATGCCGAAATTTCGGCACTCGCGTGCAACCCGGCTTGTCGTCTGATAGCTTGCGCCCGGCACGGCCAGGGGCCGCCGCGCAAAATTCGTCGAAAGCTGTGGCGCACCAGCGTCCGAATCCGGGGCAGCCCTCGATGCCGTCCATTCCCGACGCTCACGACTCCGATCAGCCCCTCACGTCGACGCCCCGCGCCAACGTCGATCCCGGTGCGATGCCGTCGGCGGTTGGTTCGGATCGTGCAGAGGAGTCGTGGCGTGCGCCGCACTTGGTGCCGATTGACGTCATGTTCACCACCGAACAGCGCCTGGACCAGGAACTGACGGACGCCGCGGCCGATGCTGAGCCGTTGGCGGACCGCATGGCGTGGCTGGTCCGGCTGCGTTGGGGCGCCATCGGCACCGTGCTGGTCGTCGTTGCTGTAGCTGCCGTTCTGCGTGTGGTCGAGACGCTGCCACAGCTGCTGGCGACCATCGGGCTGTTGGCTTTGGGCAACGTGGTCTTCTGGCGGTGGAGCCGGTCGCTGCCCGACACGGGACCTCGTGCTGAGGCGGAGAATCTGGTCGTCGTGCAGGTGCTGTTCGACCTGACGATGCTGATGACTCTGCTGCACTTCAGCGGCGGCGCCGACAATCCGTTCGTGATGCTGTCGGTCTTCCACATGGCGATTGCGGGCCTGCTGCTGCCGCTGCACAAGGCGATGATCATCGGCTTGGGAGCAGGTTTGATGCACGGCGCGCTGGTGCTGGCCGAAGCCGTCGCGCTGCTGCCACACCACCCGTTGAATCTGGCGGGACACTCCGAGGCAGAGGTGTCGCTGGGCGGCCCCCTGTGGCAATCGCCCTTGTTCATGCTGGGTTACCTGGTGGCGTTCGGGGTGACCGAGATCGGCGTCATCTACTTCGTCCACAACCTGGTCAAACGCATCCGCGAGGCGGAGGCACGGCGACGGGCACACGAGCGGGTGGCCCAGTCTCGCGAGCGGCTGGCCCGCATCGGCGGACTTGCGGCGGGCGTGGCGCACACGATTCGCAACCCCCTGCACGGCGTGATGAATTGCGTGGACATCCTGCAGGCGCAGCTGCCGCCGGACGACAAGGGTACCGCCGAAGTGCTGGACCTGATGAGCGAAGGCGTGGCCAAGATCGAGAACGTGACCAGCCGCCTGCTGGTGCTGACGCGAGAGGGGCCGGCGCAGCGGGTGGCGACCGACCTGCGGGTGCTGGTGCAAGATGCCTTGCAATTCGCAAACATGCGGGCCATGGCGCGCAAGGTGCCGGTCGAAGTCGTGGCGGGGGATGTGGCCCCCTTGGAAGTGGACCCCGAGCGGCTGACCGAAGCGCTGGCCAACATCATCGACAACGCCATCGACGCTTGCCGCGAAGGGGACCGGGTGACCATCCGCGTCGAAGCACTGCGCGACCCGGCGGGTGTCCGCATCGAGGTCGAAGACACTGGTGAGGGCATCGGCGCTGACGACTTGGGCAAGGTGTTCGACCCCTTCTTCACCACCAAACCCATCGGCGAAGGCACCGGCTTGGGCTTGGCCATCACGCGTCAGGTCGTCGAGGACCACGAGGGCGAGGTCAGCGTGACCAGCCAGCCCGGCGGAGGCACGACGGTGCGGATCGACCTGCCACGCGCTGGGGAGCGGACCGCATGAGCGAAGATGGGACCAGAGCCCTGCGCGTCTTGGTGGTCGACGACGGCCGTCTGGTGCGCGAGACCACGGTGCGGCAGTTGCGCGACGCGGGCTTTCCGGCCGAAGCCGTGGACAACGGCTATCGCGCGCTGGAAGAGCTCGCCGGGGGTCTGTGGGACGTCGTGGTGTGCGACCTGCGCATGCCGGGCATCGACGGGCTGGAGCTGCTGCGCACCGTTCGCGCAAGGCACCCGGAGGTCGAGGTCATCCTGATGACGGCGTTTGGCACCGTGAAGACCGCGGTGACGGCGATGCAGGATGGCGCGGCCGACTACCTGACCAAGCCGTTCCACTTTCAGGAGCTGGAACACCGGCTGCGACGACTGCAGGAGCTGCAGGGCTACCGACGTGAAGTCAGTCACTTGCGGGCCTTGCTGGACGAGGAGGCGGACTGCGGCGGCATCCTGGGGCGCTCGCCGGGGATGCTGCAGGTGATCCAGTTGGTGCGGACGTTTGCCGAGCACACCGCGCCGGTCCTGATCACTGGAGAAACGGGAACGGGCAAGGAGTTGGTGGCGCGCGCGCTGCACGAGCAAGGCGCGCGTCGCAAAGGCCCCTTCGTCGCGATTCCCTGTGGCGCGATTCCGACCGAGCTGGCGGAGAGCGAGCTGTTCGGTCACGAGAAAGGGTCGTTCACCGGCGCGACCCGGCAGCGACAGGGCGCCTTCGAGCGCGCGAACGGCGGCACGCTGCTGCTGGACGACGTCGACGACCTGCCTTTGGGCCTGCAAGTCAAGCTGTTGCGGGCGCTGCAGGAGGGGTCGTTCCTGCGCATCGGCGGCCAACGCGAGACGACGGTCGATGTGCGGGTGGTGGCGACGTCCAAGGTCGACTTGGGCAGCGCGGTGACCAAGGGCAAGTTCCGCGACGACGTGTTCTATCGCTTGCGCGGTCTGGAGATTCGCCTGCCCCCCCTGCGAGAGCGGGGGGAAGACACGCTGCTGCTGGCCCAACACTACCTGCGCCGCTTTGCCCTGGAGGCGCGCAAGGACGAGGCGGTACTGTCCCCCGAAGCTGCCCGGTGCCTGCGCCGCTATGCCTGGCCGGGCAACGTGCGTGAATTGCGGCACGCGATGGAGTCGGCGGTCATCGTCTGCCCTCGCGGTTCAGGCGTCGTGATCGACCATCTGCCCGGGTATTTGCAGCAGGCCCGCGAGGAACAGCCCACGGGTGACCTGTTTACGCTGCATCTGGAAGGTCGCGAGACGATTCCGTTTGCCGACGTCGTGCACCATCTGGAGGACGACCTGATCCAGTGGGCGATGCAGAAGGCGGGCGGCCAGCAGACCAAGGCCGGCGAGCTGCTGGGGCTGGCGCGGACGACCTTTCAGAGCAAGCTGGGGCGGGGCCAGGGACCGGGATAGGCGACCTCGCTAGACCGTGGCCGCTGCCTTGCGCAACCTCATGACGTGCAACAGATAGCGCGCCGAGAACCGGGCGTGCACCGCCACCTCCCACACGATCCCGTCGGCAGAGCGCTCCAGCCGCATCTCGGGCAGCAGGCCTCCCGGCCCTACGACCAGCTGCTCCATCGCCTGTTGTTGCGGAACATCGGCTGGCAACACGCGATCCAGCTGGTGTTGCGGAGGCGTGACGGCGTCCTGCCAGTGGTAGGGCGAGGCGAGCAGCAGCACGCCTCCCGGGGCAAGCAACGCCTCACACTGACCCAGCAGCAGCGCGGGATCCTGAACGGAATCGAGCAGGTTCAGGGCAACGACGGCCGCGAACGACTCCGGAGCAAAGGGCGGGTCCAGCGCATCGCCGCACACCAGCCGCGTGCGGGCCAGCACATGACGCACCTGCGGCGGCAGGTCGAGGGGGCGCGACTCGATGCGCGACGGCAGGCGACGCCACGGCAATCGGACGGCCTTTCCCGCAGCGAGCGCCGCGGCATAGCCCACCAGAGCCAGATTCGCGTCCAGCGCCACCAATTCACGGTCGGGCAGGTCCAGGTACGGCAGCTCGCCTCCGGGGCCGCAACCCAGCACCAGCACAGGACCTTCCGGCAGCTCGTCGGAGGCCGGCGCCCAGTCCCGCACCCACGCGAGGTCCGTGACCGGCAAGGCCGGAACCGCGTAGGGCCCCCAGTGTGCGGGGGCGTAGGTCGCCAGAGCAGTGGCCAGTTCCGCGCGCTGAAGGTCGTTGGACCCCGCCAGCCAGCCGTCGATGTCCTGCAGGTTCGCCAGCAGGTCGCGGGTGGCGTGCGCCGTGCGGTGCCCCAACTCGGGGTCGCCCCACAGGACCGGCACGCGGACGTGCCCGACCGCCAGTGCCGGCCAGTGCGTGTTGCACCGTGGGCAAGCAAAATCAGCGTCCAGCTCGGCACTGGAGAACACGCCCTCTCGAAAGCCGCGGCAGGCGGGACACACCAGACGCATCGGGGACCTCCACGGCGGCTACAGTGCCACAGCGTCACGCAGCGGCACAGTCCCACGTCGACCTTGCAATCGCCCGCGCTTTCCCCCAAGTTCCGCTGCTCGACAGGGGGACCATGGTGCGAAGTCTGCTTTTGGTGTGGGGGATGGCAGTCTGGCTGGCGGCCTGCGGCGGTCAGGATGAGGCGGCGGCCGACGCGACCAACGACACGGTGGCAAGTCCGGTGCTGCACGCCGTGGCAGGGGACGCCAACTTCGCGGTCGCGGCAAAGGGTTGGTACCGCGGCGACTTGCACTATCACACGGCGCACAGCGGCGACGCGCAGGAACAGGGCGGCGATGATGTGGCGACCGCGCTGGCCATCGCAGACGCCTACCGCGACCCACTGTTTGTGAAGGCCAATCCAGAGCTTGCCGGCAACGGCCTCGACTTCATCGCGATCACCGACCACCGCACCGACGCCGCGCTGTCGGACCCCGCCTTCCACCACGACCACCTGATCCTGTTGCCGGGGGAGGAGTTCGGCGGCCCCGGACACGCAGGCGTTTGGGGCCTCAAGCAGCACATTCCCCACGACCCCGCTCCGGGCAAGACCGGCAACGACGGCTACGCAGCCGGCATCGTCACCGCCCATCAGCAGGGCGCGTTGTTCTCCCTGAACCACCCGTCGCAAGACGGCGGCTGGGCATGGGACCTGCAGGGTTTTGACGGCATCGAGGTGTGGAACGGCCCGTGGTCGGCGTTCTTCGGACCCACATCGCCTGAGACACTGCAAGCGACGATCACCAGCCACGGAGTCGAAAATCCCTATATTCGGGAGGCAATTGCGGAGGCACAGGACGAAGGAGCCAATGCGCAGGCGCTGCGATTCTGGCAGCACCACCTGTCGGGCGGGATCCACGTCGCTCCTGTCGGCGGGGGCGACCGGCACATGCTGGTTCCGGCCGGGCTGCCGACGACCTACGTGCATCCGTCGGAGCAAGCGCTGTCCACCGGCGTGGTCGGCAAGGCTTTGGGACCTCAGGCAATTCTGGACGGGATCAAGGCCCGCCGCACGTTTGTGTCCCGGTCGCCGTTTGGTGCCCAGGTCGAGCTGGAGGCCGAGGCGGCGGACGGCAAGCGCTACGCGATGGGCTCGGACCTGCCCGGCACCGGGGCCTACCAGCTGCACGTCAAGGTGGGCAGGGCGAAGGGCGGTTTGCTGCGGCTGTACGGCGCACCGCTGGGCCGCAATCCGGACCAGACCTGGCCGGACCCACAGGTGCTGTTTGAAGAAACGGTGACGGCAGACCTGATGCAGGGGCAGGTGACCTGGACGCCGCCCGCGCAGGGCGGTTGGGTGCACGCGGTAGTTCTGGAACCCCGCATCCCAGTTCCGTTGCCCGACGAGGTGACCCCGATCTCCGTGACGCTGAACAAACTGCCGACAGGCAAGGCGTTGGGGGCGATGATTCAGGTTCTGCTGGCCGTGGTGGACCCGACGGTGGTGTTCGATGGTGCGGCGTGCGACCCGACCACCTGGAAGCCGTGGAAAGGGCAGTGCATGCCGGTCGACAAGACCACGTGGGCAACGTACTACATGCCCGACGGAATCGTTCGTCTGATGAGCACCTGGTTCGAGGACGGCAAGGCCACACCCTGGAGCACGGGAGCCATTAGTGCTGCATTCATCGCCCGCCCGCCCGTCCGCTAGCTGCGACAACCGACGAATTCAGACTCGAAGTTTCTTGTCGCTGCCCGGTGCGAAACCCATTACCCTGTGACGATCATCACACACCGGATCCGTCGGTGGGGAGCTGCCCCATGTCCACGGCACCGAACCCCGCAGAGTCCCCAGACCGCGAGGCCATCTCCCGGCTTGCCGGTGGGATTGCGCACGACTTCAACAACATCGCGATGGGCATCTTTGGCTACGTGCACCTGCTGCTCGAGGCCACCCCGGAAGGTGACCCGCGACGCGACGACCTGCTGGCCATCGCCACGCTGACGCAGCGCGCTGGCTCCCTGACCGCCCAGTTGCTGGCGTTGGCTCAGGACCGGGAACTGCACCCGCAGCTGGTGGACCTGCGCACGACCTTGCAGGACGTCGAGCACCGCATTCGGCCGCTGTTGCCGCCCAAGCTGGAACTGAGCCTGCGCGTGGCGGGGTTGCCCCTGATGGTGCTGGCCGATCGCGAACAGGTCGAACAGGTGGTGGCGGCGCTGCTCCTGCGTGCCCGCGACGCGTGCGTGGGGTCGGGACGGCTGGAGGTGACGGCCGATGCTGCCGTGCTGCGGACGCTGCCCGCCAGTGCGGTGCCAGGTGCGGCGTTCCGGGCTGGCGCCTACGCAACCGTTGCCGTCTCTGACGACGGCCCCGCGCTGAGCAGGCAGCAGCGGGCGTGCCTGTTTGATCCGGCGTCGCAATCCCATGACGAACACGGGATGCCGATTGGCTTGGGTGGCGTGCTGGGCATCGTTCACCACTGCGATGGCTTCCTGGCGGTCGACAGCCGTTCAGGTGTGGGTACGACGCTGACGCTGTACCTGCCGGTCGCGCAGGACACTGCCGCCCAGGTCCGCGAACCGGCCGGCGGGACCAAGCCAGCGGGCAACGAGATACTGCTCGTCGTCGAGGACGAAGACGCCGTGCGGCAGGTCGTGGTGCGGTCCTTGCGAGCGCGTGGCTACGCGGTGCTGGAGGCTCGCAACGGCGGCGAGGCCCTGAACGTAATGCAAGGCGCGCCCCAAGTGCAGCTGGTGGTCACCGATCTGGGCATGCCGGTCATGGGCGGTCACGAGCTGATTCTGGCCCTGCAACACGGGCACCCGCAGCTGCCTGTGATCCTGATGACAGGGCAGGCCGACAACCCGGCACTTCGCAACGAAGTGTCTCGCGGTTCGGTTCCGTTGTTGCAGAAGCCGTTTCGCCCGGATGCGTTGGTCCGGATGGTGCGCGCCCTGCTGGACAAGCGCGGGACTTGAGGAAAGTCAGGGACCGACGCGAAAACGCCACTCAAGCACTTGATCTTGCCCCGCAACTTGGACTTCCAGCCGCACGACGTAGTCACCGTCCGCCACCGGCGTGTGGGCGTAGAGCACCACCGTCGTCGGGTCGAACATCTGCAGGTTCGGGTCGTTGGCCGCATCGAGCCAAACATGCGGCACCGCGTTGCCCTGAGCGTCCGTCAGGCTGTGCAGCTTCACCGTCGCCTTGGACGGAAAGCGTGCCGAAATGACCGGACCGCAAGGGTAACCTCCAGGTGGGGCAGGGGGTTGCGGGCCCTCGTTGCCACTCCAACCCGCCGGTACCCCGGTCTGGCCCGGCCACGGGTACACCACGATCGGATCGGCCGACGAACCCTGAACCGCCGACACATCCATCACTTCTGCCTGTGCACCACCGGAATTGGCGAGGCCAAAACCCATCTCAAACGAGGTCGGGTCCAGCATCGGCAGCCGGTGGTAGACGGTGTCGAGCCACCCCTGCATCGCGCCTGGAACCGAGCCGGTAAACGCCATCACTTCGGACGCGGCACCGCTGGCATACCCTGCCGCGGCCAGGCGCTGGCCGACGGTGGCGCCCGTGAACCCCGCGCCGAATGAGGCGTTTTCGTCGTGCGGGCTCAAGCCCGACGCCTGATATTGCTTCGCGTGTAGCGTGTAGAACTCCGCGTGCGCCTGCGCCGCCTGATGCAGCGCCGCATGACCGGGGATGGGACCCACCCCCACCTGAGCCCGCAGCGCATCCAGCCAATCCGAAGCCTGCACCTGGACTTGCGAAGCGCCGTCGGGAGAAGCCGGCGGCGTGCGCTTCAGCGTCGGACCCGGGTGGATGGTGCCGGTGGACGCGCCGCCCCAGTTCATCGACCCCGGCTGGTCGGGCGTGTCGGACCCGGGCACCCAATCGGCCGTCCACAAACCCACGACAGAGCAACACCCGGCATCGACCGCCAGCGTCCCTGACGCCTGCGTCCAGCTCGTGAAGGTGCCCTTGATCGTGGCTCCGCCCGAAACAAGGGTGAAGACCGACGGCGTCGCAAACGAGCCCTCGACCGGCCCGCCGATCAGTCCGCCGCACGCGCCCTCACCGGAGCAAGCCTGCCCAGCCAGGACCAGATTGTCCAACACACTGTCCTGCAAAGAGAAGCTTAGCTCAGCCCCCTGCCACTTGCCGTTCTTCGGGGCATAGCCGCCGGACAAGGCCCCCGAGCCGCACCCCAGCACCACCACCGTCGGCAACAGCAGCGCGAACCAGCCAAGCGGGCGACGACATCGTGCAAGCGTCTGAATCTTCAAGGGAGGCTCCACAGCGAACCGACGGGGGGGGGCGGGGGACTAGAGGCTTTGACGCACCCACACATACAACGCCGCGCCGCCGCCGTCCTCAGGCTGGGTGCGCATGTAGCCATGCACGAACTTGCGCAGACCGCCTCGCAGCTGCTCGCGAATCGCCTGGCCCAAGCGCTGGGGACGCTCGGCCGCATCCACGCGACCGCCATGCACGATACGCAGGCACCCCAGACGCTGACGGGCGGCAGAGGCCAGCGCTCCCTCCAATGCAGCGGCAACCTTGGCGCGGTCGAGCAGCTGCAGGTCGACGGTGCGCTCGAAGCGGGAGCCACCGACGTCCAGCGACCACAGCAGCGCTGGGTCCACGTCGCCCGCCCACCAGTCGGGGTCCTGATCCTCTTCGGCGGCGAACCGGGGCGCCACCGCAACGGCGACAGGCACTGCGGCGAGCGGAGAAAACACGGCAACCGGCTGCTGCGGGGCGGGAGGGGCCACCCGCTGCGGCGAGCGGTCTGTCAGCGGTTGCACCCCGGCTAGGGCCAACTCCAACAGTTCGTCGTCACTCAGGATTCTGGGGGGCGCTTCCTGCACTGGCGGGGGAGGAGGAGGCGGTGCGACGGGCTTTGCCTTGGCCACCTGCTTGCGAAGGCCGGCGAGCGCGTCGGCGAACGGGCGCACAGGGGCTGCCTGCTCGCGATATCCCGATCGCGTGATCACGGGTCCGGAGGCATCTTTCTCACTGCGACCGGGCTTCTTGCGGACCATGTCGAACTCCTGTCATCCGTCTACTAGATACGCATCTACTACTGCCGCACGTAGGCACCGTGCATGTACGTCTCGACCTTGCCACCGCTCCGCTGGATCTCAATGCGGAATTCGTAATAGCCCGGTTCATGGAAGTCGTAGACGTAGCGGTGCTCTGCAGACGACGTCGACACCCGAAACGTCAGCGTGTGGCCCACCCAGTGGCCCACCGCATGACCCGCGCGCGGAAAGGGCTGCAGCGAGTCGAACCAGTACATCCGGTAGGCGCGCAGCTCAGCGTCCCAGCCGTAGACGCCATGGCCGCGGAACACGATCTGGTCGTCACGTTCTTCGGCGTAATCCGCTGTAACGACAAGACCCTCCAAGGCAGCGCGTGCCTGGGTCCGGCCCGTCGCCACCCCGCCCGCGGGGTCCAGCGGCGAGGGCAGCAGCCTCTCGTCGGCGAGCCAGGTACCCACCATCGCATCGATCAGGCGCTGTTGTTCAGGGGCGATGGGCATCGGCGGCTCCGGGGGCGGGGGAAGACCCGGTTGGGTCCATAGATCGAGCCAAGGATGGATGCAAGCACCCCGTACCCTTGCACCCTAGCGTCCGAAGGGGCATGGTAATCGCCCATGTTGGACGGCGCCCCTCACGATTGCCCCCTTGAACCCCTTCATCCGCTGCCTCGGCTCACCGCCGGATTGGCCGGGTGTGGCGGGCAACTACGCGTACTTCCTGAAGACTTCGAGGTCGAAGAGATCCCGCTCTATGAGCCCTCAGGCGTCGGCGACCACCTGTATCTGTGGATCGAGAAGATCGATGTCGCGGGTGAGACGCTTCGGCGGCACATCGCACGCGCTCTCGACATCTCGGGCATGGACATCGGCATGGCCGGCCTCAAGGATCGACGCGCGGTCACCCGACAGTGGATCAGCGTACCCAAGTCTGCGGAATCCAAGGTGTCGCGGATTGAGGACGGTCGGATCCGCGTGCTCGATGCCCGCCCTCACCGCAACAAACTGCGCACGGGCCATCTGACGGGAAATCGCTTTCTCCTTCGTGTACGAGGAGTTGGCCCAGACGCCGAGGCCCTGGTCGCAGCAAAACTGCAGCGGTTGGCGGCGCTGGGCATGCCGAACTTCTACGGCGCCCAGCGCATGGGGCACGGCGGATCGACGCTGGCGGCCGGCTGGGCCCTGCTGCGGGGATACTCGCGGCTGGTGCGGGTGCGGATGCCCGATGAGACCGTCCACTCGCTGAACCTGTCCGATCGCCCGCTGCGGCGACTGGCGGCGTCGGCGGTGCAGAGCGAGGTCTTCAATCGCACGGTGGCGCGACGCATGGAGCTGGGCTTGCTGGAAACGGTCATCGAAGGTGACTTGTGCCAGAAGACCGACACCGGCGGCATGTTCGTGACGGACGATCTGCTGCGTGAACAGCGGCGTCTGGAAACCGCGGCCATCGACGTCACGGCGCCCATGTGGGGACCGAAGATGATGCGGCCGGACGGCCAGGCGGCGCGGATCGAGCTGGAGGTCCTTGCGGCATTCGGCTTGACGGAAGCGGACTTCGCGGCGATCGGCAATCTGGCCCCCGGCACGCGCCGCGCGATGTTGTGCCGCCTGGGTGACCCGCAAGTCGGCAGAGACGACGCGGGGTTGACGGTGGCGTTCTCGCTGCCGGCGGGTTCGTTTGCGACGGTGCTGCTGCACGAGCTGATGGGCCCGGTCGCCGGGGAAGATCTCGTCGAAACGGACGAGGACGTCGGCCAGGAAGGCGGCGAAGCGGTGGAACCGTGCGCCTGAACCTCAGCCTGCTCGAAAGCAGCATCGGCAACCGCGCGCGGCTGTCGGGCGCAGACGCTTTTCGTCGCGGACAGGTGCAGCGCATCGTGCGACTTGCGCCGGAAGAGCAGTATCAGGTGTTGGTCGGACCGGACCGCGACTCGGCCGTCACGGTGACGCTGACGCTGGACCCAGGTGCCGAGGGCGCGGTGCTGGATGCGTGGGAGTGCACCTGCGACGACGGGGACGACGCCTGCGGACACGCGATGGCGGCGGCCTTGGCCCTGCAATACAACCTCGAGTCGGGCGGTCAGGGCGATGGTCGTCCCTCTGGGCGTGCGACTTGGCGCTCAGTGCTGGGTGGCTCGCAGCGGGTCACCGTTGAAGCGACTGCAATTCAGAAGGCTTCTTGGATCTGTTATGATCTGACGCTTCACACTGGTCCGGAGACGACGGTTAGCGTGCTGCGGCGTCGGCGCGCGCTCAGCGACCGCGGCAAGCGCTCTGCCGGAACCGTTTGCGGCTGGACCCCCACCGCCGTCGGTCACTTCGGCTACCGCACCGGCGACAGCGTGCCGAACAACCGCGACGATCTGGTCCCGGTGCTTTGTCTGGTCAACCGCCATGACCTGCGGGTGCGCACCATCCAGCCGGGCTTCATCGACGTCTTCCTGCGCCTGTTCGTGGACGCTGAGCCGTTCATTCTGCGGGTCGATGGCGAGGATTCCACCGTCGATGGCGCCCAGCGTCCCGTCACGGTGATGATTCAGGACACGCCGGGCGGCGGCATCGAGCTTCGTGCGCAGGTGCAAAGCCATGTGCCCGGGCGGGGAAGTGACGAGTACGTGCTGCTGCCGGGGCCGGTGCCGTGGCTGTACCTGCGCGGCGAGAAGTGCATGGTGCGGCCGGACTGTTCGGTGCCCGTGGTGCTGAGCCTGTTGCGCAACGGGTCGGTGCAGATCAGCGCCAGCGACATTCCGGAGTTTTGCCGCGAGATGCTGCCCCAGCTGCGCAGCGACGTGACGCTCAACGAGCGCACGACGGCATTGCCCCAAGCGCGCGTTGCGGTGGCGCTGCCGATCGTCAAATTGGACGAAGTCGACGAGCAGCTGACGGTCTCGCTGTCCTTCGCTTATCGCGCCGACGACGGCGAGGGCACCGCCCAGCGGCGTGAACCGGTTCGAGAAGGCCACGCGCCGCGCGAGATCCTCGAGTTCCCGGCCGGGTCCGGCCCCAAGGTGTTTGCCCGCGGCCATCATGGCGTCACGCCTACGCTTTGGCAGCGCGACCATTCGTTCGAGCAACGCTGGTCCACCCGGGTGTCGCGCGCGGTCGGCGCCGTACTGCCCGCCAGCCTTCCGGCCGACGAGGCGCTGGACTTCCTGGTCGACCACCTGCCGGCCTTTGAGCGCGACGGGGCGGAAATCTACGGTCAGGAGATCCTGACCAAGCTGCGTCCCAGCCGCCACACCGTGGTGCCGCAGGTCAAGATCCGTAGTGGTATCGACTGGTTCGGTGTCAAGGTCGAGCTGCGCGCCGGCGACCACTCGCTATCCCTGCGCGATGTGATTCAGGCCTGGCGCACGGGTGCCCGCTATGTCCGCCTGGCCGATGGCGAGATGGCGCGACTGCCGATCGCCTGGCTGCGACGCCACGCTGCGGCCCTGATCGACATCGAGGATCTGGCCACGGTCGACCCTGAGACTGGCGAGCTGCTGGTCGACTCGAGTCTGGCCCCGGTGCTGCTGGATCTGGCCGATGAGCATGGCGCTGGCGACCAAGGCTGGCACGCGTTCGTCGACCGCCTGCACGCCTTCGAGGGCATCGAACCCCAAGCGCTGCCTGAGGGTTTTCACGGCGAGTTGCGCCCCTACCAGCAGCGCGGCTACGAGTGGCTGTCGGCTCTGCGCGACCTGGGACTGCACGGCTGTCTGGCCGACGACATGGGTCTGGGCAAGACGATCCAGACGCTTGCCTTGCTGCAGATGGAGATCGAAGCGGGCAGGGCGACGACCCCCTCTCTGGTCGTGGCCCCCACTTCGGTGGTGCAGAACTGGGCAGACGAGGCTGCGAAGTTCACCCCAGGCCTGCGCGTGATCGTGCTGCGGGGCTCCAGTCGGGAAGAGCGTCTTGAGAAGATCCGCAAGCTGGCCGATTGCGACCTGATCATCACGTCCTACGCACTGTTGCGGCTGGATCAGGAGCTGCTGGCCCCGTACCACTTCCACTACGCGATCCTGGACGAAGCGCAGGCCATCAAGAACGCGAGCAGCCAGACCGCCCAAGCGGCGCGTGGACTTCGGGCCAGCCACCGCCTGACGCTGACCGGCACCCCGCTCGAGAACAACCTGATGGAGCTGTGGAGCCAGTACACGTTCCTGATGCCCGGCTTTTTTGGCACCCGCGCCAGATTCCTGCGTCGCTATGGCGTCGAGAAGGCCGGCGAGCTGCAGCCCGAGCTGCTGGACCAGCTGCGCCAGCGGTTGCGCCCCTTCCTGTTGCGCCGTCTGAAGTCCGACGTGCTGACCGAGCTGCCGCCCGTGACCGAAGTGACCCTGCGGTGCGTGATGTCGCCCGCGCAGCGCCAGCTGTACGAAAAGGTGCGCAACACCTACCGCGCCCAGGTGATGCGGCTGGTCGACGAGTCGGGCATCGAGCGCAACGCATTGACGGTGCTGGAGGCCCTGCTGCGACTGCGCCAGGCGTGCTGCCACCCGGATCTGCTGCCGTTCGACGACGCCCGCGCGGTGGTCGAGTCGGCCAAGACCGACCTGTTCCTGCAGACCATCGAGGAACTGCTGGCCGAAGGCCGGCGCGTCCTGGTGTTCTCGCAGTGGACCACGATGCTGAAGCTGTTGCGCAAGTCCCTGAACGAGATGGGTGTCGAGACGGCGTATTTGGACGGGTCGACCCGCGACCGCAGCGCCGTCATCGCCTGCGCGCAGGCCGACGACGGGCCGCCCGTCTTCCTGGTCAGCCTCAAGGCAGGCGGCGTGGGCCTGAATCTGACGGCGGCGGACGTAGTCGTGCACTACGACCCGTGGTGGAATCCGGCGGTCGAGCAGCAGGCCTCGGACCGCGTGCACCGCATCGGTCAGACCAAGCCGGTACTGGTCATACGCATGGCCGTCGAGGACAGCGTCGAGGAGCACATTCTTGTGCTGCAGAACCGCAAGAAGGCCTTGGCGCAGCAGGCGATCGAGAGCGAGGCCGACGGCATCAAGCACCTGACGCGCGCCGACCTCGAGGCGATTTTTGGTCAAGGCATCGGGCCCAGCTTGCGCCACAAGGCTCCGGTAGGCGCTGTGCCGAGCATCGAGCTGGAAGAACTGTCCTAACCCTTCTGTTTGCAAACAGAACGCACCAGCGTCGCTGCCTGCTTCCAACGGAGCGAGAACGGGGTGTGTCCGTCCCGGCGATCGACGGCGGCCTTGACGTGCCTGCGCGGGCTGCCGATCCTGCAACTGTGCTCGATTCCGGGCGCATTCTCGGGTGACGTCATGCCAAACAGGCGCAGGACTTTGGGCTGGACGCTGGCAGCGCTGGTCACCCTGGGTGGTTGCAGCGGCAGCGTGGACGAACCGCAGCCGCACCTGATCGACATGCCGGTCGACGCGGTCGACGTCGCCGTCATTGGGGACAGCACTGCCGACGCTGGGGACTTCGACACCGCCCTGCCACCCGATGCCACCGACCTCGACGATGCCGTCGATGCTCAGGTCCCCGATGCGCCTGCCGAGGACACTTTGCCTCAGGACGTGGCCACCGACGCAGCCGACGGCTTTGCGTGCCAAAAGGCCGAAGACTGCAAGTTCGATTGGGTTCCGCCCTGCCAGAAGGCGGCTTGCCAGCAGGGCAAGTGCGTCATCGCCGCCGACCTCACCGCCACGACCTGCTACGACGGCAACCCGTGTACCCAGGACGACAAGTGCGTCGATGGCGCCTGCAAGGGCACCATCCTGCCGTGCATCGACTCGAACCCTTGCACGGAAGACACTTGTGAGAAGGGCACTTGCGTTCACCCGCCGCGACTCGGCCCGTGCGACGACGGCAGCGCCTGCACCATCGACGAGTTCTGCCTGAACGGCGAGTGCCAGACGGGCAACTACGCCGACTGCGCGGATGGCAACCCGTGCACGCAGGACCTGTGCCACGCGACGCAAGGCTGCCTGCACAAGCCGGTGCAGGGACCGTGTCCAAGTGGCGACCCCTGTGTCGTCGGAGCGACATGTCAGGAGGGCGTCTGCCAAGGCGGGTCGCCGCTCTCGTGCGACGACTCGAATCCCTGCACAGCCGACCTGTGCGACAGCAAGCTTGCCGCGTGTACCCACGCACCTACGGCGGGCTTCTGCGACGACGGCCAGGCGTGCACGGAAGGCGACGCGTGCCAAAACGGCCAGTGTGCACCGGGACTTGCCAAGGTCTGCAACGACGGCAACCCCTGCACCTCCGACTCGTGCGACCCGGCGAGCGGAGCGTGCGCTACAGCACCGCAAGCCGGCGCCTGCGATGACGGCAGCGCGTGCACGGTGGACGACCAGTGCGTGGCGGGCAAGTGTGCTCCTGGTAAGGCGAAAGTCTGCTCGGATGGCAACCCTTGCACCGACGATGGCTGTGCGCCGGCCACCGGTTGCACCTTCACCAACAACGTGTCGCCGTGCGCCGACGATCCGAAGTGCGTGCTGGGCGTGTGCGCCGGCGGTACGTGCAAGCCTGGGGTGCAGTCGGGCTGCGATGATCAGAACCCTTGCACTGTGGATACTTGCGCCGGCAAGGACGGCTGCCAGCACGTCGCCGCTGCCGCTGGCGTGGTGTGCGCGGCGGCGAACAAGTGCCAGAAGGCCTCGACCTGCCAGAACAAGGCTTGTGTCCCCGGCGCGGCGACTGACTGCAACGACAACAAACCCTGCACGCAGGACAGCTGCAAGCTCGACACCGGGTGCCTGTGGCTGCCCGCGAGTGGTGTGTGCGACGACGGCGACGCCTGCACCACGGGCGACACTTGCAGCAACGGACTGTGCGCCCCCGGAAAGCCCGTCGTCCCCGCCAGCGATTGTGACGACGGCAACAGCTGCACGACCGACCTGTGTGCGCCCATGACCGGCTGCACCCACGGCGATGCGGTGGGCGTATGCGACGACGGCAACCCATGCACCGCCAACGAGGCTTGCGTCGCCGGACTGTGCGCGGGCGGGCAGGGCAAGTCCTGTGACGACAACGAGGTCTGCACCCTCGACCAGTGCGACCCCGCAACGGGCGACTGCAAGTGGCTGCCGAACGAGGGACCGTGCACCGACGGCAACGCCTGCACCTTGGGCGACAAGTGCGTGCTGTCGCAGTGCGTGGCCAACTTCCTGATCCCGTGCACCGACGGTCAGGACTGTACGACCGACGTTTGCGACACCAAGACCGGCAACTGCTCCTCGACGCCGAAGTCCGGTTCTCTGGTCCCGGCTTGCGACGGAACTGTGATCGGTGGCCGGTGCACGCGAGCCTTCTACGGCTGGGCCACCTGGCAGCAGGCCGAGCAGGCGTGCGTCACCTGGGGCGGCCACTTGGCGCGCATCGCCAGCGACCAGGAGAACACGGCGGTCCGTCAGTTGGGCAACCAGGGCTGCTACAACGGTGCTGCCTTGTGGATCGGCCTGAACGACATCGACAAGGAACTGCAGTTCCAATGGACCGACGGCGGGTCGTTCTCGTACTGGTCGTGGGCCAATGGCGAACCCAACGGTTGCGACGCGTGTTGCGGCGCACCCGAGGACGTGGTCCAGATGATGGGCAACGGTCTGTGGAACGACATCTGCATGAACCAAGGGGCCCCTTGCGCCGTGTGCCAGCGCGCCGCCCCGGCCCTCGTTTGCGACGACAGCAACGCCTGCACCGCCGGCGACATGTGCGTGATGGGCAAGTGCACTGGCACGCAGGCAACCTGCGCGGACAACAACCCTTGCACGTCGGATAGTTGCGACAAGGCAACGGGGTGCACCTACACGCCCGTCGCGGACAAGAGCCCGTGCGGTGGTGGCAAGGTGTGCGCCTCTGGCGTTTGCATCTCACCGTGACGTCATTTCCAGCATCGGGGAATCCGCAGCCGCGATGAACCGTTTGGGAGTTTGCTGCGCTCCCATCTGACTCGGTGCGCGGCTTGCTTCGACCGACCCACTTGCTTTCGCGAACACTTTCGGAGGGAACCGATGACTGTCCAGACCAAGATCGCCGTCCACGGCATGACCTGCGGCCACTGCGAGGGCCGCGTCGTCAAAAGCCTTCGTGCCGTCGCCGGCGTTCAGGACGCGGTGGCAGACCGCACCAGCGCCTCGGCGACCATCACGCACGAGTCAGGCGTTGCCGTGGACCAGTTGGTCGCTGCGGTCGAGGGCGCGGGCTACGAGGCCTCAGCCGATGCCAGCGGTGACGACGCCGAAGACGGCCCACGCAAGGCGGATGCTGCTGCCGAACAGGGTGCAGGATCCGCCGTGACCCAACTCGACGCTGCCGCAGACGCCTCCACCGCCGACCTGTGGTTGGACGTCGGCGGCATGAGCTGTGCCAGCTGTGTCGCTTCAATTGAGGGCGCGCTGGCAGCCCTTCCCGGCGTGCGCAAGGTCAGTGTCGACCTGTTGCAGTCCCGTGCCACGGTGGGCTACGACCCGTTGGCGACCTCCCCCGGCGTGGTGGTCGCCACGATCGTCTCGCTGGGCTACGAGGCCTCGATTGCCAAGAGAAAGTCTGTTGCGGAAATCGCTTCTGATGCGAAGAGTGATGTAGAAGATCACTACCTTTCTGCCAAGATCGCGTGGACGCTGGCCGTGGGCGTAGTCACGATGGTCGCGTCCATGCCGCTGATGGGGACTCATCACGGGGCGTCGTCTGGACCTCCCGATGCCCTCGCAAGTCTGCTCGCCCCCGTGGACCACTGGCTCGCGACGGCATGGCCGGCGTTGTATGCGGTGGACCCGAACTGGCTGCGCTGGTGGCTGCTCGGACTGTCCGCCACCGTCATCGCCGGGTCAGGGCGGCGCTTCTTTGTCCGCGGCTGGAAGGCGGTTCGCCACGGCGGCGCCGACATGAACGTCCTGATCGCACTGGGAACCGGCGCCGCGTTCCTGTTCAGCAGCTGGGTCACGGCGTTCCCGTCCTTCTTCTCCAGCCGCGGTCTGCCGTTGCACACCTGGTTCGATGCAGTGCCGTGGGTCATCGGACTGGTGATGCTCGGCAACCTGCTGGAGCACAGAGCGAAACGACGCACCACCGATGCCATTCGCGCCCTGGCTCGCCTGCAGCCCAAGACGGCCCGGGTGGTCAGGCTTGGGGTCGAGCTGGACGTGCCGCTTGAGGACGTGCTGGCGGGCGAGGTCGTGAGGGTGCGGCCCGGAGAGGGCGTACCGGTCGACGGTTTGGTGCTGGAGGGTGAGTCGACGCTGGACGAGTCGATGCTGACCGGCGAGTCGGTCCCCGTGCTGCGGCGCGCGGGCGACCGGGTGTTCGGCGCTACGCAGAACATGGACGGGGCGCTCACGTTGCGCGCTCTGGCCGTGGGCGAGGACTCGGCGCTGGCCCGCATCATCCGTCTGGTGGAACAGGCCCAGAACGCCAAGCCGGACATCCAGCGCCTTGCAGACCGAGTGGCGGGGGTGTTCGTGCCAGCGGTGGTCGCCATCGCGCTGGTCGCCGGCCTGGCGTGGTGGGCCTTCGGGCCGCCGCCGTCGGTGCTGTATGGGGTGCTGGTGGCGATCACCGTGCTCGTGATCGCGTGTCCGTGTGCGATGGGCCTTGCGGTGCCCACGGCCGTGATGGTGGCCATTGGACGCGCCGCGCAGGGGGGCATTCTGGTGCGCTCTGGGGCGGCACTGGAGCACGGCCACCGCGTCACCACCGTCGTGCTGGACAAGACGGGTACGGTCACTGAGGGCAAGCCGCGCGTGGTGTCGGTCCAGACCTTCGCCTCCCCTCATGCGCGGGAAGACTTGCTGACCTGGCTGGCAGCCGTGCAGCGCCGCTCCGAGCACCCGTTGGCCCACGCGATGGTCGTGAACGCCGAGCAGACACAGGGGGTTCGCCGGGTCGATGCCGACGCCGCGCGCGCGATTCCCGGCATGGGCGTCGAGGCCACGGTCGAGGGCCACGCCGTGCGGGCCGGACGCCCTGAGTGGTTGGCGACGCTGGGCGTCGATCTGGAACCCGCTGCACACGCACTGCGGGACGCAGAAGCCCACGCACGCACATCGGCAGTCCTGTCGGTCGACGGGTTGGCGGTGGCGTTGGTGGCGCTGGAGGACGAGGTCAAGCCTGGTGCGGCGGCCGCAGTGGCCAGATTGCGGCAGATGGGCCTCAACGTCGTCCTGTTGAGCGGCGACCGCGCCCCCGTCGTCGAGGCCGTTGCGCGCGCCGTGGGCATCGAACGCACGGTGGCCGGCGCGACGCCCGAGGGCAAAGTTCAGTTGGTCCGCGATCTGCAGGCCAAAGGTGAGCGCGTGGCGATGGTGGGCGACGGGATCAACGATGCCCCCGCCTTGGCCGCTGCCGACGTGGGCATTGCGATGGGCTCTGGCACCGACGTGGCACTGGCCGCTGCCGACATCGCATTGGTTCGCGGGGACTTGCAGGGTGTCGCCGACGCGCTGGACCTGTCCCGCGCCACTTTGCGCATCATTCGCCAAAACCTCGGGTGGGCCTTCGGCTACAACGTCGTGTGCATCCCGATCGCGGCCGGGGTGCTGTTTCCCGTTTGGGAGGTGATGCTGACCCCCGTGTTTGCCGCCGCGGCCATGGCGCTGTCGTCGGTCAGCGTCGTCACCAACGCGCTTCGTCTTCGGGGATGGCGAGGCCAGTCGATGCGTCAGAACCCTTGACCCCGTTTGACCCAGGAGTCGTCCATGCTGCGTCCGAATTCCTTCCTCGTCTGTCTGGCCCTTCCGCTGGTCGTCGCTGCTTGCGGCAAGCAGGAGGCCAAAGTTGCCGCCGCAGCGCCTGCAAAGGCCGAGCAGGCCGTCATGCCGCGGGCTGAGGCCGACTCTCCGCGTCTGGCCGCCGTCCAGAAGGCCATCGACGCCTACGCGGTGGTTCGCACAGCGCTGGCTGCCGACGACCTTGCCGCAGCGCAGAAGTCCGCTACCGAACTGTCGATTCAAGCGCGTGCGGCTGCCGGACAGCTCTTGGGACCTGCAGCGGACCACCTGACGCAACTGGCCGCGACGGCGGAGAAACTGACTGCCGCCCCGGAAATTGAATCCGCCCGTGACGTCTTTGGCGACCTGTCCAAGACGCTGATTCAAGCCGTGTCGCTTGAACCGTCGTTCCAGACCGGTCTGATGACCTACCGATGCCCGATGGCGCGGGGCTATCAGAAGTGGGTGCAGACGGGCGATGACATGGCCAACCCGTACATGGGCAAGCGCATGTTGAAGTGCGGCAGCAAGGTGAAGTTGGAGCCGTAGCCTTGGCGACTTGGGTCAGACGGGACGCAGTTCGGGGTAGCGCAGCTGCATGTCGTCGCGACTCATCGAATCGGACTGCGAGGCGGGCGACCAGACGACTTCAGCGGCAACCAGGCGGTCCGCGCCCACCTGCGCCAGGTGGTCAAGCAGCGCCTCCATGTCCCGCGCGTCGTTGATCTGCAACGGCAGCGGCACCCGGCGCAGGGCGAGAATCAGCGAGACGACGAAGAACTCGTGGACGGCGAACTGACCGTCCTCGTCGTGCAGCGCGCTGATCGTCGCGACTTCCTTCTGCCCGCGCTTCACGCCACCTGAGTCCAGCCGCAGTACCTCGCGGTCGTACTTGCCACGAGCGTCGGTGGACCAATCGCCAAACCGCTGCTCTGCGGCGCGCAGGGGCAGGGCGGGCAGTTGCTCGACCGACGCGTATTCGATCGACTCGACGTTGTTGCGCAGCTCCTGACCTACCCTTCGCAGCATCGCGGCCAACCCCGCGTCGCTGTTCAGGTCCAAACGCCCTGCCATGTCCTCCAGCTGGTCCTGCAACGGCCGCGCCATCGCCTGCACGCCCAGCTGAACCCGGTACAGGTCCACCTGCTGGGCTCGGTCGTGCGCTGCCGCTTGGGCGCCCTGACGCAGGCGACCGATCACGACGACGGCAACGATGATGCCGCCGATGATCAGAAAGAACATCAAGCCGCCCCAGGCCGAACCGCCGCCGCCGTACGAGCTGTGAGAGCCCCAGCCGCCACCGAAGGGAATGAAAATGGGGAAGGCCACGGACCGGGAACGCGAGCCCCAGCTGCCGGACGAGCTGCTGCCGAAGGACCGCGAGAATCCACCACCGCCACCGAACGAGCTCCCGCCGCTGAACGAACGGGACCGGAAGCCGCCTCCCATGCTGCCGCCAGACCTTGCTTCGGCGGGCAAGGCGGCCCCCACGAACAGGACAACGAACGCCAGCACAACCCAGCGGCGGGCCAACACAAGGACTCGGGTCGGTGGAAAACGTCGCATCATCGCTTCTCCTGAACCGGATGTGGCAGCGGGCAAGTCGACATCCTAGCACGGCCGCCGATGACCTGCGATGCACGGCGCAGCGACCGATGTTTGGGCCAAAAGCGCGAAACCCCGACCCGGACGAATCCGGATCGGGGCCCGCGACGAACAGGGAGACGACTAGCGGAGCTGGACCGTGATGCGGTCCGGCGGCGCCGGGCGGCCCTTCTTCACGACAACCGGAGTGGCGGTGCCGGTGCCGACGACGTCGATGCGCTCCATTTCGATACCCCGCGAAACCAGGAAGTTCTTGATGGCGTCGGCGCGAGCCTGAGCCTTCACCTGGTCAACGGTAGTCGACTCGAGCTTGATGACGACGGCCACACCCTCGTTGGCCGTCAGGGCGGCGGCGATGGGCAGCAGGGCGGGACCCGACGTCTTCTCAACCAGAGCGATGTCCTTGAACGTCACGCCAGTCAGCGGGGCAGCGGTCAGCTTGACCAGAGCCTCGGGGATCTGGTCCGGGCAGCCGTCGCCATCCTGATAGGCGTTGCGCGTCTCGGCGTCATTCGGGCACTTGTCCGAAGCGTCGCTGATGGCGTCGCCGTCGTTGTCGATGTCGGGGCAGCCGTCTTCGTCCTGGAAGCCGTCCTTGTCCTCGGCCTGATCGCGGCACTTGTCCTGGGCGTCGAGGATGCCGTCGCCGTCATTGTCCGGGTCCGGGCAGCCGTCGGTGTCCTGGAAGCCGTCCTTGTCCTCGGCCTGCTTGGCGCACTTGTCCTTGCCGTCCAGCACGCCGTCCTTGTCGTTGTCCGGGTCGGGGCAGCCGTCGTAGTCCTCGAAATCGTCCATGTCTTCGGCATCGTTCGGGCACTTGTCCTCAGCGTCCACGACCTTGTCGCCGTCGTTGTCCGGGTCGGGGCAACCGTCGCGATCCTCGAAGCCGTCCTTGTCCTCAGCCGCGTCGGGGCACTTGTCGAAGGGATTCAGGATGCCGTCCAGGTCGTCGTCGCCGGGCTTGCCGCCCAACGTGTACGCGACAGCGAGCACGGCTTCGAAGTTGGTCGAGAGCAGGGTGTCGCTATCCTGAATCGGCGCACCACCAATGTACCGAAGGTCGAATCGGAGGTGCAGGCGGTCGACAGCCTGCCACGAAGCCCCGGCGCCGATAATCACGCTGAGGTCGGAATCATTCGCGATGCGAACGCCGGCCTTCTTCTGCAGCACTGCGGTGTCCTCGGACACGCTGAGACCTTCCATGCCGAAACCGGCGCTCACGAGCGGACGGACCACGGCCGCGGGCAGGATGTCGTACACGGCGAGGGCCCGCACACCCCAAACGGTGGCGCCCATGCTCACGTCGCTAGGCACGGTTTTCGCCGTCTTCGGCTTGGCGCCGGTGTCGACGTGGCCGGTGCCGGCGATCTCTGTGGGCACGAATTTGGCCTCCACCTCAACGCCCACTTGGTCCAAGATCCACGCCGTACCGCGGAGGGCAACCAGCACGGAACTGGCGGGAACGTTGTCGAGGTAGTACGCGTCACCAAGGAAGCCTTTGCTGTCCAACGCGTTGTAGCCAAGGCCGAGACCGATGTCCCAGCGCATTGGCCACTTCTCGGCCAAGCTGGGGTCCGGTTCCGCATTGGCGGGCAGGGCAGCTGCCTTCGCCACAGGTGCAGCCGGGGCAGCCTTGGCTGCGGGCGCAACAAGCGCGGCCTTCGCCGCGGGGGCGGCGGGAGCGGGCTTCACGGCGGGAGCCGGCTGGGCGAATGCAGGGCTCGCGGCCAGCACGACGGCCAGGGCGACACCGATCAACCCCTGAAGACGCAGGAACATACGCATGAGTGGACTCCTTAGCCTCGTGGCTGCTGACTTGGCCGCAGCATAGATCGGTACGGAATGGAATGACAACACGTTCCGCCACACAGCAATCAACGCCGCGCAGCCGACAAAACCCGAGAACCCGTGCGGACTAGAGAATGCGCAGGGTTACTTGGACCTTGGCCGCGCCGGGACGTGAAGAAGGCTTTGCTCCTGCCGGCGGCGGTTGCACCACCGCTTGCAGTCGCGCGGCGTCGATGGCGCGCTCCTCAAGCCACGCGCGGATGGCCGCACCGCGGAATTCCGCCTGCTTGCGAGCCGCGTCCGAATCAGCCGCCGCCTGAACGCCAATCTCGATCTTCAAGCCGTCGTTCTCGAGCAGGATTTCAAGCAAGGACTCCAACTGGGTTTCAGCGGTCTTTCCGAGCGTCGCACCCTTGAACTCCATCTCGACAGGCGCTCCGAACAGTTTCTGGGCGGCTTCGCTCAGCTTGTCGGGGCAACCGTCGGCGTCGTCCAAGCCGTTCTTATTCTCCGGCTCCATCGGGCACTTGTCCTGAAGGTCGGGGATCCCGTCTTCGTCGTTGTCGAGGTCGGGGCAACCGTCGGCGTCCTGGAAGCTGTCCTTGTCCTCCTTCTGGGTCGGGCACTTGTCCACCGAGTTCTCAACCCCATCACCGTCGTCGTCGAAATCCGGGCAACCGTCGTCGTCGGCAAGTCCGTCCCGGTCTTCGGCTTCGTTGGGGCACTTATCCTTGGCGTCGGCGATACCATCGTTGTCGTTGTCGTTGTCCGGGCAGCCATCACCGTCCTCGAAGCCGTCCTTGTCCTCAGCGACGAACGGACAGCTGTCTTCCGCGTCCACGATGCCGTCGCCATCGTTGTCTGCGTCCGGGCAACCGTCGGCGTCCTCGACGCCGTCCTTGTCTTCAGCGACGAACCGGCAGCGGTCCGACGCGTCCGGAATGCCGTCGCTGTCGGAATCCTCAGGCTTGCCTCCCAGAACATAGACCACCCCGACCATGAACTCGAAGTTGTGGTTGGCGGGGTTGGTCTGGCCCGCGGCGACCTGCTTTGCGGTCTCGGGTTGCGGCTCTCCCAACAAGTAGCGCGCGGTCGCTCGCAGGCCCAGACTGTCGGTGAACGCATACTGAGCGCCCAGACCACCGAAGAACGAGTTGTCAGCCTCCGGCGACTCGAACACCTTCTTGAGCTTGCCGTTGACCTTCTGCTCCAAGTTGTCGCCGCCTGTGACGATTTCTTGGCCGACGCCCGCAAGCGCGAAGGGCAAGATGGGGCCTTCCGTCAAGATGTAGCCCAAGACCTGAGCCCGGACGTTCAGCAACTGCACGCTGCCAATGTTGCCTCCGACCTCTGCGAACGCGTCGCGGACCTCGGCCTCGACGCCCAGACGGCCGTTCAGAAGCACAACTCCTGCGTGAAACCCGACGGCGGGAGCCATCCCACTCTTGACGACCTGAGGCGTCGTGCTGGCCGTGTTGCCGAGACCGGACCCGTCGCCGATCATCAACGCGCCGGTGAACAGGCCGAAGTCCCAGCGGATCATTCGGGTCGGAGTGGGTACGGCAGCAGCTTCAGGGGCAGCTTCCGGGACAGTCTGGGGGGCAGCGCCTTCGGCAAGAACAGCGACCGGGGCCAAGCCCAGCAGCAGCACACCGATCGGGAACAGGATTCGCCGAGGCATCTGAGCTCTCCATCTGCGCACACTGGCGCAATCGCTGGGGAAACACCACCGGGGAAGCGTACGGGACCGCGGATGGCTTGGGGGTGACCCCCGAGGGAAGGGCGGCAGCAACACAGTTCGCGGTCTATCACGGAATGGCGTTGCTTCTCAAGGCTACCAGCTACACACCTTCCAGCTTCCCGCGCCTTCGGACCAAGCAGCGTCCTCAGCCGCGACGAGCTCGTTTTCGAACTTCGTGCCCTCCACAAACCCGTAGTAGACCCAAGCAAGGCCGATGCGCACCATCCACGCGTTGACCAACCACAGGCCTTCCGGACGGTCGACGACCACCCAGCGCAACAGCCGGTCGTACATATCCTTGTCGCCGGACTTCTGGTCGAAGATCAGGCAGACCGACGCGCCCTTGGGCAGCAGCTTCTTCAACGTGTCGGTCGCCAGCTGAGCGCCGCACTCCGGTCCCAGTGCTGGTTTGGTGTAGTTCATCTCGGGTGCGTCGACGCCCAGAAACCGAACGTGCTCGCCGTCGCCGCCTTGCAGCGCCAGAGTGTCGCCGTCGACCACGTAGTCGACCGTGCGCCGCGCGGACTTGGGACACAGCGAGGCCGGGACCAACAGGTGGTGGTCCTTGTCGACTGTCGTCTCAGCAGCTGCATCGGCATCCGCCACGTCCGTCGCGGCGTCGGTGGTGGTGTCCGTCGCTGTGTCCGGTGTTCCGTCCGTTGCTGCGTCGGGGGTATCGTCCACCGTGAGGTCCGCGACCGTGTCGCCGGGATCGACAATGCCTTCTTGGACTTGGATGGGGTCACTGGTCTGGGGACAGCCCGGCACCAGCACCATCAGCCCCAGGCACGCGAGTACCCTCGCAATTCGGGAGACTGAGACGCGATTGCTGCTGTGCACGAAGGGCCCCGCCAGCGGCCGAAGGACGACCGCGGCGGGCACTCTACGCTTCGCTGCGATGGGTCACAACGCCCCGCCGACTCGTTTCCTGAGGAGCGGACTATCGTTTGCCGGCGTTGGCGCGCTCGCGGCTGCACACTGTGTTCGTGATGAGGCGCGTGACCACATAGGGATCCATGTTCGCATTGGGGCGACGGTCCTCGATGTAGCCCTTCTTCTCGACCGCGACTTGCCACGGAATGCGCACCGACGCGCCCCGGTCCGACACGCCGTACTTGAACTCCCGGTACGAGCAGGTCTCGTGCTTGCCGGTCAGGCGCTCAGCGATGCCGTCGCCGTAATGCGTGATGTGGAGCTCATGCTCGGCCTTGAGGGCCTCGGCAGCGGCGATACAGGCATCGATCGACTCGCGCATCGACTTGGTCGAGAGGTTCGTGTGTGCGCCCGCTCCGTTCCAATCCCCCTTGACCGGCTTGGGGTTCAGCGTCGCGCTCACGCCGTAGTTCTCCGCGATGCGGTACAGCAGCCAACGGGCAATCCACAGCTCGTCCGCCACGGCGAGGGGCGACAGCGGTCCGACCTGAAACTCCCACTGGGCGGGCATCACCTCCGCGTTGATGCCGGCGATGTGCAACCCCGCGCGCAGGCACGCGTCCATGTGTTCCTCAACGATGTCGCGACCAAACACCTCGTCTGATCCGACGCCACAGTAGTAGCCGAACTGCGGGGCGGGGAAGCCGTTGTCCGGCCAGCCCAGCGGCTTGATGCCCTCGAAGAACGTGTACTCCTGCTCGATGCCGAACCACATCTCGTGGTCCGCGTACTTGGCCGCGGCGTCCGCCAGCTTGGCTCGGGTGTTGGTCGGATGCGGGCTCATGTCGGTCAACAGGACCTCGCACATCACCAGCTTGTCGTTGCCTCCGCGCACGGGGTCGGGGCAGGTGAACACGGGACGAAGCACGCAATCCGACGCGTGGCCGACCGCCTGGTTGGTGCTGGACCCGTCGAAGCCCCAGAGCGGCGGCTCCTGACCCACGGGAACGATCTTGGTCTTGCAGCGCAGCTTCTGCGTGGGCTCGGCACCGTCCATCCAGATGTATTCGGCCTTGTAGAGGTTCACTACTCTTCTCCTTGGTGCGTGTGGGGCGGGTTCGCCAGGGTTGTCCTTGGTTCATTCCCTGAAGGCTCGGTGGCATCGCGTGGCACTGCCTGACAGCCGACGAAGCTACCTTAGTCGCGCATTGTTTCCAACGTGTTTCGTGCACCGCACCTTGTCGACGAAGATTCCAAAATCCAGCGCGGCGATGCGCTGTTGCAGACATACCCCTGCGACGTGTTTGGACCGATTACGGCCGGAAGCGACAGCTTTCGCCCCCCGGAACCCCGCGAACACGGCCGATCCGATGACCTGTGAACTCAAAAGTAGCGAACTTCGGCTGCTGGCGTAGGCTCCGCATCCAGACCCGTCCAGACCCGCAGCGACCCCGAATGCGTCGGCCGCGGAGAGGGCGGCCAGCCCCAGCGGAGTCACGTCCATGTCCGGTCTTGCGCCCCTTCGCATCGCGGTCCTTCACGGCGGTCCCTCGACTGAGCACGACATTTCGGTCTGGAGCTCGCGCGGCGTCCTGCAGACCCTGCGTGACCTGGGCCACGACGCGCAGCCCGTCTATGTCGATCGGGCGGGTTTCTGGCACTTCGGTGAAGCGGCCGGCGACGACTCGGCACCCGCGCTGCCGCTGCTGGCGGCGATGGACCGACTCAAGGAGCTGCGGACGGAGGTCGCCTTCATGGGCTTCCACGGCACCTATGGCGAAGACGGCAAGGTGCAAGCGGTGCTGGACCTGTCGGGCATCCGCTACACCGGATCAGGGGTCACGGCAAGCGCCGCCGCCATGGACAAACCCCTTGCGCGACGCGTGTTTGTGGGTGCCGGTCTGCCGGTCGCCGATGCGCGCGAGGTGGCATCCTCCACAGTGCAGACCGCCCCAGCAGCCGACGTCGTCGCGCGCGGCCTCGTGGCGGCGTTGGGCCTGCCGGTGGTGGTGAAGGTCCCCGCGGGTGGGTCCAGCGTAGGCATCGAGATCCCTAGAGATCTGGCGGCGTTGTCCGATGCGCTGGTACGCCTCTCGGTGGGGGTGGAGTCGCTGCTGTGCGAGCAGTACGTGGCGGGTACCGAGTTGACCGCAGGCATTCTGGAGGGACCCGACGGCGTGCCGCAGATGTTGCCGATCGTCGAGATCGTTCCGGTCAGCGCAGCGTTCTTCGACTACGAGGCCAAGTATCAGGACGGCGCGACGCGCGAGATCTGCCCCGCGCGCATTCCCGACGACGTTGCTCGACAGGTGGCTGAGCTGGGCAGGGCAGCGCACATCGCGCTCGGCTGTCGCGGTGTCAGTCGCACCGACGTGATAGTGCGGACCGATGGCAAGCCGTTCCTCCTCGAAACCAACACGTTGCCGGGTCTCACCCCGGCATCGCTGCTGCCCAAGGCGGCCTCGACCGCTGGTCTTGCCTACGGCCAGCTGCTCGAGCGCATCGTGGCCGCTGCCTTGCGCGTCCGCTAGCCCGCGTCGGCTCTTGGGTTTGCAGAAAAGGCTTGACGCCAAACCAGTCGCCCCCCACCCTACGCCCCCGCCGACCACCCCGCGTGGTCACGAACCGTCGAAAGTTGTTCAAGATCGCAGGCTTCTGTTACTTCCCCCGCAGTGGACCCCCGTGACCGCCGGCGTCTTCCGACCGCCGCCCGGCCCGACCCGTGCGAGGGCTCGGAGGGTTTCCGTGAGCGTGACCATCACCCTCGACACCGTATCGCCCACAACCATTCAAGAGAATGAGCCGTTCCGCGTTGCGTGGACCATGACGGCTGCCGACGGGTTCCCGGCCCGCGCGCTGACGCTGGTGCTGTTGACCGACGACGCTCGCGTACTGCTGGCCGACGCGGCAACCCAAGAGAGCCCGCCGGAGAAGCAAGTGTCGATCGCCGGTGGACAGAAGCTGCAGCGGACGTCTGTGCTGACCGTGCAGCGTCGCAAGGGGCTTGTCGACGAGAACAGCCGTGATGGCAGCTCGTCTCCCCTCTGCATTCTCGCGCGGGTGCGCGACGAGCGGGACGACACCGTGGCGACCGGCGGCGACGGCATCGAGGTGCAGGTCGTTGGTCTCGCCCGCCGTCAGAACCTTCGCATCTTCGCGTAGTTCAGGCCGTTTCAGAGCTCTGGGCGACAGTCGACCCGACGCAGCTCCAGCTTGCCTGCCCCCAAGTCCAGCCAGACCAGCGTGCGACCTTCCTCCGCAGGGGGCAGCATCGCCGCGCACATGCCCGTCAGCCCCTGCGTCTGCGCCTGCAAGGTCGACGTGGCCGCGCGGGCGCGCGTCTGGTCGGCAGAGAGCACGAGCGCCGGCGCATCGACCAGCACGGCAGCGGCCTCTTCCAGCAGGGGACACGACGCCGCAACCGCCTGTGCCGTCTGTCCTTTCGCCGTGACGATCTGGCGCCATTGAACTTCGAGCGCACCGTCCTTGCCCAAGCGCGGTTTGCCGTCCTTGTCCCGGACAACTACGACCAACTCGCCGGGCCGGCCGCTCTGGCCCTTGATCTCGCGCTCGACCACGGCCTCAACCACATCTTCGACCTTGCGCACCGCCAGTCCCAGCAGCCCAGTTCCGGCCAGCGGCACTTCTCCCAGCACCTGCCCCGACTCGTAGTCCAGAATCGTCCAGGCAATGCTTGCTTCTACGCCTTCCGCCTTCGGCAGCTCCTCGACCAAGGCCAGCACGTCGCCCAGACGCGCC
>JBMOIG010000041.1:0-33133 GCA_049317445.1 Myxococcota bacterium | reverse complement strand
TCAACGGCGAAATTCGCCTTTGGGAACATGGGGTTGCCTTCGCTCAGCGGCGCACCGGCGGGAAGGTCTCCCCAGCGCAAGTCGTTCAGGGACCGCCAGCCGCCGGTCCAGCCGATGCGGTGCAGGATCTCGGCCGACGTCTGCGGCAGCACCGGCTCCAGCAGGTGCGCGGCAAAACGGATGCCTTCCAAGGCGTTGTACAGCGTCACCGCTGCGGCGTCCTTGTCCGTCTTGACCAGATGGAAGGGCGCGTCGGCCGTCAGCACGCCGTTGAGCCGCTGCACCAACCCCATCGTGTCGGCGACGGCCTTGTGGATCCGTAACTGCGCCAGGCTCTCCCGCAGGGGGCCCGCATCGCCGAACTGTCCGTCGTTCGTCGGGTTTCCATCGACCAGATAGCGACCATAGGCGATGGCAGCGGCCAGCGCCGGGCTGTGCACACGGTCGGCGGGCGGGGTCGGCACCTTGCCGTCGAAGTGCTTGATCGCCAAAGCCATCACACGCTGAACCAGGTTACCCAGATCGTTGGCCAGGTCCGCGTTGTTGCGCCGGACCAGCGCCTCCTCGCTGAAGTTCGAGTCCTGTCCCACCGCCATTTCGCGCAGCAGGAAGTACCGCAGCACGTCCGAGCCGTACTTGTCCTTCATCGACAGCGGGCTCACCACATTGCCGGAAGTCTTGGACATCTTGGCGTTGTCGGTGAGCCACCACCCCGTCGTCACCAGCCGATGCGGCACCGGCAGACCCAGCGCCATCAGCATCGTGGGCCAATACACGGCGTGGGTCGTCAGGATGTCCTTGCCCAGAAAGTGGGTGACGTGGGGCCACCAGGTCTCGAACGAGGTTGCGCCGTCCAGCCCCGGTGCCGGTGTGTTGCCGTTGCCGGTCGGCGGCAGCGCGTCCATCCCGCCGATCGCCGTGACGTAGTTCAGCAACGCGTCGAACCACACGTAGGTGACGTAGTCGGGGTCGAAGGGCAGGTCGATGCCCCACTTCAGGCGCTCCTTGGGGCGCGAGATGCACAGGTCCTGCAGGGGCTCGCGCAGGAAGCCCAGCACCTCGTTGGCGCGGTTGGCGGGCACAATCTCCATGCGCCCACTGCGGATCGCCTCGATCAGCTGGTTCTGGTAGCGGCTCATCAGGAAGAAGTAGTTCTTTTCAGCCAGACGGGACACGGCGCGGCCGCAGTCCGGACACTGGCCTTCCTTGAGGTCCTTTTCCGTCCAGAAGCGCTCGTCGGCCGTGCAGTACCAGCCCTCGAAGGTGCGGGCGACGATGAGGTCCTGGTCCCACAGCTGTTGCAGCGCCCGCTGGACCACCGCCTTGTGCCGGGGCTCGGTCGTCCGGATGAACTGGTCCGGCGCCGCGTCCAGCGTCGGCCACAGGTCCCTGAAGGCCTGATGCAATTCGTCGCAGTGGGCCTGGGGCTCGATGCCGCGCTTGGCGGCCGCCTGCTCGACCTTCTGACCGTGTTCATCGGTGCCGGTGACGAAGTAGGTCGGCTGCCCCATCAGGCGGTGGTAGCGGCGCGCGGCATCGGCCAGAACCGTGCAATAGGCGTGGCCGATGTGCGGGCGATCATTGACGTAGTAGATGGGCGTGGTGACGTAGAAGCGATCGGACATATCGGCTCCGGCAGGGTTCGCGGCGACGGGCGGCGGGGCGCGCGGCTTATACCATGGGACGACCGCACTGTCCCGCCGCACGCCTTCCGACACCGTTGGCGTGGGCCGTCGGCGAAATGTGTTAGACTGACACGCAAGGCGGCTTCCCATCGGCGGGACGACCCACCTGCGAGGGCGGTGGGCAAACACTCAACTAGCTTGACTTCCGCCGGAAACGTCGTATGGCCACGCCTACATGGCTGCGCATCGGCCCCGCAGCACAGGATCGACGCCGTGCAACTCCGCATCATGTCCTCTCCTCTCGCTCTCCCCGACCTTGACCGCAGAAGCGGCCTCGTGGCGGTGGCGCTGTTTGCGTGCTGCGGGCTCTGGCTCGGTTGCAGCGCAGAGTCCAACTCCAGCGGCGACCCCGACACCGGCGCGGAAGTCACCGATGAAGGCGACGCAGATGATGTCGCCATCGTCGACGTGACGCCCGACACCGAGACCAGCTGTCCCGGCAAGCCGGGCTGCGAGTGCACCGCCGACACCGACTGCCCTGGCGGCGGCTGCGTGCCCAGCTCCACCGGCAAGGTCTGCGCCGGACCCTGCACTGCGCAGGGCACCTGCACCGCCGGCAAGAAATGCGCTGTGGTTACGCTGGCCGACGCCACCACGCCCAAGCTCTGCGTGCCCCGGTCTCCTTACGCATGCAACCCGTGCAAGGGTACCCAAGCCTGCGTCTCGCCTGCGGATATCAACGCTCGCTGCGTCGCCCCTGCCGGTGACGCGGGCAAGTCTGGCTGGTACTGCGCGCCCTATTGTGCGGCGACCACCGACTGCCCTGTGGGTTACAAGTGCGCGGAAGTCGACGTGTTTGAGGGCGGAAAGTCCAAGCAGTGCGTTCCGCTGGACGGCGTGTGCAACTGCAGCCTTGCCGCCAAGAACGACGCCCTGGCCACCGTCTGTTTCGCCACCGCGTTCGACGGCAAGGGGCAGCTCATCGGCAAGTGTCCGGGAGAACGGTACTGCACCACTGTGGGCTTGAGCCCGTGCGACGCCGCCAAGCCTTGGGCTGAGCTGTGCGACGGCCTGGACAGCGACTGCGATGGGGCGACCGACGACAATGGGTGCGACGACCTCAACGCGTGCACCACCGACATCTGCACGGCCGACCTGAAATGCGAACACGTCGATATTTCGACAACTTGTGACGATGGTGACCAGTGCACCGCCAACACTTGCGAGCCGGCCAAGGGCTGCACCTACCCCAAGGCGCCTTTGCCCTGCAACGACAACGACGCGTGCACCGGGTCGGACGTCTGCGCGGCGGGCAAGTGCAGCGGCAAGCTGATGGATTGCTCCGACGGCAACGCCTGCACCTCCGACTTCTGCGTCGACGGCAAGTGCAAGCACTCCGTCACGCCCGGACCTTGCGACGACGGCGATGCCTGCACCAAGGACGACGTCTGCGCCGCCGGCAATTGCGTCGCCAGTCCGGTGTTCTGCACCGACAAGAACGCCTGCACCAACGACTCGTGCAACCCCAAGACCGGCTGCGTGTTCACGCCCAACGCAAACGCCTGCAACGACAGCGACGCCTGCACCGGCCCCGACGTCTGCTCGGGTGGCGTTTGTACGACCCAGTCGAAGTCCTGCGATGACGACAACATCTGCACCAACGATTCCTGTGACCCCAAGATGGGTTGCACGTATCTGCCGGTGACCGTGGTCTGCTCCGACGGCAACGGCTGCACCGTCGGTGACGTCTGCTGGCTGGGAGAGTGCAAGCCCGGCGCCGCGACCGTCTGCAACGACGACAACCCCTGCACCAGCGACTCCTGCAACACGGAGACCGGCAAGTGCGTGTTCACCACCTTGGAGGACGGCTCCGGCTGCGACGACGGCAGCAAGTGCACCACGTTCGACAAGTGCGTCGACGGCAAGTGCAAGCTCAACCCGGTGAACTGCGACGACGAGAACCCCTGCACCGTCGATTCGTGCGACCCGGCCACCGGCTTCTGCACTTCGGTCAAGCTGGACGCCGTGCCTTGCGAGGACGGCAACGACTGCACCGGCCCCGACGTCTGCGCGATGGGCCAGTGCATTGTCGGCAAGAAGCTGACCGGCACGCTGTGCGACAACGGGCAGAAGATGTGCCAGTCGGGTACTTGCATCTAGTTCCTTCTCGCGTCCCAGGAATCCGCATGCAAGGTTGGCCGTCGAAGGCGCTCGGCTGGGTCGAGTCGGAGCGCGTGTTCCGGCTGGTGGCGCCCAAGGCCACCGCGGTCTCGCTGGTGCTTCGCCGCCATCCTGAAGACCCGGACGAAGTCGTGCGGCCGATGCAACGTCAGCCAGACGGCGACGGGTTCGTGTGGGAGGTCGCAGAGCCGGACCCTGCGACGTATTACCGCTATCGCGTGGTGCAAGGCAGCGAGACGTTTGACCTCGCCGACCCGTGGTCGTTGGCGGTGGCGCGTCAGTTCCGCCTCGGACACCCCACTTGGTCCGTCGCGCGGCGCACCGCCTTCGACTGGCAGGGCGACGTACGGCCCGGCACCGACGTGGGCCACGCCATTATCTCCGAAGTGCATGTGCGCGACTTCACTGCGCATCCCAGCGCCGGTAACCCGCATCCCGGGACCTATCTTGGGCTGGCCGATGCTGCCGCACCGGGCGGTTTGGGTGCCTTGCGCGATCTGGGCATCACGTGCGTCGAGCTGATGCCCGTCACCTCGTTTCCAGTGCTCGAGCCGATCGACCCGCCAGCCGGGCAGCCCGCCCACTGGGGCAATCCAACAGGCCTGAATCACTGGGGTTACATGCCCAGCTTCCTGCTGGTGCCCAGCGAGCGTTACTCGGTCCGGGGGGCCAACGCGGCGCAGGACGAGTGGGTGGGCGTCGACTCGGACGGGACCTTCCACGACCCGGGCGTCGAGTTGAAGCGGATGGTGCGCGCCCTGCACCGCGCCGGTATCGCCGTCATCATCGACGTCGTGTTCAACCACGTCTCCACGCACGACGACAACCCGTTGATCCGTTTGGATCCAGGTAGTTGGCTGCACCGCGAGTCCGATGGCGTCACACTGCGGTCCCACAGTGGCTGCGGCAACGACCTGAACACGTCCGACCCGGCGATGCACCGGTTGGTGTTGGATGCCGTGCGGCACTGGATGCGGGAGTACCACGTCGACGGGTTCCGGCTGGACCTCGCCACCATTCTGGACGACCGCACGCTGCGCGACGTCCGCACTGCGACTCGGGAGGAATACCCTCACGCCATCCTCATTTCCGAGCCGTGGAGCATGGCCGGCTACCGGCCGGGAGACCTGGCTGAGTTCGGCCACACCGTGTGGAATGACCGGTTTCGCAACGGTCTGAAGGGCAACCACCCGCAGACCGGCCGAGGCTTCCTGTTCGGCAGGGGCGACGGCGGTGCCCCCCGCAGCGAGATCGCGGCGCTTTTGGGCGGCTGGGAGCGTGTGATCGGCGGGCACTTCGAGACGCCGAAGCTGTCCCTGAACTACCTGGAGTCACACGACAACTACACCCTGGGCGACTTCGTGCGCCTTGCGCTGGGCGAGGTTCGTTTCGACGACCAGGTCGAGCGTCAGCAGGTCGCCGAGCTCACGCCCCAAGCGCTGCGCGTACACAAGCTGGCGGCCGCTCTGCTGCTGCTGTCGCGCGGCTCGGTGATGATGGCGCAAGGGCAGGAGTGGGCGCGATCCAAGGTCCAGGCTGGGGCGATGCGCGGGTATCTGGACGGCAACAGCTACAACCGCGACGACGCGACCAACCATCTGGACTGGACGGAACGACACCGCAACCCGGACTTGGTCGACGAGTACAGGCGCCTGATCACCTTGCGGAAAGACTGGCTGCTACCTGCGTTTTCCACCGGCGAGGCGATGCACTTTCTAGCAGGCAGCTGCACTTGGGCGCTGGGCTACGGCATCGACGGTTCGCGGGGGCGGTTGGCAGTCCTGCTGAACGGCGAATCCGAGTGCGATGCCTGGTTCAACTTGCCTGGTGGCGCGTGGTGGCTGCTGTTCGGGGCTGAAAACGCAGAGGTCGTTCCCATTGATGGCGGCGTGACGGTGCGGGTCCAGCCGACTTCGGCCGTCGTCCTCTACTGCGCTTGACCGACCTGCAAGGACGGAAACCGCCGACGGCGCCCGCGCAGAATCCCAGCGGCGTGAAGGCTCTGGTCAAGCTCCCTTTCGCATGGTGAAGTACGGTTGCGCGTGCTGGACGACTGCGCTCGGCACTTGCGCTTCTCGAGGACGGATGGCCGGCTCCCGCTCCAACATTCCCGCCGCTAACGCGAACGATTCCGGGTCGATGCCCGCCCGGATGGAGCGGTGGTCCCTCAACCGTCTGTTCGCCCTGCGGCGCTCCGACCGCCCCGTCCTGATGCTGGTGACGCCGCTGTTCACGGTGGTGACCGCCGCCAGCGTCATCGTCGCCACGTCGACCCGCGCCGTGTTCCTGACCGAATACAGCGTGGCGATGTTGCCGCTGATGTTTCTGGGCTCAGCGCTGTTCACCGCGCTTGCGTCGTTGGGCTACGTGGCCATCATCGAGCGGGTGGCGCTGGTTCCGCGGTTCGTCGGTCTGCTGCTGCTGGCGGTCCTGTCGTTCGCCGCGCTGCAGGCGGCCTATCCCCTGTCGCCGCACTGGGTTGCGCTGATCCAGCTGGTATGGTGCACCGGCATCGCCCACCTGTTGCTGATCCAGTCCTGGAACATGATGTCGGCGCTGGTGCCGGCCAGGCAAGGCAAGCGGCTGTTTCCTGTGCTGGCCGCGGTGTCGACGCTTGGCGCGGCGCTGGGCGGCGGTCTGGTCCATGCGCTGCTGCCGGTATCGGGTGCGCGCAACCTCATGGTGCCCGCGCTGCTGATGCTGGTCTTCCCGCTGATTCGCGTCGAAAAGATCGTCAAGGCGTTGTCGCGGGCGGCGGCCGACAACTCGTCGCCGATCGAGGTGCCCGAAATCTCCGGTCGGCCGGTCCGTCCGTCGCCCCCCGCTGGTGGTGCCTGGTTTCCGGAGGTCACCCGCGGCGTTGCGAGCATCTGGCGTTCTCCCTTGCTGGGACGGCTGGCGGGACTCGTGTTTCTGCTGCAGGCGGCTTCGCTCATCATCGACTTTCAGTTCAGCACAGAGCTGAAACTGCGCTACGACCGCGACGAACTCGCCGGATTCCTTGGTATCTACTACGGCCTCTCGAACCTCGTCGCGTTCTTCGTCGCGCTGCTGGCGACCGGCCGAATCGTCCGTGTTGTCGGCATCGGCATGGCGATCTCGGCAAGTGCGGTGTTGCTGGCGTTGGGCAGCTCTGCCTACTTCCTGACGGCCGTGATGGGGCTGGGCTTTGGTTTCTGGGCGATTGCGGCGACGTCGTTCGCAGAGCGGGTGACGCAGTTCGCACTGACCAAGAACGCCATGCAATTACTGGTGATGCCGTTGGAGATGCGCAAAGGCGAACGCGCCAAGACTCTGATCGACGGCGTGGTCTATCGTATCGCAACGGCCTTGGTCTCCGGCGTCCTGCTGGTGCTCGCGCCGTCTGCACAGCACTTGGGCCTACTGGCACCTGCGGCGATTCTGGCGTGTCTGGGGGTCATCGGTCTGGGGTGGAGCATCGGCCCCCACTATCGACGTGCCCTGCTCGCCGGCCTGCGCGCGCGCCGAGTCGACGCCGACGTGGACCCGCAGACAAGGGCCCTGCTGGAGCGTTCGGCCCTGATCGAAGTGCGCCAGCGCTGCGCCCGGGGTGGTGTCGCCGAGATCCTGCAAGCGCTGAAGATCGCTCGCGACTCGCGCCTTCCCTTGACCATCGCCGACCTCGAACCCGCCGCCCGTCACGCCGACCCCGAGGTGGCCCGTCTGGGTCTCGAGCTGCTGAACGACCTGGGCTTGACCCCGAGCCGCGACTTGCTCGAGTCGCTGCTGGCGACCGACCCCGCCCCGCCTGTTCTGCGCGAGGTGCTGCGGTTGCTGCTGCGCGTCAAGGACCCGTCGCTTGCGCCGAAGATCACGCCACTGGTGCAGAATTCCGACGCTGGCGTGGCCCGTCTGGCGTTGATGTGGATGAAGGCGGCAGGCGTCGACGAGCCTCGCAGCGTTGGCGCCGACCTGGCTGCGGACCTGCGCAGCGACAGCATTCCGCGCCGGGCCCGAGCGGCTTACATTTCGGGCGTCTTCTCGGCGGACGGTGGGCCGGACCTGATTCACATGCTGGAGGATCCGTCGTCGCAAGTCCGCTTGAATGCGGTACTTTCGATGGGGCAGGTGGGGTCTTCCGAGTTCGTTGGGCCGCTGGTCCGCAGTCTGGGCAGGGGCGAGCTCGTGCAGGCCGCCTCTGACGCGCTGTTCCGCTATGGCCACACGGTGCTGAATTTGCTGGACGAGCAGCTTGCCGACCCCACGCTGCCTCCCGCCTTGCGTCTGCGGGTGATGCGCGTCATCGAGCGCTTCGGCAACGCCAAGGCCGTCGACTTGCTGATGCGACAGGCCGATGCCCACTCGGACTTCGTGCGGGACCACGCCCTGCTGGTACTGTGGCGCATCGCCCGCGAGCCCGACCGCCCGCACCCGCCGCTCGACTGGCTGCGGATGCGGATGACGCACGAGATCGAGCTGCTGCTTGCCTACGATCAGATCGAGGCATTGGCCGCCGCCACGACCGTTCCGCACCTGCACTTCCTCTCTGAGCTGCACGCCTCGCGACTGCGCGCCGACCTGCGCGGCTTCCGTTTGCTGGGTCTCGTCGGCTCGCGTGCAGCGATGCACCGGGCGTGGCTGCACTACCGCAGCAAGGACGCGCGCGCTCGCTCGACCGCCATCGAGCTGCTGGACCAGCACGTCAGCGACCCGGTGCTGCGCCCGTTCGTGGCCTTGGTCGAGGCAGGCGACCGCGCTTCCGGCCAGCAGGACTCGGCCTTCACTCCGCTGCCTGGCATCCACTCGACGCCCCAGCAGATGCCGCCTATCCTCGCGACCGTCGAGCCGTGGCTCGAGCGCGTGTGGGAATGGGCGCAGCGACCGCAGGAGGCGAAGGTGGGCCGCGATGCGATGGATCTCGTGTTCTTGCTGAAGGGCGTGTCCCTGTTCAGCGACTTGAGTGGCGAGCAGCTGCTGCCGCTGACCGAGATCGTCCAGCACGCGCACGTTGAAGCCGGCGATCTGGTGTTTGCGGAGGGGCAGCCCGCCCACCACCTCTACGTCCTGCTGGAAGGCGAGGTCGAGGTGCTGCACGGCGGCGAGGTCGTCGCGATGCTGGGATCCAAGGAGTGCTTCGGCGAGATGGCGCTGCTGGACCAATCTCTGCGAAGTGCCTCGATTCGTGTGCGCAAGGATGCAGACTTGCTGGCGATTGCCCGCGACGACTTTCAGGACCTGCTCGACCTGCACCCCACGCTGGCCCGTGGCGTCATTCGCGTGCTGACCAAGCGCCTGCGTATGGCAAACGAGACCGTGTCGGCCGAGCTCCACCGCTGACCCTCGGCCCGGCCGCATCAGGACCTCTCCATGGCCTCCCGCAAGTCACACCGAGCGCCGAATGCCGCGCCCGCGCCCACCCCTGCGCGTGCCGCCGTCGCCGCGTCCGACGTGCACCGCGAGCTGCTGCCCGATCAGTCCGCCGCCCTGCTGCAAGAGCTGCACTTGCTGACCCGCACCGGCGACCTGAACGCAGACACGCGACGCAAGCTCAAGCAGATCAATCACTTGGCCAACCTGCTGCGGCCCGGTATCGACGACGCCTTTGCGCGGCAGCCAGAGCCGGTGCTGGTCGATGCAGGCGCGGGCAACGCCTATCTGGGCTTCGTGCTGTACGAGCTGTTCTTCGGGCCGCGGGGCAGGGGACAGCTGTGGTCGGTGGAGGTCAGGCCCGAGCTTGTGGCCAGGGGCAAGGAACGGGCGCATCGGCTCGGCTACGACCGGATGCTGTTTGCAGAACGGACCGTGGCGGACTGGGCGGCCGAGGTGCAGGACGGCCCCTCCCGCATCGACGTCGTCGTGGCCCTGCACGCCTGCGACACCGCGACGGACGATGCGCTGGCCTTGGGCATTCGCGCGCAAGCCCCGCTGATTGCTGTGGTCCCGTGTTGTCAGGCCGAAGTGGCGCGCCTGCTAGGCGGCGGTACGGGCGTTCGTGCCGGGCTGGGACCGCTGTGGCGCCACGCCTGGCATCGGCGAGAGTTCGGCGCGCACCTGACCAACGTGGTCCGCGCGCTGCTGCTCGAGGCGCACGGTTATCAAGTGACCGTGACCGAATTGGCCGGGTGGGAGCACTCGCTGAAGAACGAACTCATCCTCGCCCGCAAGGTCCAGCGGTCCAACGGCTTGGCCATCAGGCAGTTGCAGGCGCTGTTGGCCGATTTGCCGCGGCTGGACATGCAGCTGTTGCGTGTCGTGGGGCTGCCCGGATCGAGCGGATCCGAAGCCCCGGAAGACGTTGCCGGGCCCGAGGTCGGTTGACTCTCCCCCCGGGCGGCCTATGCTGTCGCTCGCATCCTTGAAAGAGCGCGCAAGCGGCATCGGACGGGGCGTTCTGTGAAAACTGGGGGCGTAACGGCTTCGACGGGGACAGTGACGCTGTGCTGGCGTGCCGCGGTGCCTCAGGCCGCGTCAAAAAGGGGCAACTCACAAGTGCCAACGACAACGTTGAACTTGCTCTCGCTGCGTAAGGCTTAAACACCCTTCCGGCGACGACGACCGAACCGTGCCCACTGGGTTCGGTCGTCGCCTTTTCAGTGGGCTGGTCCGAGCGCGATGTCCAGGCGCGTGAGGGCGAGATTTTTCTGGACCCTGGTGGAAGTACCCGGTCGACGGGGGGACTCCATCCGGTACAAATCCGACGACTACGCACGTAGAGGGTACCGTAGAACGTTTCCGGACCCGGGTTCGACTCCCGGCGCCTCCACCAAGAAAGCTCGCGTGAAAACGCGGGCTTTTGTTGTTCTTGGCCTACCGTTCGTCGGAATCCCGCATGGTCGGCGCAACTCGCTTCAGCTCCATTGACGCCGAACCTCGTCGGGCACACCATTCGCCCTACTCCTGAGTGGACCATTACGGGCCCCTGCTCGGGCGAAAAGACACCAGCTTGGCCCGTAACGAGGCGCGACTTTCATGACGAACATGCGTTGGGTAACGGTGGCGATGGCCTTTGCGTTGGCGGCGACGGCCTGTGGCAAGAAGGACGCGGCGGCGGACAAGCCCCCGGTACCCAAGGCGGGCGGTCTGACGGCTGAAGAAGTGGCCAAGGATCCGGAGGCGGCGGCCAAGAAGGTGGGAGAGGCCCTTGCGGCGGGCGACCCGACTGCGCTGGCGACCGCGACAACGGGTGGCGGCGACCTGAGCTGCGACAAACTGGTGCCTGCGGCACTGCGAACCAAGTACATGGGGGGTGCCGAGCTGCAGGCTGGCTCGATGGTCGACCGCACGCTGATGTGCTCTGTGAACAAGGACGGCGGGCTTGCCTGGCACATCACTTACGACTGTCGGCGCACCACGACGCTCAAGCAGTTCCAGCAAAAGGCTGTCGAGAAAGAGAAGCCTGCGATCGCGGGCTTGGGACGCGCCGCGTTCGGATCTGACACCCAGCTGGAGTTTTACGACGACGACGCGGACTGCCACGTGACGGTCTCGGCCTACCGTGAGGGCGACAAGGTCACCGATCTGGCCAAGGACATCGCCGCGGCGCTGAAGCCCGCGATGCTGCCGCCGCTCGAGACGGGCAAGTACGCCCTCGACTGCGACAAGCTGTTGCCTGCGGACCTGCGGGACAAGTTCCTGAAGGACGGCAAGGCCAACGCCGACTCGGTCATGGTCGACCAGATGACGTGCAAGTTCGAGTTGCCGGAGTTCAAGTCGGCGTCGGTCAACTACACGTGCGGCGGGACCTTCGACGACAAGTTCATCCCGCAGATGAAGGAACAAATGGTCAAGCAGGGCGCGCGCTTCAAGGCCGAGCCGCCGTCCGACGTCGCCATCGGCAAGGGCGGCTTGTACGTGTCGATGATGGGCACGCACAGCGTCAGTTTCATTGACGGCGAGACGGGGTGCCTGGTCGCCGTGATGAACATGGCCGGCGACAAGGCTGCTTCGATCGAATTGGCCAAGGCGGTCGAGGCTGCGCTGACCGTCGAGTCGGCCAAGTAGACCTGCGCAACCTCAGGCGTCCGCTGTCTATTTGGCGGAAGCGGTGGCCAGCGCGTAGGTGTCCATCGCAATCAGCTTCTCTTCATCGGTGGGCACCACGAGCACGCGGCTGCGGCTGCCGTACGCGCTGACGTCGCACTCCGACCCGCGGGGAGCGGTCGCATTGAGGCCGACGTCGAGGCAGACGCCCAGGCCGTCCAGACCCTTGCAGACATGCTCCCGAATGTACGACGAATTCTCGCCGATGCCACCGGTGAAGATGAGAGCGTCGAGTCCGCCCAGCGCCGCCATGTAGGCACCGATGTACTTGCGGATCCGGTAGCAGAACACGTCGAGCGCAAGGCCGGCATCCTGGTCGCCATCGGCCGCCAGTTTCTCCAGCTCGCGCATGTCGTTGCTTTTGCCAGACAATCCCAACAGACCGCTCTGCTTGTTCAGCAGCTTGTCCAAGGCATCGATCGACAGACCGCGGCTGCGCGCAAGGTAGAGCAGGATGCCGGGGTCCACGTCGCCCGACCGCGTGCCCATCACCAGCCCTTCCAGCGGCGTCAGACCCATGGTCGTGTCGATGGACTGGCCGTTCTCGATGGCGGCGATGCTGGCGCCGTTGCCCAAGTGGCAGGTGATCAGCTTGAGGTGCTCGATCGACCGGCCCATGTACTCCGCAGCCCGCGCCGACACATAGCGGTGCGACGTGCCGTGGAAGCCGTAGCGGCGGATGCGACCCTCGCGGTACAGCGACATCGGCAGGGCGTACAGGTAAGCACGCGGCGGCATGGTCTGGTGGAAAGCGGTGTCGAAGACGCCCACTTGCGGCGTGTGCGGCATGACGGACCGCGCGACGCGGATGCCCTGCAGGTTCGGGGGGTTGTGCAGGGGCGCAAGCTCCACGTTTTCCTCGACTGCGGCAATCACTTCGTCGTCGATGAGGACGGTCTGGGTAAAGCGTTCGCCGCCATGCACGACGCGGTGGCCCACGGCGGCGATCTCGTCGACAGAGCGCAGCGGGGCGCCGTCGCCTTCGGTCATCATCTCGATCACGCGCTTCAGACCCACGCCATGGTCCGGCACGGGCTCTGACAGTCGGAAGGTGCCTGCGGGGCTCTGCTGGTCGATCTGGCCCATCGGTTCGCCGATGCGCTGCACCAGACCGCGCGCCAGTACGTCTGCCTCAGGCATGCGGAACAGCTGGTACTTGATGGAGGAACTGCCGCAGTTCAGGACAAGGATCTTCATGGTCGGGTGCACCTCTGGCGGGGGCGTCACGCCCGGCACGCCGTCGGAGAGGGGAAGGCTGGCAGCGACGAAGGAGTGGGTCGCGCCCCGAGCGGTCGAAGTCCAGACGGAGGGAGGTCAGTCCGGGTTGGTCGTGGCCTGGATCGCCGTAACGATTACCGTGTTGACGATGTCGGTGATCGTCGCGCCGCGGCTCAGGTCATTGACGGGCTTGCGCAGGCCCTGGAGCACGGGGCCAATCGCGATGGCGCCGGCGGACCGCTGGACGGCCTTGTACGTGTTGTTGCCGGTATTCAGGTCCGGGAAGATGAACACGGTCGCGCGGCCGGCTACCTTGCTGTTGGGCAGCTTGGTGCGGGCGACGTCGGGGTCGATGGCGGCGTCGTACTGGATCGGACCCTCGATCATCATGTCGGGGTGACGGCTGAGGACCAGCTGCGTCGCCTCGCGCACCAGATCTACGTCTGCTCCCTTGCCGGAGTCGCCCGTAGAGTACGACAGCATCGCGACACGAGGCTCGATGCCGAAGGCTGCGGCGGTCTCGGCGCTGGCGACCGCAATGTCGGCCAACTGCTCGGCGGTGGGGTTGGGAATCACCGCGCAGTCGCCGTAGACCAGCACCTTGTCTGGCAGGCACATGAAGAAGATGCTCGACACGTGCTGGATGCCGGGGCGGATGCGCACGAACTCGAACGCGGGCCGCAGCGTCGCCTGGGTGGTGGTCGTCGAGCCGGACACCATGCCGTCGGCGTGGCCCAAGTGGACCATCATCGTGCCGAAGTAGTTGCGGTCGGCCATCAGGTCGCGCGCCACGTCCTCGTGCATCGCCTTGTGCTTGCGGGCGTCAAGCAGCGTCTGCACGTACAGCTCGAAGCGCGGGTCGGTCTTGGGGTTCACGATCTCGACGTGCTCGTCCAGGGTCACGTCCAACTGCTTGGCGTACTTGCGGATCTCCAACTCGTCGCCGATCAGCACCACGTCGACGATGTCTTGGCGCCGCAGGGCCTCGGTCGCCTTCAGGATGCGGTCGACGTTGGCCTCGGGCAGCACGATCTTCTTCTTCTGCCCCTTGGCCATGTCGCGAATCGAGCGCATGAAGCGCTGCGGCGACACGACACGCTTGGTCGTCTCGAACCGCTGCTCGACCAGACGGTCGACGTCGATGAACTCTTCCATCGCCGCGCGAATCGCCAGAGCCTTGTCTTCCTGCTCAGCGTCCAGCAGGGGCTGGATGGCGTTGACGGCGATCGCGGTTTCGTAGGTGTTCTGCGACACGCGCATGATCGGCAGCTTGCCCTTCGACAGCGACCGCACCAGCTGCATCACCTTGCGACGCGGCTCGAAACCGCCCGTCAGCACCACACCGGCGGGGCGCGGGCAGTGGTCGCAGCCATAGGCGGCAGCGGCGGCCAGCAGGATCTCCTCGCGGTCTCCGGGGGTGATCAGCAGGCTGCCGTCCTCGAAGTAGTGCAGGGCGTTCTCCAGCCCCATCGCCGCGACCAGAACCTTGCCGACGCGGGTGGCCAACTGCTCGTCGCCGACCAGCATCTCAGCTTTCAGCGTACGCACGACATCGCGGATGCGCGGGCTCGACAGGACGGTCAAGTGCGGCAGCACGCCGTACAGCGGAATGCCCTCTGCGCGCAGCTGGCGGCGGGCTTCCTCGGCAAAGTCACTGCGCAACTTCTCATCGACGCGGTTGATGATGACGCCGCAGACCTGAGCGCCCTTTTCCTTTAGCTGGCTGTTCGTCAGGCTAATGCTCGAGACCACGTCCTCGACCCCCAGCTTGTGGCCATTGGCAACCAGCAGGATGGACGCATCGATATTGCGGGCGATGTCGAGGTTGAAGTCTGACTCGAGCGACGGGAAGTTGCGCAGGCTGTCGACGCCCTCGCAGATGATGACGTCACACGACTGCGCGAGGCGGTTGTGGGCCTCCAGAATGCGGTCCAGCACTTCGTCATAGTGGTGCGCGGCAATGGCGCGGCAGACGTCGGCGGTGCTGACGGCCACCAGATCCTGCGGCCGCAGCTTCGATGACATGACCTTGTGGACGAACATGACGTCGGAGTCGAGGTCGCCGGTGACTGACGTGCCGACGGGCTTGAAGTAGGACGTGCGGGCGCCGTGACGCTCGAACTGGTCGGCAAGACCGAGCGAAATCACGCTCTTGCCGATGCTGGCGTCGGCGGTCAGGACCATCAGGGACTGTGCCATGGGAAGCTCCTTGCGCGCCGGGGGGGAGGGGCGTGCTCGAGCGAGACAGGGGGGAGAGGCAGCTATGAGCTTCGCCGGACACCGGATCCGGAACTGCGACGCTGGCGGCATCCGCTGGTCTTGGCTGGGGGGGACCAAGGCAGCTGCCTGACAGGATACTCCCGGTCGGTGAAAGAGTGAAGCCTTGGCCGTTTCTGGACAGGTCGCCGACTCGCGCGCTACAGGACGACGTCGCCCATGTCGCTGTGCGGTGCGGGGATGATCTCGGTCCGGATGATCAGGCCGCCGTCCAGCTTTTCGACCGCGGCTGCGATGGCCGCCTCGACCATGTGCTGCTCGCCCGTCATGGTGAAGTACGCCTTGCCGCCCAGACCCACTGCCAGCCGCATCTCGACCAGCTCGATCTCGGCCGCCTTGCACGCCGCGTCTGCGCCCAGCACGGTCGCCGCGACCGTAAACGTCTCGACGATGCCAATCGCCTTCAGCGCCTCGACCTTGGTGGTCCCGCGCACGGCCGGCAGCACCTGCGGGTGCACTTGCGTCAGCAGCAGGTCGTCCACGTGCGACGGCCCGGTGTAGTACAGACCCGCCTGCATCGCCTGCTCGACGTCAGCGACGACACCTTCGACCAGAATCACGAACTTGCCCGGGCACACAGGCGCGGCGATGACGACCGTCACGGCGGCCCGCTTGACCATCGCGTCGCATGCAATCACGCCGCGGGCGATGCTGGACATCTCGAGCAGGCCGATGGCGGGGACCTGGGGCTCAGGGTAGCTGTCGGAATGCATGGCAGAAACCTCAGACCCGGCGGATCACGATGGCGCGGTCGTCGACCTTGGCCACCCGTCCGGAGATCGACGCGTGAATGGGGGCGCCCAAGGCACCGTCGCGCATGTCGGCGATGCGCTGTCCGACCGTGACGTTGTCGCCGACGGCCACGAGCGCGCTGGCAGGTGCTCCAACGTGTTGCTTGAGCTTGAGCACCACCCGGTCGACGTCGTCAAAGGTGCCGCGAAACGGCATCTCGACGTCGTACGGCACCAGACCCAGCCGGTGCAGCAAGCGGTGCTTGGCGACCTTGCGGTAGCCACGTTCAGGGTTGACGGCGTCGGGGCGATTGCGGAATGGGTTGGCGATCTTGGCCTTCCACATCCGAGACTTCAGCTCGGCGGCCACCCGACGCGGCGACAAACCTTGCGGGCACGAGTAGACCTCGCACACGCCACACAGGCAGCACAGATGCGCCTGTGTGATCTGGTCGGCCGAGAGGTCCTGACCGTACTTCACTGCTCGCATCCAAAGGTGCGGCTCGATGCGGTGGCCCAGGTTGTTGCGCGGGCACAAGTCGGTGCACATGCGGCACTGGCAACACGCCGACATCGAACGCTTGATGTCCGTCTCGGCCTTGACCTGTCGCGACGCGATGAGGGGGTGGTCCTTGCGCAGCACGAAGAAGCCGCCCGACGTCTTGGTGACGGGTTCGTCCTCGTCCGCGGCCAGCGAACCCATCATCGGGCCACCCGCAAGAATCGCGAACTCGTGCAGCGACGTGCCGCCAGCAAAGGCAAGCAAATCGCGAAATTGCGTGCCGACGGGGACCTCGTACACGCCCGGTCGCGCCACCTCGCCGACCATCGTCACGTACCGCCGCACCACCGGCTCGCCCTGCGCCGCAGCCGCGACGTTGGCCAAGGTACCCACGTTGCTGACGACGGCGCCGACCTGGATCGGAATGCCGCCCTCGGGCGTGATGCGCCCGGTCGCCTCATACAGCAGGACCTGCTCGTCCCCGGCCGGATAGAAATTATCAAGCAATTCCAGGCGGATTTCGGGGAAGGCAGGCAGATGCTGCTGCAGCACGTCAACGGTGTGCGCGTAGACTCTCTTGGTCACGAGGATGCCGTGTGAGGCCCCGGTGGCCTGCACGACCAGCCGCAAGCCTTCCAGCACCTCGCGCGGGTGGCGCTCGAGAATGACCTGATCGGTATGCAGCAGGGGCTCGCACTCGGCACCGTTCGCAAGAACGACGTCGGCCTTGGCCCCGATCTTGGCATGGGTGGGAAACCCCGCACCGCCCGCGCCCACGACACCGGCATGGCGGACCTGCTCGACGAGCTGTGACGACATGGCGACGCCTCCTGGTGCGGGCGCGCGGGCGGGCGGGGTGTCCATGAGTGGAATTCGAACCGCAGCCTACAGGCAGTTGTCCGACAGGCAGGTCTGCCACGTGTCCAGCAGGGTAGCCGCGCCGGCGCCAGCGTCGGTCACGCACTTCTGAACGCAAGCGTTGTCGCTGCCGCAGGCTTGGGCGCACTGCAGGATGCCCATGCAGTCCGTGTCGCCCGTGCACGCGCCGTACGAATCGGCGCAGTTGGCGTCGTTGCACTCTTGCAGGCAGGCGTTGTCGTCGGGTGCGCACTTGCCAGGATTGGTGGTGGTTGTGTCGGCCACGCACTTGTCGTTGAGGCAAATCAGCTCGTCCCACGCCTTCTTGCCACCCGCGCCGCCGTCCTTGGCGCACTTCTGCTGGCAGGCACCGGTATCGCAGGCAAAGATGCATTCCTTGGCGGTGGCGCAGGTAGGATCGGCGTCGCAGGTGTCGATCTCGTTCATGCACATGAAGAGGGCGCAGCTGTTCAGGCAGTCCTGGAAGTCAGGGGCGGCCTGATCGCACGGCATCTTCGGGGCCACGATGCACTTGAGCTGAACACAAAGGCCGAAAGCGTTGGCAAGGGAAATCGCGTTGCCCTGAGCTTCCTTGGAGCAGGCGTCCTGGCAAGCGGCGTCCGAGCACGCGCCCAGGCACTGCATCAGGCCGGTGCAGTCCGGGTCGTCGGTGCAGGCCACGATCTCGTCGGAGCACTTGTCTTCCTGGCAGGTGGAAATGCAAGCCTCGTCGGTTGCAGCGCAGTCGCCGCCCACGGGCGTGGTCGTGTCGGGCTTGGTGGTGTCCACCGCAACGTCAGGCTTGGTGGTATCGGCGGTCGTATCGACGACCGAGACGTCGGGGGACGTGGTGTCGGAAGTCGTGTCGTTGCCGTCGATGCTGGTCGCCTTGCAGGTCGAGGTGGCGCTGTCGCAGAGCGTGCCGGCCGTGCAGGTCGTGGCGACCTGATACGCAGAGGCGGCGACGTTGCACGTCAGAATCGCCGACTTGCTCGTCGAACAAGTGACCTGCTTGGACGCGGCGTTACAGGCACTGCCAGCCGCCAGGGTCACAACACCCGCACCGCCACCGCCATTCGAAGAAGAGCTGCAACCGGTGGCCGCCGCGGCGGTCAGGACGAGACCGATCACGAGAATACGCTTCATGTTCCGGGACTCCTTAGTGATGTCCGCGAGGGCTGCGACGGGGCTGGAGTCAGCGTGTCGCGGGGCGCATCGCCTGCTTCTTGGGGGGACGCAAAGCCGATCCGCCTAGGACCGAGCCGCGGCACGATACGCCAAAGTCCTGTCATGCCGCAAGCATCGTCGTCTCAGCCGACCTTTTGCAGAGGTCTTACGGGAAAGGCGGTCAAGGCGTCGCGCAGCTCCTCGGCGAAAAGGGCCAACGCCGCGCGGGAACACTGGAAACGCGCGCCCTCCAGCTGGCCACCGGGGTGGCGGAAGCGGTCGGCGTGCCACGAGGGCAGGGCGTCGGCCGGCAGCGGCCCCGTCACGGGCGACAGTACCAAGGTCACGATGCAAGTGTCGTTGCGCTCTGCGGATCGACGGACCCACAGGTGCAAGCCGGAGTCGAAGAACCGGGGGTGCCACATCGCGCGCTGGCCGTCGGCGAGCTGGTCGGTGTGCTCGGCTAGGCTTGCGAGCTCCCAGGTTGCCAGACGAGTGTGGACGAAGTGGCCGGGAAGTCCGCTGGCCGAGACGCGAATCTTCACCCAAATCCAGTTCAGATCGAATAGGTTGTCCGCCACCTCGAACTGGTAGCTGGTCGGCAGCGGGGTCATCCGGATGCGCAGATCGAGGGAGGTCAACGTGGCCATGCTCCCCCCGCTTTCGCCCACTCAGGGGGCGGCGTGTCGTCCGGTAGCCCGCGCCACTCGATGCGCACCAGCTGCGACAGGCCGACGCGGTGCAGCAGATCGCCGACTGCATCGACCAACGGCGTCGCCTCGAAGCCCTCGAATGTCACCCGCAGGCGGTGGTCACCGTGGTCGAAGATCGGATAGCTGCCGATGTCGAGCTGGGGAAACGCAGCCACTGTCGCGTCGATGGCGGGCACGCACAACCATTCGTCGATGCTCAGGAAAACCGTGGCCAGATGCGGTCGGGGGCCGGCCAGCAGGCGGCAGATCAGGTCCAGCCGCAGCGCCACCATCGACGGCACACCGGGCAGCACGAAGACATTGCCGCACTGCAGCAGAGGCCAGCGGTCCGTGGGACCCAGCAGTTCGGTGTCCGGTGGCAGGCGCGTCATTCGCAGCTGTTCGTCGGTCAGCGGCTGGCCGGTGCGCGCCGCGATCCGCTCGACCATCGCCCCGTGCACCGCCAGATCCCGGCCCAGCGCAAGGGCGACCCCCTCCCAGGTGCGGTCGTCGTGGGTCGGGCCAACTCCGCCCGTCGTCAACACAAAGTCAAAGCGCTGTGAGAAATCGCGCACCACTTGGGCGATCCGCCGCACGTCGTCGGGCAGGATCGCGACCTCACCGACACGCACGCCAGCCTCGGCCAACCTGTGCAGCAGCTGCGGGGTGTTCTCATCTCGAAACTTGGCGGAAAGGACCTCGTTGCCAATCACGACCACGCCGAGCGTCCGCTGCCGGTTCGCTTGGACGTCGCGGTCGACCATGGCCACCTCCGTTACCCGCCGCCGGGCAGCAGCGATCGCACTTCGACATAGCGTCCGGTACCGATCAACGCCTCAGAGCTGCGGCCGAAGCCCAGCATCCAGGCACCGTCGCCGCGACGCAGGCCGTAGACGTCCAGCCCGAGCTTTCGCAACCACTTGAAATCATGCAGGCGCGCCCAAGCGACGCCCTCGTCGTGCGAGGCCCACGGCGGTCCCTCGCGGCGGCCGCAGTGGGGGCAGAAGTCGATAGGGTCGCTGTCGAGGACGAAGTAGCTGTTGCTGCAGGCGTAGCACGTCATGTCGATCAGTGCGACGGGCTTGCCGTTGCGGTCAACGTACGCCCGGTTCTCGTAGGTGACTTCGACCGTCCTTGTCCTGCCGATCGCCGTGGTCTCGATGCCGCGCAGCATGGGCATGGGGCGCCTCCCTGATGGCTGGTCGTGTGCCAGATGCCCGCGACCTCGGCCGTTGACCGCAGTCTACCAGACCGCCGGGGAAGTGCGAACGGCGACGTCGGGCCGCACCCACGGGAATGTTCCCCCTGTTCAACAGCGGGTTGCGGGGCGTGGGGGATTTCCACTGTGAGCGTGTCCGGGCATACTCCGGCCCCTGAACGTTTGTGGCCCGCCACACCGAGTTCATGCCCTGCTTCAGGTTATTTGGCGTATTTGCCGTTTCCTTTCGCCCTGAACCCCTCACTCCAGGAGTCCAGCCGTGACCACGTCCACGACGGGTAGCCCCATCGAGAAGTTCGTCTATGACGACGCCATCGTCCGCAAGTTCACGTTCGCCATGGTGCTATGGGCGGTCGTGGGCATGTTGGTCGGCGTTTGGATTGCCGCCCAGCTTGCCTGGCCCCAGCTGAACATCGGCTGGTTCCACTTCGGCCGACTACGCCCGCTGCACACGAACGCGGTGATCTTTGCGTTCGCCTGCAACGCCGTGTTCGCAGGCGTCTACTACTCGTCGCAGCGGCTGTTGAAGGCCCGCATGTTCAGCGACACGCTCAGCGCCATCCACTTCTGGGGTTGGCAGCTGATCATCGTTGCCGCCGCGGTCACGCTGCCGTTGGGCATCACGCAAGGCAAGGAATACGCCGAGCTCGAGTGGCCGATCGACATCCTGATCGCCGTGGTCTGGGTGGTCTTCGCGATCAACTTCTTCGGCACCATCGCCAAGCGCCGTGAGCGTCACCTCTACGTTGCCATCTGGTTCTACGTAGCCAGCGTCGTGACGGTGGCGATCCTGCACATCTTCAACAACTTGTCGGTTCCTGCGACGTTCCTGCGCAGCTATTCGCTGTACGCGGGCGTGCAGGACGCGTTCATGCAGTGGTGGTACGGGCACAACGCCGTGGCCTTCGTGCTGACGACGCCATTCCTGGGCATGATGTACTACTTCCTGCCCAAGGCCGCGAATCGACCGGTGTTTTCCTACCGGCTGTCGATCCTGCACTTCTGGTCGCTCGTGTTCATGTACATCTGGGCCGGCCCCCACCACCTGCACTACACCGCGCTGCCCGAGTGGGCCTCGACGCTGGGCATGCTGTTCTCCGTCATGCTGTGGATGCCCTCGTGGGGCGGCATGATCAACGGCCTGCTGACCCTGCGTGGGGCGTGGAACAAGGTCGCGGAAGACCCGGTGCTGAAGTTCTTCGTCGTCGCCATCACCTTCTACGGCATGTCGACGTTCGAGGGCCCGATGCTCTCGATCAAGAGCATCAACTCGCTGTCGCACTACACCGACTGGACCATCGCCCACGTCCACTCCGGCACCCTTGGATGGAACGGCTTCATGGCGTTCGGCATGCTGTACTGGCTGCTGCCCCGCCTGTTCCAGACCCCGCTGTGGAGCCGCAAGCTGGCGGAAGTCCACTTCTGGATCGGCACCATCGGCATCCTGCTGTACATCGTCTCGATCTACACCGCAGGCATCACCCAAGGCTTGATGTGGCGCGCATTCGACTCGACCGGACGCCTTGCGTATCCCGACTTCGTCGAGACCGTGATGCGTCTGATGCCCATGTACATCGTGCGCGTCGTCGGCGGCACGCTGTACCTGACCGGCGTCATCCTCGCCTGCGTGAACTTCTACAAGACGTGGAAGGCCCGTCCTGCGCAGTACGCCGACTCGGCGGCTGAGGCTCCCGCCCTTGCCAAGGCCGACTCGCATGACTCGCACGGCACCGCCGGCCAGTCCGCCTGGTCCAGCTTCGTCCGCATGGACTTCCACCGCGCGTGGGAGGGCAAGGCCTTCAAGTTCACGGTGTTGACCGCGCTTGCTGTCATCGTGGCCTCGCTGTTCGAGATCGTCCCGACCTTCCTGGTCAAGGCCAACATCCCCACCATCGCCGCCGTCCAGCCCTACACGCCGCTGGAGCTGGCAGGTCGCGACATCTACTTGGCCGAGGGCTGCTACAACTGCCACTCGCAGATGGTCCGGCCGATTCGCGCTGAAACCGAGCGCTTTGGCGAGTACAGCAAGCCCGGCGAGTTCGTGTACGACCATCCGTTCCAGTGGGGCTCGCGCCGCATCGGACCGGACCTCGCCCGCGAAGGCACCAGCACCCCGTACCGTACTCGGCGTTCGGACCTGTGGCATGTCAAGCACATGAACGAGCCGTCGGCCATGACGCCGCGGTCGATCATGCCGCCGTTCTCGTGGCTGCTGACCGAGGACCTCGACTTCGCCGGCATTCAGCCGCGCGTCAACGCGATGATCATGCTGGGCGTTCCCTACGGCGGCATCCTCAACAAGGACATGAACAACGCCGAGGAGCTCGCGCGCGCGCAGGCCAAGGCGATCGCCGACAACATCGTGGCCGAGGGCGGCCAGCCCGGCCTGGAAACCAAGAAGATCGTGGCGCTGGTTGCGTACTTGCAGCGTCTTGGTGTCGACATCGGTCGTCCGGCTGCTGAGGCCGCCGCTGCCGAGGCTGCCGCCAAGAAGGCCGCCGCGGACAAGGCTGCTGCCGCTGCGCCTGCCGTGGCTCCGGCCGCCGATGCCACGCCGGTTGCGGCCCCTGAAGCCGCCGCTACCGTGACACCGACGGCTGCCGAGGCGGGGGCTGCTCCGGCTCCCGCAGTCGTGCCACCCGCGCAATAGCGTCCGTCAGGGCCAGACCGAACTTGGGGAGGAAGACGTGAGCCTGAGCGATATCATGGGAAACATGGACCTTTCGGTCTGGGCCCAAGCGGCGCTCGTGCTCTTTCTGATCGTCTTCCTTGCTCAGGTGGTCTGGACCTTCTTGCCGCGCAACCATCCCAAGTGGAAGGACGCCGGGCAGTTGCCGCTTCTGGACGACGACCCGCCGCCGCCTTCTGGTACAGAAACCGATCGAACCCCGACGAACCGCCGAGGTGACGCATGAGCCAGCACGACGAAAATTTGATGGAACACGACTACGATGGGATCCGCGAGTACGACAACCCCATGCCGGGGTGGTGGAAGCTCGCCTTCCTTGGAACGATAGCGTTTGCCATCGGCTATTGGGTCTATTACGGCTTCATCGAGACGCAGGCCAACCGCCTCGACGTCTACGCGGCCGAAATGACGATTCAGGACGAGGCCAACGCCAAGCTTGCCGCCTTGCAGATGACCGAAGAGAAGCTGCAGGCGCTGGTGGGCGACAAGGACCTGCTGGCCAAGGGCGAGACCAAGTTCAAGACCGTTTGCTTCGCCTGCCACGGCCCCAAGGCCAACGGCATGGTGACCGACACGGCCCCTGGACTCGGTCCCAACCTGACCGACAACGCTTGGATCCATGGCGGCAATCTCATCGACATCTACACCACCGTCACCAAGGGTGTAGAAGCCAAGGGCATGCAGGCGTGGGGCAAGATCCTGCCCCCGGACGAGTTGAACGGCGTCGTGCTGTACATCAACTCGCTGCGCAACACCAACGTCGCCGGAAAGCCTCCGCAGGGTGACCCCTGGAAGCCACTGGCGGCTGGGAAGTAGCCATGACCTTCCGCGCTCCCGACGAACCCGTCCTGTCGACCCTGAACCTCGACGGCACGCGACGTTGGATGCGGCCGGTGCTGCAGCCGGGCCAGTTCTGGCGTCGGCGTCTGCTGACGGCGTGGGGACTGATCGCGCTGTTCGTGGGGTTGCCGTTCCTTCATATCGGCGGCAAGCCTTCGATTCTGCTGGATCTCCCAAGTCGAGAGTTCACCTTCTTCGGCGTCACGCTGCTGCCTACCGACAGCGTGCTGCTGATGCTTCTGATGCTCGGCATCTTCGTCAGCATCTTCCTGCTGACGGCGCTGTACGGTCGGGTGTGGTGCGGCTGGGGCTGCCCGCAAACGGTGTACCTCGAGTTCGTGTTTCGGCCGATCGAGCGCCTGATCGAGGGCAACCGCAAGAGTCAGGAACGCCTGGACAAACAGCGCTTTCCGTTGCGCCGCTGGCTCAAGTTCGCGGTTTACGCGGTCCTTGCTGTCGTCGTCGCAAACGTCTTCCTGGCGTACTTCGTGGGCGTGGACCAGCTGGCGGACTGGATCACCAGTCCTCCGGCGGAGCACCCCGCGGGATTCACGGTGATTGTGGCGACCAGCGTGCTGATGTTCCTTGATTTTGCATGGTTCCGCGACCAGATGTGCGTGGTGGCTTGCCCCTACGCGCGCCTGCAGTCGGTGCTGATTGACCGCAAGTCGCTGATCGTGGCCTATGACGCAGCCCGGGGTGAGCCGCGCGGCAAGCTCGAGAAGACGACGCTGGAGCGCAAGGCCGGCGACTGCGTCGACTGCGGAGCTTGCGTCACGACGTGCCCCACGGGCATTGACATCCGCAAGGGCCTGCAGCTCGAGTGCATCGGCTGCACCCAGTGCATCGATGCGTGCGACAACGTGATGGACCGCATCAAGCGCCCACGCGGCCTGATTCGCTATACGTCGCAGGAGGAGATGGAGACCGGCAAGCGCCCGCGGATCCTGCGTCCACGGGTCGTGCTGTATCCGCTGCTGCTGTTGGTGATTGCCGGTCTGTTCGCCTTTGCGGTGGCGCGTCGCGGTGAGGCCGAAGTTACGGTCCTGCGCGGTCTGGGCGACCCGTTTTCAATGCAGCCCGACGGTCAGGTGGCGAATCTGGTGCGGGTGCGGGTGGATCAACACGGTGACGACGATGGCAAGTACACGATTGCGCTGGAGGATTCGGCGGGCAAGCAGCTGTCGGATGTGACGCTGGTCGTCCCCGAGAACCCGTTGCACGTGCGCGGAGGTCAGTCTGTCACGACCATCGCGTTCGTCCTCGCTCCGGCCAGCTCGTTCCACGGGGGCGTCCGGCGGGTCGTGGTGAAGGTGTCGGACGGCGAGAAACAGACGAGCAAGCTGCCCTTCTCCCTGTTTGGACCCGCAGGAGGCGCCGCACCATGAAAGGACGCGCTTGGCCTTGGTTTCTGGGTCTGCTGTTGCTGGGCCCCGTCGCGATGAACGGTTGGGTGTTGGCGAAGCTGTCCAATGACTCGACCTTCGCCGTCGAGGACGACTACTACCGCAAGGCCGTGACCTGGGACGACCACATGGCCCAGGCCGGCCGCAACACGCACTTGGGCTGGAAGGCGGCGGCAACGGCCACGCGCGCGCCGGGGCAGGGCATTCGACTGCAGTTCGTCTTGACGGACACGGCGGGTCGTCCGGTGACCGGAGCGCAAGTCAACGTGCTGGCGTTCCACAATGCGCGTGCAGGGTTGCGAGACCAGATCGCGGCGATTGCCGACGGGACGGGGTATCGTGCCGACCTGAAGCTCGACCAGCCGGGGCTTCACGAAGTCCGGCTGACGGCGCAGCGCGGCGAGCAGGTCTTCACTCAGGTGCTGCGCGTCGACGTGCCCTGACGCCGTTTCCGTACGAGACAAACCATGCTGACCCTGTTCTTGACCGTTCTGGGCGCAAGCCTGTTGGGAAGCCTGCACTGCGCCGGGATGTGCGGCGGCTTTGTTGCGTTCTATGCCGGAACGGACGCCTCGACCGGTTGGATGCGCGTTCAGGGCCATCTGGCCTACCACGGCGGCCGCCTGACAACCTATGCCGTGCTGGGCGCGGTGGCGGGCACCGTCGGGCACGCGGTCGATCTCGCAGGCTCGGCGGCGGGGTTGCAGAGCACGGCGGCGATTGTGGCGGGGCTGGCGATGTTCGGCTGGGGCGCCGTGCAGCTGGCGCGCGTGGTGGGCGTGCGGTTGCCGCAGCTGCCGCAGGGTTCCCTGTTGCAGCGGGCGTACTCGCGCGTGCTCGGCAAGCTGCGGGGACGCACGCCGGTCGGTCGCGCGCTGCTGCTGGGGCTGGCGTCGACGCTGCTGCCCTGCGGTTGGCTGTACATGTTCGCGATCACGGCCGCCGGCACGGGGCACGCGGGGTGGGGCGCGCTGGTGATGGCGGCGTTCTGGGTCGGCACGGTCCCGGTGCTGGTCGGGCTGGCGGTGGGCATTCAGGCGCTGGCGGGACCGCTGCGGCGTCACTTGCCCGCGATCTCGGCGGTGGTGCTGATGGTGGTGGGGCTGGTGTCCGTCGGCACGCGGGTGACGATGCGGGCGGTGCCGAGGGCGGGTGCGGCTGCGGCGATGGCCCCCGCCGATGCCAAGGGTGCCGTTGATCGCGTCAAGGGTCTCAAGTCGGGCAAGGCGCCGTGCTGCAATGACGAGTACTGACAACGACTTGCCTCACTCCGCCGCTGCTGCCTCCGGGCCAGTCGCTTGCAGCCACTGCACGCTGCCGGTGCCCCCCGCGCTGGTCGAGCCTGACGCCCAGCACCAGTTCTGCTGCAACGGCTGCCGCACGGTCCACGCCGTCCTGCACGAGCACGGTCTTACGCAGTATTACGACCTGATCCAGCTGGAGGGCGCCAAGGGGCGTCGGGCGCGCACCACCGGCAAGACCTACGAGGAGTTGGACGACGCCGCGTTTCTCCAGCTGTACGCCAAGCCTCGCCCCGACGGGCAGTGGTCGACGGAGCTGTACCTCGAAGGCGTGCACTGCGCCGCGTGCATCTGGCTGGTCGAACGCATGAGCCGCGAGGTCGACGGTGTGGTCGACGCGCGACTGGACATCGGCAAGCAGACGGCGGAATTGACTTGGGATCCCGCCAAGATCCAGCTCTCGACCATCGCCAGGCAGTTGGACGCGCTGGGCTATCCGGCGCACCCGTTCCGCGGTGCCGAGGCGCGCGACCTGCGCCGCAAGGAAGAGCGCGCCCTGATCGCCCGCATCGGTGTCGCCGGCGCCATCATGGCCAACGTGATGCTGATGGCGCTGGCGCTGTACAGCGGGCGGATGGAGCCGGAATTCGAGGCGTTTTTCCGTTGGGGCAGTCTGGTCCTGACCATCCCCTCGATGGCGTGGTGCGGGCGCGTGTTCTTTCGCGGCGCGCTGGCCTCGCTGCGGTCGGGCGCGCTGCACATGGACCTGCCCATCGCGATCGGGCTGACTGCCGGATTCGTCTGGGGCACCGTCAACACGCTGATGGCGCGCGGCGAGATCTGGTTCGACACGGTCGCGACGCTGGTGTTCCTGCTGCTGATTGGCCGGTGGGTGCAACAGCGCCAGCGGCGGGCGGCCAACGATGCGGCCGAGCTGCTGTTTTCGCTGGCCCCCAGCACCGCGCGGTTGGTGCGGCAAGAGGACGGCGAGGTTCGCGAGGTGCCCGTCGAGCGCGTCAAGCCGGGCGACGTGCTGGAAGTCCGCGCGGGCGAATCGATTCCGGCCGATGGCGTGATCGAGACCGGCGAGTCGGCGCTCGACACCTCGCTGCTGACGGGCGAGTCGCGGCCCATCGAGGCGGGCCCTGGCGACCCGGTGCACGCCGGAACGGTCAACCTGGCGTCGATGCTGCGGATTCGCGCCGAGGCCACCGGCACTGCCACGCGCGTCGGGCGGCTGATGCAGGCCGTCGAAGAAGCGTCGCGGCGGCGCGCCCCGGTGGTGGCGTTGGCCGACCGCATCGTGCCCAAGTTCGTGGCGGTGGTGCTGCTGCTGGCGCTGGCGACGGCGATCGGCTGGGCGTTCGTCGACGTATGGGCCGGTCTGGACCATGCGTTTGCGCTGCTGATCGTCACGTGTCCGTGCGCGCTGGGGCTGGCGACGCCGTTGGCCATCCACTCGGCGATCGGTCAGGCGGCGGGCCGGGGCATCCTGGTCAAGGGCGGCGATGCCTTGGAGCGGTTGTCGCATCCGGCCGTCGTGCTGTTCGACAAGACCGGCACGCTGACGCAAGGGCGCACCGAGCTGTTGCGGTGGCTGGGGTCAGACGAGGCCAAGTCGCTGGTGCTGGCGGCCGAGCGGTCGTCGGCCCACCCGATTGCGCAGGCGTTCGTGGCGGCCCTGGGCGGGGCGGTGGCTGGCGAGGCACCGGTCGCGACGGCGCAGCGCGTCAGCCAGACGACCGGCGGTGGGGTCGAGGCCGATGTCGACGGGCGCAAAGTGCTGGTCGGATCGCCGGTTTATGTGGCCCAACGGCTGCAGAACCCCAAGCTGGCGACGCACCCGTTCGTGCAAGAGCTGGTGGCACAGGCCCTGACGCCGGTGCTGATCGCGGTGGATGGGCAGGTGACGTCGGCGGCAGGGTTTGGCGATCCGCTGCGCGACGACGCCGAGCAGAGCGTGCGCGAACTGCAGGCCCTGGGCTGCGAAGTCCGCATCCTGTCTGGGGATCACCCGGCGGTGGTGGCCGAGGTCGGGCGGCGTTTGGGGCTGGCCGAAGCGGCCTGTCGCGGCGGTGCGACGCCCGAGGACAAGCTTGCTGCGGTCGAAGAGGCGCTGAAGCACGGCTTCGTCTTCATGGTCGGCGACGGCGTGAACGACGCGGCGGCCCTAGCGGCGGCGACGGTCGGCATCAGCGTGCACGGGGGCGCCGAGGCGAGTCTGGCGGCGGCCGACGTGTTCCTGACGCGCCCGGGCATTCAGCCGGTGGTCGAGCTACTGCGAGGGGCGCGGCGGGCGGTGCGGGTGGTCAAGCGCAACATCCTGTTCTCGCTGGGCTACAACACGGTCGGCGTGACGCTGGCGATGTCGGGACTGCTGACGCCGCTGATCGGGTCGATCCTGATGCCGTTCGCGTCGTTGACGGTGGTGACGAGTTCGTACCGGTCCAGAACCTTCCCCAAGCCCAGCGGCACGGAGCCGTCGGTCTGGGCGGCGCGCAGGGGGCGATAGATGTCCGTGCTGTTCCTCGTGATTCCGCTGGCGTTGTTGATCGTGTCTGCGGCGGTGGGCGCGTTTCTGTGGTCGGTGCGACATGGGCAGTTCGACGACTTGAAGACGCCTGGATTGCGGATGCTGTTGGATGACACGGAGACCAAGGCGCGGCCACCGGAAGACGTGGCGGCGCCCGCGAAGCCGGAGTCGGGGGCGGGCGAGGGGTAGATGGCGGTGGGGCTGCGGTGCGAGCGTCTGAGCAGTTTGGACGTCCGAACTGCTCAGAACCTGCCTCGCAACATTCCGGAAAGATGCGCCGTAGCGGAGACCAGTTGCGGCCTGGCTGACCGCCATGGGTACTGGCACGCCAAACCTCAAGTTCGGTCCGGGTTGCGACGCTCGCATGTCGGCATAGTGGCAGCGTGTTCTTTGTGAGGGGCGCCAAGCCCCCGTCTCGGCGTCTGGCGTTCGAGAACCCGGGTCGAGCTCGGGAACCGCCGCACTGGCTACGGCAGCAACAGCGGGCTGGCCACTTGTTCCAGGTTGCAGCCGTTGCCGCGACCGAGCTGACCGCGCTCCATGCCAAAGCATCGGATTTCGGCATCCCTGGAAGTGCAGCCGCCTCCCTCGGTTGCCGGAGCGAGGCCGACGACCAGGGCGTCCGAGAACCAGCCCTTGGGGAACACCGTATTGACCTCGAGGATCAGGTTGCTGGGATCGATGACGAGGGTGTTGGTTCCCGACGCGAACACCCGCGGCACCACGGTTGCGGTCGTGACGACTTCAGGGGTTGTCGCCAGCCCGGCACCACCCCAGTGGCCGCGGTTGCCCCAGCACTGCACCTGCTTACCGACGACGGCGCACCAGTGGCCTTCGCCGATCGCGATCGCGCTTGCTTCGATGTTGTACACACGCGCGGCGGTGGGCGTGGTGTAGGTGGGTTGACCGGCGTCGTCGATCACCATGCCCCAGCAGCGGACCGTGGAGTTGACGATCGCACAGTCGCTGTGTTCGCTGGCTGCGAGTGCGGTGGCGCCGGTGATGAAGGTCGGCGTCATCGTGGTCGGCCCCAAGCCGTCGGCGTCCGCGCCGCCATGGCCCCAACACGACACCGATTGATTCTGCAGAATGACGCACCCGTGGTTGCCGGCGACCGTCAGGTGCGACGCGCCGCCAACCACGGCAAACGGCTTGTCTTCTCTTGGATTGGTGGAACCGGCGATCTGGCCGGCGCGGTTGTCGCCCCAGCAGGTCACCTGGCCCGAAGCGCCGCGCGCACACGCAAAGGCATTGCCGACGCCGATCTCGGCCGTGCCGGTGACGGCTGCCGGCAGTGCGGTAGAGGCGGGCATCGCGTCGAAGACCTGGCCGGTACCGAGCTGCCCGCAGTCGTTGCTGCCCCAACACCACACGCTCGCGTCGCCGCGCAGGGCACAACCGAAGCGCTGGCCGAGCCCGATGCCGACGATGCTGCACTCGCCCTCGCAGACCGGCAGCTTGGGGGGTTGCGGCGGGGGCGTGGCATCGACGTTTCTTGCGCAGCGGAAGCTGAAGGCGTCGGCGGGTTGCCACCTTTCCAACAGCGGCGCGGGCGGATTCTCGGCCGTCGAAAACAGGCGACACAGCGGCGAGGGCCCCTTTGCCAGAGGGTTGGCCCACGCGCGCCCGACGTACGCGTCGCACTGGTAGCCGTCCATGACCCACTGCGCTGTCTTGCCCTTGCCGCACGTGGCCAGTCCCCAGGGGCTGGTGCTCGTCAGGGTCGCCGCGCCGGCATCGCCACGGACCGCCCGCTCAAGCTCGGCCTCGGTCGGCAGGCGCATGCCGATCCACTCGCAGAAGGCCGCGGCGCCGACGCCCGAGACCTTGCCGCCCCAGAGCAAGGCCGGGCACGCGTTGGCCAACACGCACGCGCCGTAGCTCGCGTCGGCGACGCATTCAGTCGAGATCTCGTAACCCGAGAGGAAGACTCGGTGCACCGGCTGGCTGTCGTAGCCCGGTTCGTAGAGGGGGGGCGTCGTGAGGCCCTGGCTGGTGCCCTGGATCGACACGCCTGCCGGGATTGCCGTCATCTTCACCGCGGCAACCAAGGCGGCGGGGGGCGGCGCGACGTCCACCAGGGCCCCATCGAACCGATGCTTCGGCACGATGCAGGAGCTGAGGACCACGATGAGCGGCCAGACGATGCGCTTCATCGGCCGGTACTCACAACCAGGGAGATCATGGTGTAGCTTCCCCTGAACAGCGACCCGAGATTTGCATTTCCTTTGTCGTCTTCGCTGTAGCCGTCGATGATCTCGAAGCCGAAGAATGTTTTGTCGGCATGCTCACTGCCGAAGCCGGCAACGCCAAATCGCAGCCGCTCGTCGAGGACCTCTTGACCGCGCCAGCCCGTGCCGGTGCGCATGCGGTACCCCAGGTACATCCAGCCGATTTGTCCAAAGCCGCCCGCCGACACGCCGTAGAAGTCCGTGTTGACCGGCGCGCCCAGCTCGAGCGAAAGCGCGCAGGACTCGGTTTTGAACACGCCCAAGGCCAACGCCGGAGTGAACCCCAAGAAGACATACGAGGCTGCCGGCTCTTCGGGACCGCCAATCGCGCCCGGTGTGACGAGGAAGAAGTCGAAGTCGAAGGCGCCGCCGAACGTGCCGCCGTAGCGGGTGGCCAGGCTGACGGCCTCGCCTCGCACGGTCATGCCGTAGCCCCAGCCGTCGTACTTTCTCGGCGCGCTGCCATGGTTGTCGCCCAGGGTGTCCGACGCGATCTTGCTCAGAGCAACCGCCAGGAACACGTAGGACGGGCGATCGGTCTCGATCACGCCCGGCAGCATCGACACCGGTTCCGCAGCGGCGTACGGGATCTCTGCCCCGAGAAGGCAAAGGATCCCGGCGAGAGTGGCCAGACGAGTGCGCATCAGAACCGCATCCCCAATTCGAGCGAAGTGCCCCAAGGGTCGCTGCCGGCCAGACCGATGCGTTCGGCGGCGAGCTTGCAAAACAACCTTTCCACGTAGGGGATCGACAGCGCAGCTGAGCCCCGGATCGTCGAATCTGCCGTGCCGTCAAAGCTTGCGCCGTCGGCTCGCTTCAGGTTGGCCTCGTACTCCGCGACCAGCACCAACCAGCGCCACGGTGCCAGACCCACGCGCGCCGCAATGGCCCGCGCTTGATGTTGCACGTTGCGCCGCTGGCCGGTGGCGGCGTCGGTGGCGGTAACCCTCAGGCGCGTGTCCGCGTAGCCGACGGCGATCTCAGCGTACCGCGTGATCCCGATGGCCACCGGGTACAGCGTCGCCCGAAAGCCCCGCAGGTGACCGTCGTCGCGGTTGGGCAGGTACATCAGGTCGAAGTGCGAGGTCAGCATGGCGACCAAGGCCATCGACGCGCCAAGCCTCTCCAAGCCGGCATCACGCGCGGCCCTCTCTTCCTCGGTCAGCGGGATGAATCCGACGTTCAGGCTCCTGCCCGTCGAGATGATTCGACTGGAATCCACGACCTTGCCGTTGCCGGTCACGTAGTCCAGTTGGCTCTCGTTGTAGTGCTCGCTGTAGCTGCCGACCATCCTGACGTCGCCGCCTGCTTGCAGCACCCCGAAGGCGAAGAACAGCATGTAGGGCACGCGCGAGATGATGCCGTTGTGCTCGGTCAGATGCACCGCCGTTCCCGACGCAGAGACACCGCCGAACGACAAGCCCTGCACCGACTGAATGCCGAGATCGTAGTGGGTTTCGGTGAAGTAGTTGTCCTCTGCGCGAGCAGAACTCGACGTCGCAAGCAGCAGCGCCGCCGTGACCAGGATCACAAACGGTCGTGCACGCTTGGGGAGTCCCCAAAGCGCTGGAATTGAAGTCGTCAGTTGCGTTCCCCCGCGGGTCACAAAGCCATCTCTGTCCGCTCGGCGCCCGTCCACCCTCAAACGCCAAACTTGACCGCAACGGTAGGGGCCGTGCGGCCGCGGGTCAACAGAAAATTATCGCCTGTGGTGAGGGTCGG
>JBMOIG010000040.1:0-33241 GCA_049317445.1 Myxococcota bacterium | reverse complement strand
GCGGGGGCAGGATTTGAACCTGCGACCTTCGGGTTATGAGCCCGACGAGCTACCGGGCTGCTCCACCCCGCAGTCGGGCCTTGTAGGCTCCCTTGCCGCGGGTGTCAACGCTGTCGCGCCACTTTGCGGCCTCGCACACGCGTTCCGCTCTGCCGCCGTGGCACTGTCCGGGCGATCTATCGCCGTCGCTGGGCCTACTTGCGTGTCAGGGCGTCGGCGATCTCCTCGAGCATCTCCTCGGCGTCCTGACGCGGTCCGACGTGGTGCTGGCTGATCGCAAGGTCCAGCGTCCGCTGCGCCATCTCGCGTGCCTCCTCCCATCGGCCCAGCTGCACCAGGCACTCGCCTCGGCGGTACCAAGCCATCATCAGGTCTGGCTGCAACACGTAGGCTCGCTTGAGGAATCCCTCGGCCTCGGCCGGGCGACGGGCTTCCTGCAGCGCCTGCCCCAGACTAAACAGGGCAAGCTCGTTCTCCGGGTCGTCGTCGACCAGCGTTTGAAAACGGGCGATGCGGGCGGTGCGCTCGTCGGGGGTGTGGGCCATGGCGGGCTCCAGAAGGGGGGGGTGCCGCCCGCTTGTCCGCCAGTTCGCCTGTCCGCGCAAGCCCCGGCGTGCGATCCGGTCGCTGCCCAGGACGCAGAGATCGCTTGAGCTCATGCGGTTTCTTGCGCAAGGCGCAGCCTCGTCTAGAGTCGCACGTCGGCTTGTCGTCCTGAGGTCTGCGCGTGGTCCGCACCGTTCTTCCCCTGAAGCCCTCCCGCCGCTCTACCTTCCGCCCGCTGGCCATCGTCGCCGGCGTCGGCTTGGTGGCGCTGGTGGCACTGGCGGCGCGCTGGGCGTTCTCGACGGCCGACCAGACCCACGCCCCGGTGCCTGGTCCGGCCCAGCTGGCTCCGCCGCGACCGCCCGAGCTGCCGCCGCTTGCGCCGCTGGCCCCCGAAGACATCGCCCACGCCAAGACCAATGCCAAGGGACACATGCAGCTGGCGCAGGGGCAGCGGCAGGTCGAATTGACGCTTGACCCCAAGGTTCAGGCCGACATCACGCGCCTGCTGGACGAGACCCGCGTGCCCTATGGCGCGGTCGTGCTGATCGACCCCAAGACCGGGCGCGTTCAGGTGGCGGCCGAGCATCGCGAAGCAGGCGACCCGGTGGCGACCATGGGCGCGATGGGCATCGCGGGCGAAGTGCCGGCGGCCAGCGTGTTCAAGGTCGTGACGGCGGCCGCGCTGCTGGAGGCCGGTCAGCAGCCCGATTCGTCCGTGTGCTTCCATGGCGGGCGGCAAGGCATCGGCGAAGACAACCTGCGCGACAGTCCGCAGGACCACCAGTGCCAGACGCTGACCGAGGCGCTGGCGAACTCCAGCAACGCGGCCTTCGCCAAGTTCGGGGTGCAGTCGCTCAAGCCGGGTGACCTGGAGGCCATGGCCAAGCGACTGGGCTTTGGCGCGGTGATCGACACCGATCTCGAGGCCGAGGCATCAGCGTGCTCTGAGGGCGCGTCGGAAGTGGAGCGGGGCCGCTGTGCCGCCGGTTTCGCAGGCTCGACGTTGTCCCCCCTGCACGGCGCGTACCTGGCGGCCACCGTTGCCAACCGCGGTGTAGCGATGCGGCCGACCTTCGTGCTGGACGACAGCGCGCCGCCGCCTCAGGGTCAGCAGCTGCTCTCGGCCGAGGTGGCGGACAAGCTGAAGGGCATGATGGCCCAGACGGTGGTCGCAGGAACCGGCCGCCACGCGTTCGGTCGGCGGCCGGCGGTACTGCGCGACATCACGGTGGCCGGCAAGACCGGATCGCTGAGCGGCAAGGACCCCAGCTTGTACAGGCACTTCTCGTGGTTCATCGGGTTCGCGCCGGTCGAGAACCCGCAGATCGCGATTGCTGTCCTTGCCGTCAACGGCGAGAAGTGGCGGGTCAAGGCGGCAGGGCTGGCGCGGGACTCTCTGGCAGCCTGGTTCGCGGCTCAGGAGGCTCCCGCCGGGCGCTGAACGGGCCGTGGCGGTCTTGACACCCTATCGACTCCCCTCTAGACTAATTCGCCGTTGCGGACGGGCTGCGCGCCTGTCTCCTCCCCTTGGGGGATCGTTCAATGGTAGGACCGCAGACTCTGAATCTGCTTATCTAGGTTCGAATCCTAGTCCCCCAACCCCTCCGGAGCCCCTCGCGGGTCACCCGGAAACCAGACCGAACGCTGACCCGTTCGGCCTTTGACAAGTCGCCCCGTTAGTCTAGTGGTCAGGACACGGCCCTCTCAAGGCTGGGACAGGAGTTCAACTCTCCTACGGGGCACCGGAAGCACACGCTGGGCGGACCCTCACCGGTTCGCCCTTCGCGTTTTTGGCCCATGCCGCAGTTGCGGCGGGCTACGGGTGTCGGCTCCCACATGCACCTGCCGAACGATGTCTCTCCCACCGACTGGAACGACTGGCGCTGGCAGCTTCGCCACCGTTTGCGCACGCCCCAGGACTTGCGGGGTGTGTTCGGCGATCGCCCCGGGCTGGACGAATTCCTGCGCAACGGCAAGGCTTTCGAAGTCGGCATCACGCCTTGGTTCGCCAGCCTGTGCGACCCGGCTGACCCTGCGTGCCCGTTGACCCGCCAGGTGCTGCCCGATCCCGCAGAGGCGTGCGTTGCTCCGTTTGAGCGCACCGACCCGCTGGGCGAGGACCCGCATCGCGTTGCGCCCGGCTTGGTTCACAAGTACCCGGACCGCGTGCTGTTGCTGGTCACCGACACCTGCGCGGCCTACTGCCGGTACTGCACGCGCGCCCGCTGGGTGGCGTCGGGGACTGGCCAGCCTGACGCGGACGAGCTGGACACGGCGGTGCAGTGGATCGCAGAACATCCTGAGATCGCCGACGTTCTGATCTCCGGCGGCGACCCGCTGCTGTTGTCGACGCGACGGCTGTCGGACCTGCTGGACCGGCTGGCGGCGATCCCGCACCTGCGCTTCCTCCGGATCGGCACGCGCGTGCCCGTGTTCCTTCCGATGCGCATCGACGCCGAGCTGGTCGATGCACTGCGGCCGCGGCGGATTCCGGTCTATGTTAACGTGCATATCAATCACTTCAGGGAGTTGGCTCCTCCGACCGCTCAGGCGCTGGCGATGCTGGCGGACGTGGGGGTGCCGCTGGGTGGCCAGACCGTGCTGCTGCGCGGCGTGAACGACGACCCCGAGGTGCTGCGCGAGACGTTTCTGGCGATGCTGTCTGCCCGTGTCCGCCCGTACTACCTGTTCCACTGCGACCCGGTGCATGGCACCGCCCACCTGCGGACGTCGGTCGACCGGGGGCTGGAGCTGATGCGGGCGTTGATTGGGTTCACCAGTGGCATGGCGGTGCCCAAGTACTGCATCGACCTCGAGGGAGGCGGCAAGGTCCCGCTGTGGCCGTCCTACGTGGAAGCATCCAACCCCTTGGAACTGCTGGTGACCGGCTTTCGCGGCGAGCGCTTCCGCTACGTGAACCAACCGGCGACGCTTGCGCCCAACGACGAGCAGGTCGGTCCTTGCTGAGGCCCGTTTCCGACTTGCCGCCTGCGCCCGCGGTCGCCATGCTGTGCCCTCCTTGGCGCCATCGGCCCGACGCGCGACGCCCCGCACCGTCCCCGATGGGCCCGACCTGCCTGAGGCTGCTGCGATGACCCGTCCATCCCGTGCTCGGTCGCCTCTGCTGCGCGCGTTGCTGCCTGCATTGGCGCTGGCGGTGCTGACCACTTGCGGCGGTGCCCAGTCCCGCTCTGACGGCCCACCGCTGACGGCACCGCAGGCGCTTGCCGACGCCCATCGACACCACCGCGCGCACCGCCACGCCGACGTCGTTTCGGTGGCCAACCGTGCCCGTGCGCAAGGGGTCCTGACGCCGGATCTACAAGCGCTGGAGGTCGTCGCACTGTGGCAGCTGGATCAGGCGGAGGCTGCGGACAAGGCGGAGCAGGCGCTGGCCTCGCGGGCGCTGACCACCGGACCTTTGCAGGCGGCAGCCCTGGACGCCAGCTTTCGGGCCGTGCGGGAAGGCATCGCGGTGCAGCGGCCCCTGCTGGCCATTCGGCTGTTGGTTCGAGTCCTTCCGACTGGCTGCGGAACCGGGCAGGCCTGTCGGCTGGCGGGGCAGGCGCTGCTTGCAGCATCGGCGGAGACCGACGAGTGGCGCGGACAGGTCGCGGTGCTTGCGCCGCCTGCCGCCGGAAAGATCCCCCGATCGCGGTGGCTGCGCGAGCTGTCGAACACGCTGGGCAAGGCCGGCAAGGCCGCGTTGGGCGTGGGGATGCTCGAAGAGGCGCTGCGGACCACGCCGCAGGACGCCGAACTGTGGGTGACGCTGCTGGACCTGCTGCGGCGGGTGCCAGGGCAGGACGCCGGGGCGGTGTGGCTGGAGCGACTGACCCGAGCCAACTTGCCGTCGCACCTGTGGACGACGCTTGCGGCAGTGCCGGACGTGGCGGTGGACCGGAGCCTGTCGGCCCGGCTGCTGGCGGCGGCGACGACCCTGACCGACGCCGACGAGGACGTTTGGGTGCGGTACGCGGTGGCGCTGGGGCGCGCGGACGACCGCGTCGGACTGCAAAAGCTCGCCAATGGCAAAGCGTCCGGCTTCACGACACGGCGTGGTCGGGTCGCTTTGGTGCGGGGTTTGCTGCTGGGGCGGCTGACGGATCTGGCGAGACCGCTGGTGCAGGAGCTGGCGGCACAGCGCGACGGCGTAGGGATGGCGTTCCAGGCTGAGCTGGCCATGAACGAGGGCAAGGTTGCAGAAGGCAAGGCATTGGGTCAGCAGGCGTTCGAGTCGGCGGCAGACCGGTCACAGGTTGCGCTGCTGCTGGCTGAGCTGTGGCGCAAGCGGGCCCCCGACGAGGCTCGGCGCTACCTGACACTCGCGGCGGAAACTCCGGGGACGGGGCAGCGCACGGCGGCGCGGTTGCGGGCTGAACAGGAGCTGGTGGCCAAGGCGCCCGGCGCGGCGGCAACGCAGATCGTGTTGCACTACGCGCGATTGCTGTCGAACGCGCAGCTTGCCGTGGGCGACGAAGGCGAGCCTGACCCGGAGTCGGCACGGCGCTGGCTTGCCCGACAGCTCGAAGAGCGTTCTGCATGGCGCGACGTGTGGACCGCGGTACTGCGCGTGTACGCCGCGACTGGTGTGGCTGAGCCGAAGATGCTGCGCGAGCTGTCCCTGCGCGCCCTGCAGGATAGCGCCGACGAGGAGTTTCTGGACCTCGACAACCGCGCCCGAGCGGCGGCAAACGCCCAAGGTCTGGACTGGAACCCACGCCCAGTGTTGGAGAAGTTGCTGGTGCGCTCTGGTTCGATTCTGGCGCGCTGGCTGGGTCAGGGAGAGACCGAGGAAATCGACGACGCCGGGCTTGCGTGGGGCATCGCGGACCGCCTGCTGGCCAGCGAACACGCGCTGTTGGGTCGCCAACACGCAGTGCGCGCGCGACAGCGGTTCGGCGACGACGTGCGGCTGCCCGTGCTGAGTGTGATGGCGATGATGGGCGCGGCGGATCTGGTGCTGGAGGTGCTGGCCGAGCAGGCTGACGCCGCAGATCCGAATCAGGTGTTGCCACGCCGACTTGTCGAAGCGCAGGCCCTGCTCGCGCTGGACCGGGCTGCCGAAGCCGCGCGTCGGCTCGCGGACCTGGCGCACCTGCCCGACCTGCCGGCGCGACAGCTGCGTCCGGCCCTGGAAATGGCTGCGAATCAAGGGCTTTGCGGAGCCGTGCTGGAGCTGGCGCCCCGACTGCTGGCCGACCCCGACGTCGCTGGCGTGCGGGCGGCGATTACCCTTGGCATCGACTGTGCGCGGCAGCTGCAGGACGAGAATGCCGCCAAGGCGCTGGTCGCGGGGCTGCGCGTCACCCCGCCGGACCCAAACCGCCTGGAGTTGGCCGCACGCGAGCTGACCATCAACGGCTTTGCCAGCCTTGGCGTCACCGTGTTTCAGGATCTGGACCAACTGCGGCCGATGCCCGAGAACACGTTGTTCGAGTGGGGACGCGCACTTCTGGCTGCCGGTCGACCGGTGGACGCTAACCAAGTGCTGCGGCGCATGACGGGGATTCTGCGCGGCCGCCAATCGCGGGCCTTCGCGCGCGCCGGACTGTTGTGCGAGGAGTTCGGGGCACTCGACCAAGCCACCGGCTTCTACCAAAGCGCCACGCAGCTGGAGCCCGCCGACACCGACTTGCGGGTGCGGCTGATTGGCATCGCGCTGATGCAAGGGCGAACTGAGGGGCTGTCGGAGCAAATTCAGGCCCTGGTTCGTCAGGGACCGAGTCCGGACAACCTGCGGGAGCTGGATGAGGCGGCACGACGCTCGGGCCAGCAGAAGCTGTTGCGCGACGCTGTGCTGGCCGTGCCGGACGCCGGTCGTGACATCGAGCGGTTCCGCATCGAGCTGGCTACCCGTCTGGGCGACCGCGACCCGGTCGTCACCGGCGTGCGGCGGCTGCTGACGCGCGGCGACCAAGCGTCGGCACAAGCGGCGGCGTGGCTGAGCGACGTGGGCGCGCTGCGCGAGGCACGCGAGGTTGCGGAAGACGTGATCGCCGCCCCGGATGCGGCCGGCGCCGGCAAGGACCGTCAGCTTGCCCTGCGCCTTGCCCTGGAGCTGCGACGCGACCCCGTCTCAGCTGAGGAAGCCTTGGGTCTCGCAAGGTTGTACACCGGAAGAGCCACCGACGCGGCCGATGCGCAGACCGAGGCGGCGCTGGAGCTGTCGCGAACCGGTCTGGTCCAGCAGGCCTTTGCGCTGGTGGCGATGCCGGGGCGGTCGAGCGACACGCTGCGGACATGCGTCGAAGGGCATCTGGCGCTGAGGGCTGGCAAGCGCGCACAGGGACTGGACTTGCTGCAGCGGTCACGCGCAGGACTGGTGCTGGAGGCCAGCGCAAGCGACTGGAGGGACGACCGCTCGTCGGTGTTGAGGCAGGACGGCATGGACACGCGGGGCGCACAGCTGATCTGCATCCTGCACGGCATGACCGACGCGGGCGAGGTGGCTGCCGCTGCGGCGTGGCTGCAGGAATGGGTCGATCAGGCCCCTGAGTCGTCGATGTTGCGGCGGTTGCTGGTCCTGCACCACCTGCTGGGAGGCGACGTCACCGGCGCGATTCGCGCGCTGCAACAGGCGGCCCGCACCCTGCCGACCTTTGACCGCGACGACTTCGAGCTGCTGGCCGACGAGACGCTGCGCCTGGGAGGCGGCCCCGAGCTGTTGCGCTGGTTCGCGGAGGAAGGCGACGGCCTGCGTACCGAGTCCTGGTTGCTCGCGTTTGCCGACACGGTGCTGGCCGCCACCCGTCCGCCGGCAGACGACCCGCGTCTGGCTCCACTTCGCCAGGCGCTGCAGACCCTGCCTGCCCGGCGCCCGGAACTCCGCGTCGCGCTTGCGTTGCGCTGGTCCCAGCGGGGCGAAGCCGAGGCCGCCGCACGCCTGCTGGGCAAGTCGCCGCTGGCGGTACCCGAGACGGCGGTACTTCCCCCTGCCGACCCTCGCGAAGGGCCGTACGGCACGGTCCAGTCGCTGCGCGCGCTTTCGCATGGGGCCATCGGTGCCGTTGCGGCTGTGCTGGTCGCGCTGGACACACCCGGCAGCCCCCGCGGCAAGCCCCATATCCCTGTTTGGCTTCAGCTTTCGCACGGCGTCGACTCCGCTTCTCTGCTGGATGCCCAGCTCGTGATGCAGGGACATCCCAACCTCGCGGTCTGGTCTCGGCCCGCCTCCGGCGAGATCCGCTTCCCCGAGCTGCCCGGCGACAACATCGGCGCGGGCTTGCTTGCGCGCTTCGTGGCCGCGCGCGCGCCCGGTGCGCCCCCGGAAGGGGCCGTGGCCGCGGCACTGCAGATGCTCCGCGGACAGCGCAACCGCGAGGGCGTGCTGCAGGTCGTGTATGCGGACCTGCTGGGTGCCGGCCGCTTCGACCTCGCCCGTCGATTGACGGCAGCCCTGCGCGAGGCGCAACCGGGCCTGCTGCCAGCGGATCTGGGCGCCGTGGTGTCCGACGGTGCCGACCTTGAGTCACTGGCCGCCGGTTACCACCCGGCTGCCCTGCCCCAGCTGCGCAAGGATGCGGGAAAGCTGACACGGCAGGAGGGGTTCGCCGCCCTCGGTCTGGCGGTGGCGGCCGATCCTGCGCTTGCGGAGACCCTTGCTGCGGCGCTTGCGGGGCGCGAGGACGAGGCGTGGCGGGTGTGGCTGCTGCTGCTGAACGAGGCCGTGGCCTTCGAAGACGCGCCGCTGGCTCAGCGGGCCCTGCAGCGCGCTACCGATGCGCGTGCGCCTGCCGCCGTGCTCGCGTGCCCCAGCCTTTGGCTGCGCAAGTCCGGTACGCTGGCGGCCTGCCTGCGTGACCGGCCGCTCGAGGTGATCGAGGACCGCGAGCTGGGTGATCTGGCGCTGGCCGTGGCGTTGAAGGTGGACCCGGCGGGCGCTCAAGAGCTGATGCGGCGTGCGGCACTGGCCCCGGTCCGCGATCAGGCTCGCCTGCTGGGAGCGGCGGCAGGTCGTGTGTGGGCCGTGGATGGGGAGGCGACGGCGGCGCTGACTCAGCTCGCCCGAGACCTGCTGCAAGGTGCGACCACGCCGGCTGCCCGCGATCTGGTGACACAACGCTCGATGGACGCGCTGTCTGTGCTTGGGCTGGGCGACCTGGCGGCCGCGGCGTTCGAGCGCGACTGGCAGCACGACCCCACCGGTATGGGCCAGCGCAACAATCTCGCCTACGCACGGCTGTTGGCCGGCCAAGCCCCTCAGAAGGTGCTGGAATTCGCAGCGCCCATTGCGACCTCTCCCGCCTCGGGCAGTGCGCAGGCCTCGCTCGACACGCTGGCCGCTGCGCTTTGGGCGGCAGGGCAGCGTCCCCAGGCGCTCGAGCTACAGCGCAAGGCCGCGGCCGCGGCCATCACCCCGCCGCCCCTTTCTTTTGAGCCCCGCGCTGACCGTGACCTGTTCTCTCCCGCAGAGCCCGACGGCGGCGCAGGCCTGCCGATGATCCGGTTGGCCGAAATGCTGTTGGCAATGTCCCTTCCGGACGAAGCGCGGGAGGCCGCGGTGCAGGGGCTGGTCCAAGCCGAAGACCCCTCGACCGCTGGCCGTGCCCGCCGGGTGCTCAAGGCGCTGCTGAGAGTTCCGGCCACGCCGACGGCCGCTCCGTAATCCTTTCTGCTCCCCCTGCAGCCGCGGATCGACGGGCACCGAAAACGGCGCTAGGATGGCCAACGGCTAGGGGGAAGTCCTTCCCCCCGCGATCCGCCGGACGACTTCCGCCAAGGCCGCCGTGAAGCTCTTCGACCCGATCCCCCTGCGAACGATTCCCCCCAACGCCATCACGGCCACGGCGATGGCTTTCGGGCTGGCCTCGATCCACCAATCGTTGACCGGCGAGCCCAACGTCTACAACGCCGCGTGGTTCATCCTCATCTCGATGCTGCTGGACAAGCTGGACGGCAGTCTGGCGCGGGCGATCAAGGGTTCCACTGAATTTGGCGTCCAATTTGACTCTTTTGCCGACTCGGTGGCATTCGGCGCCGCCCCCGCCGCGCTGGTCTACACCGTCGCGACGACGATGGCGCCGCAGGTCTGGGGGCACGGACAGACGCTGCTCGGCCTTCCCGCACACCACGTCGCCGGAGGGCTCGCGCTCGCCTACGCGGTGCTGACCGCCGTGCGGCTCGCGCGCTTCAACGTCATGACCGCCACGCTGGGCCCCTATCTGTTCCTGGGGTTGCCCTCGACGCTGTCGGGCGGCTTGCTGGCCAGCGGTTTCTTGGCGTCGTTGGAGTGTGGCTTGTTGCGAAGCTGGCCGGGGTTCTACGCGTGGCTGCCCGTCATGCTGCTGATCAACGGCCTGCTGATGGTGTGCAACCTGCCGCTACCCAAGCTGAAGATGAGCAAGCGGCTGCCGTGGCGCGTGGCGCAGATCGTCGCCGCCGTCGCGATCTACGGGGTCGTGCCGCTGCAGAAGGGCTTCTGGGTGGTGACGGTGCTGTTGACCGCCTATCTCGCGGTCGGCTTCACGTACCTGGGGCCGCGCATGTGGGCGGCCGTCAAGCGAGAGGCGGCTCAGCCGGACGCCTGAGCGCCCAAGTCCGACCGGTGCCTGTCACACGTCGAAAAAGATCGGATCGTGCACCTTGAGGAAAGCGTTCAGAATCCGCTGCTCCTCTTCCGACAGGTCCATCAGCTTGACTCCCGCGCCGACGTGGGTGCGGTGCTCGGCATCGGCGTCCATCGGGCGGGTCCACTGGACGGTCGCCTTCTTCTCGAACACGTGCGGCGACCCCGGGACCGAAAAGCGAACGTCGATCATGTCGCCCTTATGCAGGTCCTCTTCGGTCGCGATGAACAGACCACCCGCAGAGATGTTGGACGACAGCCCGACAAACAGGCGATGCGACGAGGTGACACCGACCTGGATGTCGTACCGCAGCCGCAGCGTGTCGCGCCGCTCCTTGGCGCTCTGCGCGCCCGCCTGGTGGTCGTGGCCGCGGCCACCTTGCCTGGAAGTCATGCTGTACCCTTGTGCACGCGCAGGAGGTTGCGTCCGAGCAGGAAGAGATCGCCGTTGCGCAGCGGCGTGTCTTGTTGAATCCGCAGGAACGTTCCGTTGGAGCTGCCCAAATCCTTCAGGAAGACCCGTCCGTTGCGTTCGGACAGGACAGAGTGTGACCCGGAGACGAACCCGTCTTTCGGGAACAGGATGTCGCCCCGCTCGCGCCCCAAGAACACGTCCGGACTTGCGAGAAGATAAGCATTCGCGACCTGTCGCTGCAAGCCGATCTGGCAAAGTCGGCCCCAAGCACCGCGCGGCACCGGCCACCCGACGACTTCAGCGTTGCCGTCCAGCCCTACTTCAGGCCGCAGTTGGTCCAATCGTTCGAACCGCAGCACCTCTTGGCCGACGCGCAAGACATCGCCGTGCCGCAGCTCCACCGGGGCCGTGATCCGCAGGAAGGTGCCGTTCGCCCGCTCCAACGGCCGTAGCCGAAAGCTCTCGCGATGCACCTCGAGGATGCAGTGCTCGGCGGCCAAAAAACCGTCGTCGGCAAAACGCACGGTGGCCGATGGCCCGCTGCCGATCCGGTTCTCCCCCACATGCAATGGGAACTTCATCGCCTCAGCGCCGTTCTCATCGATCAGGGCGAGCGTTCCCATGCGCTCGCCCAGAGCGACCTGCGGCCCGGGAGCTGGGGCCCGAAGCGGGTTGTGCTCCCCACAAGTGCCGCAAAACAGCAGAGTATCGGGCAGCGGCCCTCCACACTTGGGGCAACGCGGCTCCATCGCCGGGGCCGGCTCCGTCGGCGTGTGCTGACGCGGAACATAGGCTGCCGAAGGCGGAATCGTGCGGACCAGTGGGGGCTGGGACGGCGTAGCGGCAGCGCGCGTCTGCGACGGCGTGACCGACGCGGCGACTACGTGATGCCCTGACGTCGGATGATGAGGCGCCGGGGGCGGCCGGCGGAAGGTGCCCCCCTCCACATCCATCGCCGTCGGAGCCTTGGAGCCCGCAGCCGGAGCAGGCGGTCCAACAGGCAGGCTGGGCAGCGCGTCGGTTGGGCTGTCCGGCCCCGTCCCCCCTGAGCCGGATGGCGGCGGCGGCGGGGGCGGCGGCGGCGGCGGCGGCGGCGGCGGCGGCGGGGGCGGCGGCGGCGGCGGCGGGGGAGGCGGCGGCGGTGGAGGAGGCGGCGGCGGTGGCGGCGGAGCGACCGCGACCGGCGAGGCAGCCGGGGGAACGGTCAGAGAGGGCTTGCGAGAGGGCGCCACAACTGTCGCCGAGTGTGGGGAGATCTGACCGTCCGTGGCGGAGCGGCGCAGCGAAGGGCCAGGCGGCAGCGGCGCGCGACCGGTCCGCGGAGGAGGCGGAAGTCCGTGCACCGCAGGCGGAGGAGGTGGCGCGGCGGGCGGCGAAGGCGGCGCGGCAGGCGGCGGAGGCGGCGCGGCAGGCGGCGGAGGTGGCGCGGCGGGCGGCGGAGGCGACGCAGCGGGCGGCGGCGGTGCAGCACGCGGCGGAGCTGGCGCGGCGGGCGGCGGAGGTGGCGCTGCGGCCGCACGACCGACCGGTGACGTCGCGGAACCAGGACCGAACGATGGCGCCGCAGACTGCGGACCCTGAGGAGGAGACGCCGACGGCGCAAGCGAAGGAGGCGACGGGATCGCGGGGACGAGCGCCGAGCCAGTCCGGCCGCGACTGGGCCCTTCCGGAGCCGGACCGGAAGGCGGAGGCGGGATTCCGCCAGAAGGAGCAACCGCAGGAGTCGCAGACGGGGTCCCGGTCGGGCGCGCGTCGCCAGCGGGCAGTGCGGCACCGCAGCCCAAGCAGAATCGATACTTGCCTTCACTGTTTCGACCGCAGCGCGGACACGATGCCATGGGGGGCCGCCTCTGTTTCCGGGGTTGCTACCGTCAATTCCCCGGCGCCGTCAAGCACTGCCCGGGCCGACACCGGGCAAGCGCGACATTTTGGCACAGGAGGGGCCCGTCGCGCCAGCGACGATCGGCAATCACGCGCACGTCCCATTCGGGCTTGCCCGAAGCCGCCGGTCGTGCTACTCCGCGCTCCGCGAAGGCCTTCCCGGCCTGACCGGGCACCCGACGCTACGTCCGGCCAACCCGGCCCCCCCCGCCCACCGGGCGCCTCAGGAGCATCTGCAACATGGCCATTGCCCTGCGAACCTACATCATCCTCGACAACCTGCAGCCCCAGCTGGCTTCGTTCGTCGGCAAGACCGCGCGCGGCTTTCTGCCCCTGCCGCACATGGCAGCGCTGTACATCGAGATCGCGCCCGGCATCGCCATCAATCGCGTGACGGACATCGCCCTGAAGGCCACGACCGTCGCCCCGGCCATTCAGGTCGTCGAGCGCGCGTTTGGTCTGCTGGAAGTCCACGATCCCGATCAAGGCGAAGTCCGCAGTGCCGGTCGCGCGATCCTCGCGGACTTGGGCCTGACGGAAGAGCAGCGGATGAAGCCGCGCATCGCCACCAACCAGATCATCCGGGCCATCGAGCCCTACCAGGCCCAGATCATCAACCGCAACTCACAGGGCATGATGATCCTCCCGGGCGACAGCCTCTTCATCCTCGAGACCGAACCCGCTGGTTATGCAGCGTATGCGGCCAACGAGGCGGAGAAGGCCGCCAACGTCAAGCTTGTACAGGTGCAGCCGTACGGTGCGTTCGGCCGCCTGTGGATGTCGGGCTCGGAAAGCGAGATCGACTCGGCCGCGGCCGCCGCCATCGCGGCGCTCGAGGGCATCGAGGGCGTCACCGCCACCCGTTGATCGGGGCGGCCACCTTCATCGAAAAGTGAGAGCGCCAGTGGGCGCGAATCTACGTGCAGCAGCACAGCAAGGAGCAGCGGATGTCGGAAGCGCTTGGAATGATTGAGACGAAGGGCTTTGTCGGACTGGTCGAGGCCGCCGACGCAATGGTCAAGGCAGCGAAGGTCGAGCTGGTGGGCTACGAGCGCATCGGCGGTGGCTACGTGACCGTCATCGTGCGCGGCGACGTCGCGGCGGTGAAGGCAGCGACCGAGGCGGGTGCCCGTCAGGCCGAGCGCGTGGGCGAGCTGGTCTCGGTTCACGTGATCCCGCGCCCGCACGCCAATGTCGACGCCGTGCTGCCCCTGGGTCGCGGCCCGAAGAAGAACAACGACGGCTCGATCATCTAGTTCGAGCCTGCGACATCCGCGCGCGGAGCCCGTCCGCAAAGCACCTGCCGGGGACAACCCTTGGGCGTGCTGCTGCGGGCGGGCTGTCGTCGCGCACGTGGCGGTGGCGTGGACCGGCGCAGGTGCGCGCCCCGCCCGCAGATGGACAGGTGCGCCTCGGTCAGCAGACCAGGGGCGTCGGAGAGGTCGAGATGCTGCTCGGCAAGGTCATTGGCACCGTCGTGTCCACGCGCAAGGAACCTGAGCTGGAAGGCTTGCGTTTCATGCTCGTGCGAGAGCTGGACAACCAGTGGAAAGCGACCGGAAAGGTCATCGTCGCCGTCGACGCCATGAATTCGGGCGAAGGCGAGGTGGTGCTTTTTGCGGCCGGCTCCAGCGCCCGTCAGACGGCCGTCACCAAGGACCGCCCGGTCGACCACGTCATCATGGCGATTGTCGATACCGTCACGGTCGAGGGCGACGTCGTCTTCGAGAAGATGCAGTCCTACGAGGATCGCTGAGGGCGGCTTGGGCGGGAGGCGCCATTGCCCCCCACCCCGGTAACCCCACGTAGGTCCCTGGAGGCAAAGCACAATGAGTTCCCTGATGGATGAATCCAGCATCAACGCCATCGTCGCAGAGGTGGTGCGTCGCATCTCCCAGCCCGGTGGTGGCCCGTCGATCCACGTGCCGCGTCACTCGGGCGGTAAGTTCGGCATCTTCGACGAGATCGACAGTGCCGTCGCCGCCGCCAACGTGGCGTACGAGCAGCTGCACCGCGTCCCGGTTCACGTCCGCCAGCGCGCGATCGAGAACATGCGGCAGGTCACGCTGAAGAACTTGGAGGAGATGTCCAAGCGTGCCGTCGAAGAGACGGGCTTGGGGCGCATCGCTGACAAGATCGAAAAGAATCGAACGGTTGCGCTGAAGACCCCCGGCATGGAGATCCTGATGCCGTCGGCCATGACCGGCGACAACGGCCTGACGATCGACGAGTACGGCCCCTTGGGCGTCATCGGCTCGATCACGCCCACGACCAATGCGACCGAGACGATCTTGAACAACGCGATCTCCATGATCGCCGGCGGCAACACCGTCGTCTTCAACGTGCACCCGAGCGCCCGCAAGACGCTGATCTGGTACGTGGAGATGCTGAACAAGGCGTGCGTCGACGCCGGTGCTCCCGACAACCTGATGACGATGATCGCTGAGCCGACCATCGAGAGCGCCACCAACCTGATGAAGCACCCGGGCATCCGCTTGATCGCGGTCACGGGCGGCGGTCCGGTCGTCAAGGCGGCCCTGAACTCAGGTAAGCGCGCGGTCTGTGCCGGCCCCGGCAACCCGCCGGCGGTCGTCGATGAAACGGCCAACCTGAAGCTTGCAGCCAAGAACATCATCGACGGCGCCAGCTTCGACAACAACATCATCTGCATCGTCGAAAAGGAAGTGATCGTCGTCGCTTCGGTGATGGACCAGTTCAAGCGCGAGATGCTGAACGATGGTCGGGCCTACGAGGTCAAGGACCGCGAGCTGCAGGCGCTGGAGAAGCTGCTGATCGTCGAAGGCCACATGAACCGCAAGTTCGTGGGCAAGAATCCGTCGGTCATCCTGCGCGAGATCGGCGTGACCGTCAGCGACGACATCCGCATCATCTTTGCCGAAGTGGAGGAGAACCATCCCTTCGTCCAGCTGGAGATGCTGTCCCCCGTGCTCGGCATGTTCCGGGTGCGTGACTGGGAAGAGGCGATCGCTGCCGCCGTGCGCGTCGAGAAGCAGTGCTTCCACACCGCCACGATGCACTCGATGGCCATCGACCGTCTGGACCGCATGGCCAAGGCGACCAACGTCTCGATTTTCGTCAAGAATGCCCCGTCATTTGCCGGTCTCGGCGTGCGCGGCGAGGGCTACACCGCCTGGACCATCGCCGGCACGACGGGCGAAGGCCTGACGAGCGCCCGGACCTGGACCAAGCAGCGCCGCTGCACCTTGGCGGGCTACTTCCACATCGTCTGATCTCTGCAGTTTCCGCTGCCTGCACCCGGAGTTCCTGACCGATGTCGTCGCTTGCCCACGAAACCCTTGCCGCCGTCGAGCTCGTCTCGGTGCCGGCGGGGCTGTGCGCGCTCGATGCCCTGGTCAAGGAAGCGGAGGTCGAGATCCTGTTCGCGGGAGACATCGACCCCAGCCGCTTTCTGGTGCTGTTCTGCGGCGACCTGTCGTCCGTCGAGTCGGCGCTGCGGCGCGCGGTCGAGGAAGGTGGCAACGACCTGCTCGAAACGCTGCTGCTGCCCCACGCCCACCGCGGTCTGCGTGCGGCGCTGGACGGCGAGCTGCTGCTGCCGGCCCAAGCGGAGGCCAGCGAAGAGGCGATGGGCATCCTGCAGACGCATACCGTGATCGGCACGCTGGCTGCAGTGGACAAGGCGCTGAAGGCTGCAGAAGTGCAGCTGATTCGCCTGCGGTTCGCAACGGAGCTGGCGGGTCAAGGACACGCGGTGTTCGTGGGATCGCAGTACGACGTCGAGGCTGGTCTGCAAGCGGCACAAGGCGACCTGCCGCCTGGTGTGCAGGTGCTGACGCGCCGCATCGCCCGACCGGCGAGCCAGGTCTATGCCGCAGCTGGACAGCGTCCTTTCGGCCACCGTGCCGTCCGGCCGCTTGACGCTTGAGCCGGATGACCCAAGATCACCCGCAGAATTCGCCTACGACCTCGCAGTTTGCTGAAGCAGCAGCCCCGACGAGCGCGAGGAGCAGGACCGACATGCCCACCATCGCCCCCATCCAGCAGGCCATCGAGGACATCGCGGCCGGTCGGATGGTCATTCTGGTCGACGACGAAGATCGCGAAAATGAAGGCGATCTGGTGATCGCCGCCGACAAGGTCACGCCCGAAGCCCTTGCCTTCATGGCGGAACACGGTCGCGGCTTGATCTGCCTGGCGATGGAGGGTGCGCTTTGCGACCGGCTCGAGCTGCCGCCCATGGCGCCGCAGAACGAGACACGCTTGGGCACCGCATTCACGGCCAGCATTGACGCGCTCGACTGCCGGGGCTCTGGCATATCGCCCCGCGACCGCTCCCACACCATCTTGCGCGCCATCGCCCCAGAGGCCCGGCCGACCGACTTCGCCATTCCCGGCCATGTGTTCCCGCTGCGGGCGCGCGAGGGCGGTGTACTGGTGCGCAGCGGCCAGACCGAGGGCAGCGTCGACTTGGCGCGGCTGGCCGGTCTGACCCCTGCCGGCGTGATCTGCGAGGTGATGGAGCCCGACGGCACGATGAGCCGCCTGCCCAGCCTGCTGCAACTCGGCGCAACGCACGGGATCCCCGTCGTGACCGTCGCCGACTTGATCCAGCATCGGCTGCAGTCCGAGCCGCTGGTGGTGCGTGAGGCCGAGAGCGAATTGGCGACCAGCTACGGTGCCTTCCGCATCGCGATCTATCGTTCGCTCGTTGACGGCGCCACCCACGCCGCCCTGCTGTGTGGCAAGGTCGTGCACGAGGATCAGCCCACACTCGTGCGGGTGCACCGCGCCAACCTGCTCAGCGACGCTTTCGGATTTGCGTTGTCATCGGGCCGCCGCAGCCTCGAGATCGCACTGCAGGCGATCGCCGACTCAGGCTCTGGCGTGCTGCTGTACATGGACGTCGCGCGCGATGCATCGGCGCTGGCCAGCGTGCTGAAGAGCCACGTGGAGCGCACTGCCGGTCGGCCGATCGGACAGCCCGACGACTTCTCCAAACCCATGGACTTCCAGGAGTTTGGCATCGGCGCCCAGATCCTGCGCGACTTGGGCATTCGCAAGATGCGCGTGATGACCGGCCACCCGCGCAAGCTGCGTGGCGTGTCGGGCTTCGGACTCGAGATCGTCGAGTGGTTGTCGCCCCTGCCGGGCGTGGACGGGGTGGACGGCGCTCGGGCCCCCGTCACCGGAAAGAAGTCATGAGTTTACGATGGATGGCTACCGCCGCGGCGGCCCTGCTGACCTTGGCGACCCTGACCGGGTGCTCGGATGCGTGCACCGATCTGGCGGACCAAACGTGCAAGCGCGTCGGCCAACAGGACCCGTTGTGTGCGAAGCTGCGGGCGATCGCTGCGGAGCCCAAGGCTGGCGATCAGGAAGCGTGCAAGGCCGGCGTGGCGTTTGTGCGCGAGCTCGAGCGACGCTGACAGGTCCCTGAAACGACGCGGGAACCGGGACTGAGCCGAGCCTGCACTGCAATGGTCACGGGCAACCCGGACGGCCCACGGGCACTCTTCGAACGTCACGACATCGACAAGCGCGGAGGCAAGCACATGGAGCAGTTCTGTCCCCACTGCGAGCAGAAGGTGACTTCTCCGGCCGACGGGCGATGCCCGAAGTGCCTGCGGATCCTCGAAACCGTCGCGGAACCTGAGGCCACGTCCGCCCCGCGAGGTCGCGTTGGCCTGTGGACAGTCACGATTGCGCTGTTCGCGGTCGCTGCCGGCGCGGTCGTGTGGTTTGCGGCGCGACCGAATGGCCCGGGTCCGGTCACCCAGCCCCAGACCCTGAATCTGGCCGAACAGCTGCGCAAGTCCGGGCTGACCGGCAAGGACGCGGTGCCTCCGGGGCTTGCCGACGCCGACCTGCGCAAGACCGCGCTGGGGGCCAAGGACGAGACCTCCATCGACGGCCTGCTGCGGGCTCGCGTGAAGGACGGCAAGCTGGTCGCGGTGCGGCCTGGCCGCTCGCATGTGTCGAGCTTCGAGCCAACCTCGTCGCTGTGGAAGCTGGTCGAGCAGGGGCTGGCCAACCCGGTGCACCCGATCGAAGTGGCTTGGCTGGCCCACGCCATGTTGGAAGCCCGCGGCACGACCGCGGAATTCGTGATGGAAACTGCCGGGGTGCAAACGCCGTTGGTGCTGTCGCGACTGCGCGTGGGCGTGCGAGCCGTCGGAAGCAGCGCGATCATGGAGCCCTTTGCGGCCAAGCCGATGGTCAAGCCCAAGGTCGTCTCGGACGACGAGGCCGCGGCTTGGTGGCTGGTGCTGCGGTCGGTTGCCGTCCAGAACCGCGGCAACTTCGCGCAGGCCCGCAGCATCTTGGCCGCCGCCGAGACGATAGCGCCCGGGCATCCCGCGGTGGCCTTCGCGCGGGGTCTGGCAGACATGCAGCAGGACATGACGGACAAGGGTTTGGCGACCTGCGAGGCGGCGCTGGCCCGCGCTGAGGACCCGTTGGCCCGCGTGCTGCTTGCGGATCAGGAGATGGATCACGACCAGCCAGTGCGGGCGATGGCCCAGGCCGACGAGGCGCTGCGAAGACACCCCGGCATCGCGGAACCCAAGGTGACGAAAGCCGTTCTACTGGTTCGCCGTGCGCCACTGGTGCCCGAAGCCCAGCGACCGCCGATGCTGGATCAGGCCAAAGTGTTGCTGGACCAAGCGCTCGCGCAGGACCCGGAAGTGATGGGAGCCCGTGGCGCGCTGGCCGAGATCGCGCTGCAGCGCAACGATCCCAAGACGGCCGATGCCGTGCTGCGCGAGGCGATGGACAAGTACGGTGAGGTGAATGCCGCGCTGGCGTTGGTCAGTCTGCTGGGCCAGCAGGGCCGGTCGGAGGACGCCGTCAGCGTGCTGGGGCGCGTGCCGGAGAACGATCGCGAGGAGCCGTGGGTCATCGCGATGGTGCAAGCCTGGATGGCCACGAAGAAAGCCGACCAAGCACTGGAAGTGGCCGAGTGGGCGTGGCAGCGGGACCCTGGACACCGCACCTACTCGCTGTTGCGGGCCAAGTTGCTGAGTGAGGTCGGGCGAATCGAGGAGGCGATCGCCGCGCTGGAGCCCCTGCGCAATGGGATCGAGGGCCGGCAGGCGATGCTGCTGCAGGCGCAGCTGTTGGTGAACAACGGCAAGTCGCTGCAGGCGGTGCCGATCCTGGAGAAGGCACGCGCGGACTTCCCCAGCGACGACAGCGTGATCAAGCTGCTGGTGGCCGGCTATGCGCGCAGCAACGCACCGGACAAGGCAGAGGCACTGGCCCGCGAGGCGGCCGACCAGCGGCGCATCCCCGTACTGGATCTGGCCGAATTCTTCGTGCAGCTGGGGAACATGGAGGCGGCTACTCGCTTGTTGGAGCGCGCCGTGAAGGCCGATCTGTCCGACAAGCAGGCCACGACCCTGCTGGCCGTGCTGTACGTCGCGACCAACCGCAAGGCCGACGCTGAAAAGCTGCGCGATCAGGCTGTTGCAGGGGCAGGGGCCGGTGGCGAGGCGCTGCGCAAGGCCATCGACGCCGCGATCGCAGGGACCGAAGCCGACATGAAGCAGGCGCGCGAGGCCCCGCAGCAGGCCCCAGCCGGTGAGGCGCAGTGAGCGACCGCGAAGGGCCGATGCCTGAGCTCCAGCTGGAGGCAGCGTTGGACGCGCTGGCCGACGGCGCGCGTCAGACCGGCGGCCCGTGGCAGGACGACTGGCGGCCGGGGCTGCGCAAACTTGCTGAGCTGCTAGCAGAATTCAACGCTCGCACCAATCTCGTGGGCGACGCGAGTCCCCGTGGGCTGGCGGAGCATCTTGCGGAGGCTTGGGCGGTCGCCGCCGCCACCGAAGCAGCGCTGGGCCGTGCTCCCGAGACCATCGTAGACGTTGGCGCCGGTGCCGGGCTGGAGAGCATCGCGCTGGCGTTGGCCTTTCCGCACGCCCGCGTGGTGGCCGTCGAGCCGCGACCGATGCGTTCGTCCTTCATCGCGCTTGCGGCCCAAGCCGCGGGAGTTGGCCACCTGCAAGTCATCGGCAAGAGTCTGCACGGCGCCCAGCTGAGCGCCGAGTTCGAGCTGGCGACCGCGCGTGCCGTTTGGCCGCCCCACGAGTGGGTGCCTCGGGCCAGAGACCTCGTGACGCCCGATGGCGTCGTCGCGGTGCACGGCAACGAGCAGTTGGTGGACCGCTTGGCCGCACATGGCTGGCGCACTGAGGCGCAGCGCGTCGTCCCGGGGTCTCGTGGCCACGTCGTGGCCCTGGTGCGCCCACAGGTCCGCGCACGCCAGACTTGACCCGCCGGGCCGCCGGACGCGGGGGAGTTCTGGCCTCGCCGCCTCACCGCGCTACACTGCCGCCACCCGGGCCCGCGCTCTCGGGATCTTCTTGCGGAGCAGAGCTTTGAGCCTCCCCACCCAGACGGCCGCCGCAAAGGGCCCTTCGCCTGCCGACAAGCCCAGGAAGGCTGCGCCGGGTCAGGTGGGCGGCTGGGCCAAGTGGCGTCGACGCCTGTTCCGCACCGTGTTGGTCGCGTTTCTGGCGACCCTGTTCCTGCCGCCGCTGCAGGCCCTGCTGCTGCGCTGGGTCGACCCGCCGCTGACGCTGACGATGGTGTCGCGGTCGATCTCGTATACGTGGGAGCACAAGGCGTTCGGCTGGCCCGACCAACGCTGGATCCGTCTGGACGAGCTGCCGCGCCATGTGCCCGCCGCTGCTTTGGCCACGGAGGACCGCAAGTTCTTCACCCACAACGGCTTTGACATGCGCTCGATCCGCCGCGCTTGGCACCGCTATCAAACGGGCGACGGCAAGAAGCTGGTCGGTGGCAGCACAATCTCGCAGCAGGTCGCGCGAAACGTGTTCCTGTGGCAGCAGCGGTCGTGGATCCGCAAGGGTCTGGAGGCCTGGTACACGGTGTGGCTCGAAGCCTTCGTGCCCAAGAACCGCATCCTTGAGGTCTACATCAACGTCGCCGAGATGGGGCCGATGGTGTTCGGCGTCGAGGCCGCCGCCCAGCACTGGTACCAGCGCCCGGCCGGCAAGCTCAAGCCCCAGCAGGCCGCCCGCATCATGTCCCTGCTGCCCGCGCCCAACCGCTGGACGCCCACCAGCCAGCCCGCGGTCAAGCGCGCCCGCTGGATCGCCGCGAATCCCATGCGAATGCCGCGCTGAGCCTCACTTGCCGGGAACGACCTTGCCCTTCCACTCTGCGCGCCGGATGACGTCGCAGTCGCAGCCCCACGCTTCGGGCGCCTGCTGGCAGAGCAGCGAGGCGATCAGACGGTGGCCTTGGCTGTTTGGGTGGATGTGGTCGAAATCGCGATACTTCTTGTCCATGTACGACTGCGGCACCGCACGCGCCGCCGCCAGCAAGACGGCCTTTTCGGTCGGCCGCTTGCCGTAGAAGCTCTTGTCGAAGGTCGTGTCGAGCGCCTTCTCGTCCCGCAGCGACTCGGTCTTGCCCGCCCTCAGCGGCGAACGCCACAGGTCGACGGCCAGCGCTGGTAGCTCGCCGGGCAGCCAGGTCTCGGAAGTCCGCTCTGCCGCTCGCCTTCCCAGGGCCTGCTTGGGTGTCAGCTTGCCCAGCACGAAGTCGACCACCTGCTCTGTCGCACGGTGGGTCCGCAGCCCGTCCCAGCCGACGAATCGCTTGTCCTTGTCGCTGCCCCAGGGCGTCAGGGTCAGGGCCGCCACCTTCAGGCTGCCGTCGTGGGCCGCCTTGAACAGCTGCGCCAGCGCGGCGATCGTCAGCTCGGGCGAGCCAACCGAATTCAGCCCACCCTGAAACAGGATCCAGCCGTTGCCCTTCTGAAAGCCGGCCATCACCTGAGGGTTGCCCAGCACTTCGTCCGCCAGAATGCGCGCCAAAGCCGGACCACCTGCGCCGACCTTGCCGCGGTTCAAGACTTCGACGTTGCGACAGCCGTGCTGGAGGTACTGGCCGAAATTGCCGGCAAAATACATGGAGATCGACCCGCCGATCACGATTGCCTTGACGGGTCGCGCAGTTTTCCACGGACTCGCGGCGGCGGTCTCAGGCGGAGCAGCGGGCCTGCCGGCGACCGACGCTTTCACGGCGGAGGCTGACCCTGCACGACCGGTCGAGAGGCTGGCCTTGGGCGTGGCGACGGCAGGAGCCGCAACAACCACGCAAGCGACAAGGGCGGGCAGGAACGCGAGACGCAGCAACATGCAAGGACTCTCTGGCGGTTGTGGGACGTCTCCGGCGGTACCGGGGGCGCGCAACCTAGCACATGGGGAACGGCGGGCAAGGCAACGCCGACCGCCAATTGACCGTCTCGGCGGCACGCTCGGGGCTTTCGTGCATACCATGCCGTGGTTCGCATGCACTTGCCGCCTCTGCGTGAAGGCACCGGTGGCCAGGGGTATTCCCCCCGGTCGCCACTGTCCCCTCACCCCCGAACCGCGACACCCAACGACAACGCACACTCGGCCACCATCCGCCGCAGGTCTGCAAGGGGTTCGATGCCCAGCACTTGGCGCAACCGATCGGACTTGCTCACGATCTCTGCCACGTCGCCCAGCCGCGGCGGGTTCTCGTCGACCGGCACGGGCACGCCCAGCACGTCCTCGCACACCGCCAGCACCTCGCGCACCGTGTGACCGACGCCTGAGCCCACGTGGAACAGGTCGTACGCACTCTCACCGCTCGCCTGCAGCTGCACCGCACGCGCCGTCGCCCGCAACATCGCTTCGACCACATCCAGCACGTGGACGTAGTCGCGGATGCAAGTGCCATCGCGGGTGGGCAGGTCGGTGCCGAACAGGCGCAGGGGCGGCACGCGGCCCGCTGCGGCAAGAATCGCCAAGGGAATCAGGTGGGTCTCTGGGTCATGACGCTCGGGGCAGCCGTAGCCCACGCCCGCGACGTTGAAAAGGCGCAGTGACACCGTCGACATCCGGCCGGTCTGTGCCAGCGCCTGCAACGTGCGCTCGGCCGCAAGCTTGGAGGCGCCGTGCGGACTTGCGGGGTGCACGAACGCGTCCTCGTCCAGGTGCGTCACGCCGGCCTGATGGGCGCCCAACACCGCCGCGCTCGACGCCAAAGTCAGCACCGGCACGCCCATTTCCAGACACGCTTCTGCGACGACCTGCGTGCCGCCTGCGTTGACGGCGTGGTAACGCCCGGGCTCGATCATCGACTCGCCGACCAAGCTGCGCGCCGCCAGGTGGATGCAGGCCTCCGGCGGTCGGCCAAAGCGCAGGATCGCCTCGCGCACGGTGTCGGGCTCGCGAACATCGCCCTGCACCAGCGGAACCCACGAAGGCAGCGCGTCGGCGTGCCCCCGCTCCAGACTGTCCAGCCCCACGACTTGGGTACCGGCTTGCAACAGGTGGTGGACCAGGGTGGCGCCGACATACCCAGCGGCTCCGGTCACAAGGGCAGAACGCAGCAGCGGTGGCATGGGCTAACCTTTGACAAGGACGGCCTTGCCGGTCTTGCCGTCCATCTGCAGCGTACAGGGCCGCTCGGACCGGACGTGGGTGCAGTGCGCGGTGTGTTCGACGACCGGCTGCGCGGCCAGCCAGCTCCAGTCGACCCAGCAGGACGTCGAGCCGTACTGCACCTTCAGGTAGCCCACGCGCATGCTGACGAGGTTGTGGAAGAAGTGGGTGCCTTGCGACGCCTCAACCCGGAAGTTCTCGAGGTCGGCTTCGATGATGGCGCGCGCCTCGCTGATGTCCGACCACGCGACGGGAATGCCCAGGAAGCGGTCGCGTGAGCCCCAGCGGCCAGGGCCGATCAGCACGTAAGTCCGCCCTTCCTCTCGCATCTTGCGGTTCAGCGCGCCCAACTCCTGCTGGATCTGCACCGTTTCGGTGGGGTTGAAGCGCTGTGCGTCCACGTAGATGAAGTCGGTCAGGCCCTCGGTGATGCCGTTGCCCAAACCTTCCCGCGTGTAGACGATGGCCTCGCCACCGACCAGCTGGCCGGGCTCCGGGACCTCCACATCCTCATGGTCGACGTTGAGCGGACGGATCTGCAGGGGAAAGAACGCCGCGGGCCGACCGTGGGTGCGCGTGGGCCTGGCTGCGAACTCGATCTCGACCGGGCCCCCCATCGCCCCCTCGCCGATGACCAGCAGGTCCTGTAGCAGCTCTGCCAGCGGAAACGAGTTGTACTTCAGGATGTTGGCAAACGTGACCACACGCGGTCCGGCGCGGTCGAACGGCCCGTCGACCAGCTGGTCGTTCTCGAAGTCCCACACCGACGCGACCGCCTGCAGCGTGCCGTGGCGCTCGGCGTCGCGCAGGGCCAGCTCCTCCAGCGTCCCGTCCTCACCCGCCAGCAACGCGTGCTGCCCCGCGTCCAGCCGCAGGGCCCAGAAGTCTCGCTGGGTGTTGCGGACCAGCTCCTCTTGCGCCAACAGCTCCATGCGTGGGTAACGCGGGCAGAAACGATACACGCGGTTGCCCTCGACGACGGCCTTGCCCAGCCCCAGCGCGATGCTGGCGATGCCGTCGTCGGGCTTCATCGGCCCGGTCGGATAGAAGTTGTACGACTGCGCCACCCCGGAAAGGGTCGGGTAGTAGTCGTTGTCGTGCGGGTCGCCGACGATCTCCTGGATCACCACCGCCATCTTCTCTTCTTCGATCTTGAACTTGGACCCGGCGATGTACTCCCGGCTGGCCCGCTCGAACACGCACGCGAACACCAGCTTGATCGCTGCGCGCAGGTACTCGACACGCACCCGGTCGTCGGGGTGCTGGTTGGGCAACATGAACGTCTTGTAGACGCCAGCGAAAGGACACGACTGCGAGTCCTCCAGCAGACCCGACGAGCGAACCGCCAACGGAAAGCGCACATGCTGGATGAACTGCCCCAGACGCTCGATCAGCGTGGGCGACAGCTGTCCGGCCAGGAAGATCGCCCGGATCTCATCGTCCGACTTGGTCACGATGTCGCGACCGATGCGGTTGCGCTCCAGAAACTCGTCGAACTCAGCCGTGCCCACGATGGCAGTGGCGGGCAGGGTCACGTCGATGTCGGGGAAGCGCGTGCGATAGTCCAGAGTCGACAGCAGCGTGTTCAGAAACGCGAGCCCCCGGCCCTTGCCGCCCAAACCACCTTCGCGCAGCCGCACGATCTGCTCACGGTCCAGCTTCTTCCACGTGGCAGAGTCGACCACGCGACCGCGGTTCTTGGTGCGCTCGACGTCCTCGAACACCCCGATCAGGAAGCGGCGCAACCCATCGACCGACGCAAAATCGCGCACTTGGACCGGTTGAACCTTTTGGGCGAACGGGATCTCGCCGTGGGCGATCAGCCAGGCGGAGAAGTGGTTGTGGCGCGCGTGAAACTCGATCGACTCGTCCGGCACCGTCGTCAGCAGGTCCATGAAGGCTGCCATCGTCCCGGCGCGCGCACACTCTTGCCCCTTGGCGGTGCGGAACACGAAGTCGCCAAAGCCCAGCTGGTCGACGATGAAGTCGCGCAATTCCTTGAGCAGCGTCGGCGACCCTTTGTGCAGGAAGTGCGCCCCAAGCGCGTACGCCTTGGCCTGATTCACCATCTCCATCGACTGCAGCAGTGCCGGCACATGGCAGCCGTCCGCGCGGATCTGCTCGATGAAGCGCACGCCTGCCTCATCGTCCAGCCGACCCTGACGCTCGTACTGCACGTCGGTGATCACGCACAGCAGGTTGTCCTTGTAGGTGTGGTAGATCCGCTCCGCTTCTCCATAGTTGTGAGCCAGCACCACCTTGGGCCGCATCCGCATCCGCAGCTGTCGGTTCGACGCCGTCACCTCCTCGGCGATCAGCTGCTGCGTTTGCTTGAACAGCTGGGAGTACAGCAGCGGCAGGAACGCCGAGTAATGGTGGACCGAGTCCTCGATCACCAGGATCACACGCACCAAGCGCTTGGCGTCCTCCTCGAGGTTCCGCTTGTCCTCTGCGGACTTGATCATCGCCAGGAACACCGTGCTGTCGCCGTTCCACAGAAAGACGTCGTCGATGTGCGTCATCCGCTTGCGGTGCAGCTCGACAAACGCGATGTCCGCCTCGTTGTTCAGCAACAGCAGCACCGGCAGGTCGACGTGGATGCCCTTGATGCGGCCGGAGAGCTCGAACGGCGTCATCTCGCCGATCCGCAACGTCGTGATCACCAAGTCGTACTTGCGCTGCTTCAGGGCCGCCAGCGCCGCCGCTCCACTGGAAACGCTGGTCACGCGCGGCGGGAACGAGAGCGCCAACTGTCTGTATTCGCTGAACAGCTGCTCGGACAACACGCCGTCCTGCTCAAACACGAAGGCGTCGTAGAAGGTCGACACGAGCAGGATGTCGCGGATGCGGTCGGTGATGTAGTCGCGCGAGCCGTCGCCGTCGAGGTTGAAGCGGTCGTAGTAGGTCTGCCTGAGTTGCTCGACGTTCACTGAAGCCTCCGGGCCGCCGCGGGCGAGGGGGGCGAGGATCGGGTGTGGACTGGCCGGACGCAAGTCCCCCGACGGTCGACCGGGGCGTCGAGGTGTGGCAGAAAGACACGAGTCGCCGCAGGAGCCGCCATGTCCGAAGACCTGACCATCACTGACCTGCTTGTCTTGCCGGGCACCGACTTGATCTGGACCGCCGTGCGCTCGGCAGGCCCCGGTGGCCAAAACGTGAACAAGGTATCGACGCGGGTCGAGCTGCGGTTCGACCTGAACGGCTGCGCGGTGTTGCCGGTCGCCGTGAAGGACCGCTTGCGCCACTTGGCGCGCAACCGCATGGACGCCGACGGCCGCATCCTGCTGACCAGCCAGAAGACCCGCAGTCAGGAACAGAACTTGGCCGATGCGAGGCTGCGGCTGGCTGAGCTCGTTCTGCAAGCACTGGTGCCGCCGAAGCCCCGGCGTCCAACCCGGCCCACCAAGGGGTCCAAGGAACGTCGGTTGGAGGGCAAGCGCCATCGGGCAGAGGTCAAGCGGGGCCGGGGTGTGGTCGACTAAACGACAGATTCTGTCGCATTGCGAACGGAAAAGGCCTCGCCCCTTGACTAGAACGGTGTCGTGGTCTAGTGAAGCGACCGCAACGGCACGGAACCGCGGGTTTCGCAGCCGTCCCTCCCCGCCGCGACGGCCCGGTTGACTTCGGAACCGCCGCGGATTGCACAGACCAGAATTTACAACCCGGTAACGCCGCCGCACGACGGCCAGCACGACTCGCAAGAGGCTCCCCCCCGAGACCTCGTGCCTGTCGGGCCACCGGGCCACCCCAGGGGAGCAACAGCCGGAGGACGCCAGCATGTCGTACAAGGATTTCATCAATCAAATCGCTGCCCGCAACCCAGGCCAGCCCGAGTTCATGCAGGCCGTGGAAGAAGTCGTCGAGACCGTCTGGGACGTCTACGAGGCCAACCCCCGCTTCAAGAAGGCCAACATCCTCGCGCGCGTCATCGAGCCCGAGGCCGTGCACACCTTCCGGGTCGCATGGGTCAACGACAAGGGCGAGGTCGAGGTCAACCGCGGCTACCGCATCCAGTACAACAGCGCGATCGGCCCGTACAAGGGCGGCCTGCGCTTCCACCCCAGCGTCAACCTGTCGATCCTCAAGTTCTTGGGATTCGAGCAGATCTTCAAGAACGCCCTGACCACCCTGCCCATGGGCGGCGGCAAGGGCGGCGCGGACTTCGACGCGCGCGGTCGGTCGGACAACGAGATCATGCGCTTCTGCCAGGCCTTCATGACCGAGCTCTACCGCTACATCGGCCCGGACACGGACGTGCCCGCGGGTGACATCGGCGTGGGCGGCCGCGAGATCGGCTATATGTTCGGCCAGTACAAGAAGATCACTCGCGAATTCAGCGGCGTACTGACCGGCAAGGGCTTGGGTTGGGGCGGCAGCCTGATGCGTCCCGAGGCGACCGGCTTTGGCTGCACCTACTTCGCGCAGGCGATGCTGGGCACCCGCGGCGACTCGTTCAAGGGCAAGACCGTGGCGGTCTCCGGCTTCGGCAACGTGGCCTGGGGTGCGGCGATCAAGGTCACCGAGCTGGGCGGCAAGGTCGTCACGCTGTCGGGCCCCGACGGCTACATCCATGACGCCGCCGGCCTCAACGCCGAGAAGATCGAGTACATGCTCGAGATGCGCGCGTCGAACAACGACCGGGTCGAGGACTTCGCCAAGAAGTTCGGTGTGCCCTTCTTCGCCGGCAAGCGCCCGTGGGAGGTCAAGGTCGACGTGGCCCTGCCCTGCGCGACGCAGAACGAGCTTGGCGCGGACGACGCCCGCACGCTGGTCAAGAACGGCTGCATCTGCGTGGCGGAAGGCGCCAACATGCCGTCGACGCTCGAGGCCACCAAGATCCTGCAAGAGAACGGCGTCCTGTTCGCCCCTGGCAAGGCGTCGAACGCGGGCGGCGTGGCCACCTCGGGTCTCGAGATGAGCCAGAACAGCATGCGCCTGCGCTGGACCGCCGAAGAGGTCGATCAGAAGCTGCAGCACATCATGAACGAGATCCACTCCGCCTGCGTGCAGTACGGCAAGGGTCCCGACGGCAAGATCAACTACGTCAAGGGCGCGAACATCGCCGGCTTCCTGCGGGTCGCCAACGCGATGCTTGACCAGGGCGTCGTGTAGTCTCCCCTGATTGCAGCGAACTGCGACGACCGCCCGGGTCGCTTCCTTTGCGGGGAGCGGCTCGGGCGGTCGCCTTTTTGGCGCCGCTGAAGACGGAGGCGGACGACGGGCTCAGAAGATTTGATGGACCAGACCAGCGACGGCGATCGCGTGCAAGCCGGCGGCGACCACCACGCAGGCGTGGAAGATCTCGTGATATCCGAAGGTCTTGGGATTCGGGTCCGGCCAGCGCTTGCCGTAGACCAAGGCTCCCAGCGAGTACAGCACGCCGCCCACACCCAGAAGCCAAAGCGCCTGCGAGGGCAGCGCCGCAGTGACCGCGCTCCACTGCGAGACCAGCGCCCAGCTGAACGCGAGGTAGAACACGACCGTCAGCATGCGGGGCGCACCTGGCCAAACCATCGACTGCACCACGCCCACCACAGCCCCCACCCAGATCCAGCGCAGCAGCGGCTCGCCCAGCTCTGGCGGCAGGGCCAGCAGGCAGATGGGCGTGTAGGTTCCCGCAATCAATAGAAAAATCGCCGCGTGATCCAGGCGCTTCAACCACAGGCGCGGCTTCGGCGTCCACATCGGCGTGTGGTACAAGCCGCTGATCCCCAGCAGCGCGGCCAGACTCGCGGCGTGCACGGCGGTGGCAAACGTCGGCTTTCCGGGCGGGGCGAGGACGATGGCAACGGCCCCCATCACCAGCCATCCGAAGAAGGCAAACAGGTGCGACCAACCGCGCATCGAAGGCTTGGTGCGTTTCGGCAGAATCAGCGCGACGGGAGAGAGGGCGGTCATGGCAGCCTCGGCGCGGCAGCAAGACGAAGTCCGCCGCACGAGTCATCCTGCCCAGCCGATGTCACGGAGAGGTCACGACCTGACGTGTCACGCGCGGCGACGTCGAATCACGACGGCAAGCGCTAGAAACGCAAAGGCAACTGCCCATCCGCCAAGGCTTCCCGGCTGGCGAGAGGCTGAGCAGCCCTGGGCATCGCCAGAATCCGCGACGTCGAGCACCAGCGGACCGTCCGGAATCGCCGCGTCGCCAATGCCGTCGCCCACCGCCGCGTCCCCCACAGGCGGTACATCGTCGGTCGCGACGTCGACTGCGACCGTGCCGTCCAGGTCCGCGGGCGGCGCGTCGGGCATGATCACCGTGTCGGCGTCCGCTGGCACGTCGGGCGTCACGTCGGCGACGCAGGGCGGTGAGTCCGGAACGAGCGGGTTCTGCTCGCAAATGTCGACAGCGCCGTTCTTGTTCAGGTCCTCGAATCCATCTAGCGTGCCATCACCGTCGGTGTCGGCAATCTGAGGATTCGTCTTCGAATTCGGATCCTTGTCGCCGAGATATTGGCCCTTTGCCAGGTCGGTGTCCGGTCCTGCCGCGACCACGCCCGCCTCCAGACCGTCGGGCAGTTGATCGTTGTCGGCATCCGGGTCCAGCGCGTTCTTCAGCTTGTCGCCGTCTGCGTCACCGCCGGGGTTCGGCTCTGCACCGTCCACCAAGCCGTCGTCGTCTGAGTCGGCGTCCAGCGGGTTGAGGCCCATCGACACTTCGTCGGGATTGGCCAAGCCGTCGTTGTCGGCGTCGAGATCGCAGGCGTCGCCCCACTTGTCACCGTCGTGGTTGGCTTGATCGCCGTTGGCCACCCCAGCGCAGTTGTCGGTGGTGTCCGCCACGCCATCGCCGTCCTGGTCAGGCGCGGGCGGGTCGAGGGTCGAGACCTTGAGGTCGTCGAACCAGCAATCGCCCCCCTGACACGCCGCTTCAGCCAGGCCGCTCTGGTAGGCGTACAGGCCGACGAAGCCCTTGGGGTGGGTGGAGTCGTTGACCTGAAACAGCTTTTCGTTGACCTCGTCGAGGATGCCGTCGGCATTCGCGTCAAACCAGACCGTCAGCAGCGACCCCTTGGCGACGATGCGGATGCGGTGCGTCTTGCCGATGGAGTAGGTCTGCGGACTCTCTGCCAGCACCGCCACCGTCACCTGCTTGTCGCCCTGCATGCGGATCAGCCGCGAGCCGATGCCGGTGCCGTCGCACGCTCCGGGCAGGTACACGCCGACGTCGCGCGTGAACTGAACCGCGTAATGATTCAGGGTGTTGGTGTAGCGGAAGACAAAACCGAAAGTGTCGTTGTCCTGGTTGCGAAACGTCGCTTCGTACTGGTAGTCGGTCCAGCTCGGGTCGCCGCGCACCAGAAAGTTGTTCACCGGCTGGTCGTTGCAGGGCGCGTTGAAGACCCCGTAGTAGCACTGACCGCCACACGTGCAGCCGTTGTCGGTATACGGCGACACGCCGCCGTTGCGCTCGGTCGTCCACGGATCCTGACAATAGCGGCTGGTCCAATTGTCCTTGCCCGACAGTTGCTTGTAGTCCTTGTCGAAGCCCTCGGACATCAGGACAGCGGCCTGCGGCACTGCCGGTGCCAACAGCACGGCAACGGCGCAGAGCATCGGGGGGAAGCTGCTGAAGCGCATGGGGTCCTCTGCGTCCGGCACCGACGGCCGGGCCATGCGAGGAATCTAGCAGGCGGACGCGAGCCTGTCTTGCCGAAGCGGGTCAGGCCTTGCCCACCGCTGCCCGCCAGCGCGCCTTGATCCCCGCGGTGTCGGCCTTCGGGTCCGGAACGAACCGCCGGTCCTCGCGCCACGACGCCCGGGCGTCTTCCAGCGACGCAAACCAGCCGACGCCCACCCCGGCCAGAATCGCCGCGCCCAGCGCCGTCGTCTCGATCACCTGCGGCCGCACGACCGTTGCCTCGACGAGATCCGCCTGCAGCTGCATCAGCAGGTCGTTGGCCGAGGCACCGCCATCGACGCGCAGTTCCGTGAGCCGACGGCCCAGATCAGCCTCCATCGCCCACAGCAAGTCCGCGCACGACAAGGCAATGCCCTCCAGCGTCGCGCGGGCGATGTGGGCGTGGGTAGAGCCGCGGGTCAGGCCGGCCAGCAGCCCGCGTGCCTCAGGTCGCCAGTGCGGCGCGCCTAGGCCCGCCAGCGCCGGCACGAACGTGATGCCGCCCGAGTCGGGCACCGAACGCGCCAATGCCTCGACATCCGACGACTTTTCGATGATGCCCAGTCCATCCCGGAGCCACTGCACCGCCGCTCCGGCGATGAAGACGCTGCCCTCGAGGGCATAGCAGGTCTCGTCGCCCACCTGCCACGCAACGGTCGTGACCAGACCGTTTTGTGAGGCGACGCGGTCGGTTCCGGTCTGCATCAGCAGAAACGCGCCCGTGCCGTAGGTGCACTTCGCCTGCCCCGGCTCCAGACAGAGCTGGCCGCACAGGGCCGCCTGCTGGTCGCCTGCCATGCCGGCAATCGGGATACCGTCTGGCAGCCCGGGAACGCCGCGGGTGTGGCCATAAATGCCGGCGCTAGGGGCGATCTGTGGCAACACCGTCATCGGCACGTGCAACAGCTGGCACAAGTCCGGACTCCAGCCCTTCGCGTCCAGGTCATACAGCATGGTGCGCGAGGCATTCGATGGGTCGGTGACATGCACTGCGCCGCCCGTCAGGCGCCAGACCAGAAAAGTATCGACGGTGCCGAACGCGAGCTCTCCCGCCGTCGATAGGTCGCGCGCCCCCGGGACATGGTCGAGCAGCCACGCGATCTTGGTGCCGGAGAAGTACGCGTCGATCGGCAGCCCGGTGCGGGCGCGGATGAATGGGCCCAGCCCGCGATCCAGCAACGCCTGACACTCAGGGGCGGTGCGGCGGCACTGCCACACGATGGCGTCGGCGATGGGTCGGCCGGTCGACCGCTCCCACAGCAGGGTGGTCTCGCGCTGGTTGGTGATCCCGATGGCGGCGATGGCCGCGGGGTCCAGATCGGCCAGCGCAAGCACACCCTGAATCGCCTGCAGGGTCGAGCCCCAGATGGCCTCGGGGTCGTGCGCGACCCACCCGGGCTGCGGGTAGATCTGTGGGAATTCAATGGTGACCTTGGCCGCGATGTTCAAGCGCCGGTCGATCAGCAGCGCCGTCGTGCCAGTGGTGCCTTGGTCCAGGGCGAGCAGGTGCGTTGGCGTCATGACAGCCCCTCCTGCCCCCGCTTGTACCCCGGAGGGACGCGGCTTGGGTAGGGCCTGCGTAGATCCGCGGGCGAATGCGAGACCCTACGCGCCCCGGCCAGTGACGCGGCAGAAGGCAACCTTGAGGTACTGCCCCTCGGGATGCGCCGGCGCAACGGGATGATCGGCGGCCGCCCCATCCAACGCCAACAGCTGCACCGACCGTCCAGCGTTGTGCGCCGCCTGGCCCAGCATCCGCAGGAACGCCTGGCGATCCACCAGACCCG